>CAZWDH010000001.1:0-87085 GCA_964632865.1 uncultured Nitrospiraceae bacterium
GTTATCGATCCACACTCTCCGTCCCCTTGAGCTTACTTTGCGCTGTACTGTTAGGTGATACGGGCATTCAAGGAGAACGCTCTTGCCGCAGTTTTCCTTCGGCGAAAAGTTTCTTTAGTTCGCCGTCGTCTAGCCACCGTACGAACTCAGGGTCTTGCTTTCGAACGTACTTTTGCTCGTTCGTGGTCATTTTACTCCAGGCGATTCTGCGGCGCATGATCTGAAGCTTGGCGTAGTACATGTCTTTGAGTTTCGAGAACTTGTTGTCCTGGCCGCGGGCAACTTCGGCCCCGGCGGCGTTGCCGAAGACAGTGCCCATGCGCAGAAAACCCCCGCCGGGTTCGTCCGATTCGTAGTCCTCAGCCATGCCGCGCGCCGATTCCGCCAAGGTGGCTTGCGTCCGCACGGCGCTTGCGAGTTTTTGGACTTCAGGACTCTGGTCCGCCTCCTTAAGCGTTCGGGCGACGGCGCGTTTGGCGATGTCCTTCTGTTCCTGCTCGTTCGGTCCACAGCCACCTGGCAGGGCCGCCGCAACTGTTCCGAGCGCAATGAGAAAGATTCGCACGTATCCGATACCGTTCTTCATAAGCAGCTCCGTTTGCTCCCAACTGGGATCGGTTTGCCACGAACAAAGCGAAATATCCGCGATGATAGTTGCCATGCGGCCGAATGCAAGCCGATGCGAGGCGGTTTGAGTAGCCGAACCTACGATTCGCTGACCCCCAGACCGTGCGACACCTCGCGCGTCGAGCGACCGGGATCACACATCCGGGGGCGGGCGGCGGTAGCGATACCGGCTCAGGCGGATCGTGGCAAACAGCATGAGGATGGCGCAACCGGACAAGTAAACGGCGTAGGTTGCCAGCCCGTCATGCGTGAACAAGGGGCGGGGAATTCGCACCGTGTACATGCAGACGCCAAGCAGGATCAGGCACGCTGAAAAGACCGCGAGCACCGCTCCGAAGCCGGTACGGCCACCGGGGTGGCGGGCCTTGTTGGGGTGGCGGGATTGGAAAACGAGAAGCTCTTCGCCCGCGAGCCGGTTCACAAGCCGTTCGATTTCGTCGATGCGGCGGACGTGGTCTTCTTTGGAGCGTGCGTGCTGTACGGTGGACAGAAAGAGGCAGACAAGGGCAATCGGAAAGCCCAGCAAGAACGCCAGCCGGGTGTGATCCGGCATGGCCGTGGCACTGCCAAGTATGGCAGCCAGCGTACCCCCGATTGCTGGCAGGCGGCGGTCCATCACCGTCAACCGAAAAGTGAGCAACGAATACAGCGCACGGTATTCCTCCAGGAGAATCTGAATTCGAGTTTCGAGTGAAACCGGGCCGGGACTGTGCGGCGTATCGTTCGGTTGGTTTTTTTCCATTTCGTACCTTGACTTGCGGGAAATCCAGCGTACCAAACATGTACCTAACGTCTTGGATGCTTCGGGCGGTCGAAGCGATGCGTTGGGCCGTTGGCGCTTGAACGCGCCGGTTTGGCTATGCCGGAAGGACGGTGGAGAGTGACTCGTTTGTGTTTGGCGTTTGCGGATGGGCAGGGATTTGCGTTCGAGGTGAGCGAAAACGATGGTGGGAACGGCGTAGACGTTCTCGATGCGTGGCTTCGGATGATGCGTGCGGCGATCAAGCGCGCTTTTGAGGCTGCTGCGGGTGCGACGGTGGTTCGCTTCGGTCACTTGAGAAAGGCATCGAAGTGGGGAACAGCAAGAGCTCTCCACAAGGGCCTTCGTGAAACGCATCCGATTCGCGTCGAATCGGGCTTCGAGGGTAACCCCGGCGTGGAGGGCGGCTCGTGGCGACCAAGTGACGGCGGCGATGACGGCCTGGTACACCTGCGATTCGCAGCAGGTACGGAAGACCTTCCGTTACATGTGCATGAGTTCTCGGATCGGCTGCTCGTGGTGACGTCGGGGGTTGGCTTGTTTCATTTCCTGCCGGATGCGGAAAAGACGCGGGAACTTCGCTCGGTCGTGGTGGACGCCGGCGATGCTGTGCTGTTCACGCGCGGAGTCGTTCACACATTCACGGCGCCGCTTGGCGATTTAACGCTGCTCTCGTACCACGCGCCGTTTTTTGAATTCGACGATACGCGACAGTTCATGATCCCGCGACAATCGACAGCGGGTTGTTATACGTGGTCGCCGGGGCGAATTCATAGGGCGTAGACCTGGCTGCGCGCGTTTTTTCGTTTACGTCGGAAAAGTTACCGACGTCGACCGAAAGCGATAGCGTACGGAGAATGGTCGAGTTCAAGTACTGAAACGCAAGAAACGATAACCCTAGAATCAACCGTATTGTGCTCTGGTGATGGAGTTCTGAGATGGCAGAAACCAAATTCACGGACCGAGAAGTCCTTGAAATATTCATCGAATCAGTTGATGAAATGCTTCAATCGGACTTCCTTTCGGAAGCAAAGGCAACCGGGATCGCAACGCAATTCAATTGGTCGAAAGAAACCGGATTCCTTGGCGAGCGGACGGGACCGCAACGGGACGCAGTTAAGGCGTTCCTGCTTACACTCCGGTTTTTCAGGCAGAACAACGAGGCGACTTCTCTTTGCAACATGGAGCAGCGAATCGCTAGTCTTGAAATCGACGCGGAATTGAAAGAGCAGTTTCGTAAGTCGAGGTATGAATTCAACTCGTACCTTGATAGGGTTCCATCGGTTGGCTTTCCAAAAGGTATTGGGGCAGATTCGCGTCGCGATGTGTTTGAGACGTTCTTGTACGGATTGTTCGCCCATGCCAATCCTGAGAAGCGCAGACGAGTACTGCAATGGGAGCACAAACCTTTTTTTGATGACATTCGCGCGCAGTTCGATTTGATTCTTCTGGAATGGCTCAAAGCTTTGTCCGCGATGGCTCAAGTATGCCGGATCGCAATCAAGGGCCTTTTGGCATGATTCAGGGGCTTTCGCCGTTTCTTCTATTTGAGCATCATAGCACTAACCGAATTCCTTTCTCTCCAACTGTGATGGGGTGCACGGCGAGCGGCGGGCACCGCAGTGCTTAATCGGCCATGGACGCGAGCACCGTCGTTTTGCCAGCGGAAAAACCGAATGAAGCAAGGGTCAGAAGTGAGCTTACATTCTCCCCATTCTTGAGTATTTGCTTTTTCCCTCGATACTCCTTGACGATGAAACGCTCGTCAACTACATGCGTTTGAAGGTTGTTGGGGGCGTAAGCCATCAATTCAGCATATCCATTGACATTCGGTTCCGTAGGTGGATCGGTCTTATCAAACCTCGCAGACCAAAGAGTAAGGGCCAATCGCCAGCCAGTCATTGCATTTGCGAAAAACACACGAGCGCCAGGATTGAAGCCCGTCGGCCAAGTTGCTACTGTGAGATTGTAAGAAGACTCAACTCGTGCCACGTGGCGCTTGAAGTCCAGAATGCCCACCCCCGAAGCAGTCGCGGCATCAAGCTCTCCGGCAGCTTGAAGAAACTTCATAATTTGATCGCGAAAGACATCAGAAACGCGGATGTCGGGTTGCGCTCCCTCGCCCGTCTTACGGCACGCAGTAGCCGAACAAAACAGAAACAGTAACAGGAACGTGGGAAAAATGGAGAAGAATCGTCGCGGCACTAGAGGTATCCTCAGTTCAAACCATGGGCCCAATTGGAGCGTCGAAAGTACGACGCGGTCTGATCCAATTGGCGAAAAAACGCGTCAATCCACGTACGCTATAAAAGCCCTCGTTTCTAGCGTACGATATTGAAAAGTTCAGGAAGGCTTCGCTAATTGGTAAGTTCCTGCAAGCGCCCGATAAGATCGTGTCCAAGGCAATCCGTTAAGCGTCGACTAGAAACCAGAACACGGCTCGTTGGGATGACATTGGTGCGGGCGTACGGTAAGGATTGCGGCTTGAGGCGTTGGCCTCATGTCGTCACGAACGTCAACACGTTTCCGTGACGCCATTCAGACGGGGCGCATCACCCGGTAAACTCGGCCTTACCAGCCGGGCTAAGGGAGCGAGCTAACCACTCGCTACGATGCTACCCGTAGAGCTGGATGCACGGCGACGTGCTCGTCCAGTTCGACGGAGGCTCGTGAAAGTAATCCCGGAAATGCTCAAGCATTTTCGGAGTAATCTTCACGTTCTATCCGATCGCGTAGTTGACGGGGCGACGGAGACACGCCTTGTCGAGTGATGCGTTCTTTCGCTCGACGAGGTCGTGATCGTCGAAGTGGGTGCAAATCCCATCCAGGGGGTTCGGGCCGAAGCGCGACTTGCATCGCGCAACTCGGGTGAAAGTCCTGTCAGGCTCGTTCAACCTGGCCAGCGTGGGGAGCTCGCAGCGCGGCGACGCGTGCGACCGGGCCGTGACCGGCTCGGGGACCGTCGGAAAATCCGACGGCCGTGAATAGCTCAACCATTGAAAGGCTCGCAAGGGCTTGCTGGTTAGTCCCATCGGAGACGGTGCCAAACCGCGAACGATTCATGTCGAAGGGTAAGCGGCTGCTTCTGCGTTCGGGCCGCTGAAATCCGCAGTGCCTCATTGTGACACTAGAGGCTGCGGGAAACTGCGTCGGGCCGGGAGGCTCGGCGTACGAGGTGAATCTGCCTGCCGTTGGCGGGCTAGCGACGTGACCGATGGGAAGACGACGATCGCTAATCCGGGAGACTCTGTAGCGGCCGGGATGGTACCCGGTGCGCGGCTAGGTCGGCCGCGTGATTCAAACGCTGCAGAGTGGGAGTGTGGCCTGAGTAGAAGTCCGCGGAGTGGCGGAGCGGATGCCGCTGCAGGGCAGTGGCGGGCCGTTCGAGCTTCGGGCTGGTAACCCAAAGCGGAAGACGACGAAAGGGCTGACGGGTTTTTGAGTTTGTTCCTGTCTGAATGGCGGCCGCGGTTCGCTTACGCGGATCGCGGCCCTTGGGAAAGGTGGAATGTGGTCACAGTCGGGCCGCCGGGGACGGCGGCTCGCCTGTGGCGATGAATGGACGGCGATGCCGTGCGTGTGCCTTGTGCATGGCGCGGTATCGCGATGTTGATTGCGGGCCTGCTTATTACTGGGCGGGGCGTACTGTGAATGCAGCGCGCCCCGCCTGTTCACTGATTGCAGGTCTGCGGTTGGTACTGAGGTTCCTGGTGCGAAAGGAGGTGATGGTGATGGGCTGGTGGCAGACGGTAAGCGGGGCCGTGATTGGAGATCCGGCAGCGGATTACGTGGATGACCTGATTGCAAAGGGTCAGGCGTACGTCGAGCCGTCGGAGCTTCCGCCGGACGTGCGAAAGCGCCTGACCGAGACTTACGTCGAAGGCCTCGGGCGTGAGCCGACCGAAGAGGATCTGCGGGCCGTGCTGGCGTTTTGCCTCTGAGAATTGGGTGGCGCCTCGTTGCGCAGAAAGGAGGTTTCACCGGCTTTGGGATTGTGCCGTAAACAATCCCCCTTTGTAGTAGCGGTAATCGTGCCAACGTATGGCACGAAGTTGTTGGCAGTATGCAGTATCGTTGTAAAGCGACTTCGGTCGAGGGATTCGTTCAACAGGTGGCCGTGCAGTACCTTCGGCATGGCTACTGGTTCTATGTGGCTGGACGGGTTCCGGTGGGCAAGGACCCGTGTACCATCGATCACAAGCTCATCGCGAGATATTGCATCGAGCTGTCGAGTAAAGAACGGACGCGCCGGAAGCGCGCCGGCTTGGCGAACATGCACTACATCCGTCATGATCGGTTTTTCCTGCTCATGGCTACGCACGGCCAGCACCGCTTTTTTGAAGATGAAGCCGGCCAGATCCGCGATGCGCGGCGGCAACCGATAAAATTTGCCGGGTACGCGATGTCACACCGTGACGGTCACGCTTGCGTAAGGATCGAGCGAGCCGAGTATTTGCAGTTGAAGGCGTGGTTTCTCGACCTGGCGTGTCGACGGTCGGTCGAGGCGATAGCGGCGGAGTTCGGTACCGTTCGGTTTGTCCCGTATCGGCCGGTGCGGCAACAGTTGCTGGCGATTTGGCGGGCCGTGAACCGCGAACGGCGGTTGGCTGGATACGAGCCAGTGCCGATCGAGGGTGTGCCCTGGAAGCGTCGGATAGGGCGACCCTTCGCAGACGGTCGCAAGGCGGAAATCCCTGGAGTAGCGTAGGGATCAGAAACCTCTGCGCTCAGTCGGTTGGTTTGTCGGCATGGAAACGACCGTCCCGTTGCTCCCGACGTAGATCGGAAGGCCGAGTTGGCGGAGGCGCTGGACCTCTCGACGTACGGCCTCTATAAGGCCGTCGCTAATCTGGTCGAGGCGCCGATGAAGCAAAGCTGGGTCGATGTTAGGCGAGTGCATTCGTCATCCACTCCATCAGCGTTTCGCATTTCCCCATTCCATTGGATCACCCTCGATCGGCCGTTCAACGCGCCCGGTAGGGGCCAAGGAACTTGGGACCGTTGAAGTGGATCATATGGTCGGGGTTGTCGGCGATCCATACTTCGGTTTCCCAGGCAATACCAGCGGCGTACTTCCGAAACTCTGCAGCGCTCGGGAACGCGGTGACGAACACGAATTCAGCTGAAGAGCCCACAAGCATCCGAGTTAATTCGGCGTGTCTTTTGGGTGAAATCGGGCCGTGAGACGTGACGGCCTCGACAAGGTAGAGCCAGTTTTTGTCCGGCTGATAGAGCATGATGTCGGCCAGCTTGTCATGTTCGGTCACGACTACTTTCAAGGAGGCGAGTCTCTCGGCTTGAAGCAATACGTGCTTGTCTGCGGTATCGCCGACGTACAAGACCTCAGCACCGGGGGCAAAACGGGGACCAAATTCCTCGATGACGGCGACCTGAAGCTCGTTGTGTGTTCCAGGCGAAAGATAGATCGTGGCGCCGTCGGGCAAACGAAGGGGAACGCGATGCGTGTCGCGGCTACTGGAATACGCCGCCTGGAGCGCGCCAAACTGTTCGAGAAAGCGGGCAACTTGGGCACGGAATGCGGCGTCGTTTCCAAAGGCGCGAATGACTGCCAGAGCTTGGTCCGTGAGTTTGTAGACCGTCTTTCCGCTATTGGTCGGCCGCGTGGGATCGTCCGGGTTTCGATCGACGATTCGAGCTTGCTCAAACTGATGGATGGTCTGGCGACGGACCGTTTCACGCGTGTTCGGAGCGTAGTCCTTCCGATATCGCGCTCGCATGAACTCCATGATGTCGACGATGCGGAGTAGCGATTGCCCCGCGTCTGCCCAAGGGGTTTTGGGGCCGACGCCGGCGAGCGCAAGGAGCGTGAGAGCGGAACGCTCGTTTTGCTGAGCCGTTGGCAGACCCAAGGCGGTAAGAATCTTCGTAGCCTCGTCGGCTTTTTTGATCACATAGCGCTCCGCAGGAGTTCGCGGACAATACTGCCGTTGATGCCCAGCACGCCCAATACGGTTCGTTCGATCTCGGCTCGATTGCCGAGATCTAGTTCTTTCACGGCTACCCCGATCTGTACAATTGCCTCTAGGCCAGGGAAAGGCATCGATCGAATCTCGGTTGCGTTCACCTGGGTATTGCCGCTCACGGTGCGGAAGTAGCGGTCGAGCAGGGCTGAGTTGAAGATCGCGGTGAGGCCGAGGGTCTCGGCTTCCGTCAGGTTGCGTCGAGCAAGGTAAATGTAGTTCAGGTGGTTTTCAATTGCGATTCGGGTGGGCCAGGCACTGTGGCACGGAAGGAAGCTGCTCGCCGTGAGTCGGCGATGCTCTTCCTTGGCGCTGAAGCGCCGCAATAGTACGTAGTTTCTGGCGTCGAGTAAGAGCTTTTCGGATCCGCAACATGCGCGAAAAGCGGTTGGCTTCCCGTTCTTCGCGAGAGGCCAGCGAGTCTCAAACGGGCGGACATTATGCGGAAAAAGCAACGGAACAGCGTCCGGAGCGTCGGCGTTGTCAAGGAGGTACTGGGTTGCGCGGAAGGTCACAACCGGACCGGTAGAGATACGAAGCCCTCTTTCAACAAACGTTGACGACCAGGCTTCGACGGCATCCATGATCTTGGCGTCGGCCGAGTTGTTGGGGATGCGGATGACAAAGTCGGAGTCTCTGTCTTGAATGATGCGATCAGCGGCATACACGGTTGCGTCGTCTGCCCCATCTAAGTCTGATCCGTGACTGGTGCTCACGCTCACGGTATGTTTGCCGTGCGGAGCCTTTTCGCAGAGGGTGATAACACTTTCCTGTAAGACATTGGCGTCCTTGAAAGTTTCCGTGCGTGATTCGAACAAGTGGATGTGGTGCAGCGCCATTCGCTCGAAGAACCAGCGGCGGAATTGGCGGAAGTAAAGCCCGCTGCAAAAACTCCTTGGTGTGATGGCGACCAGTTGTCCGCCGGGGCGAAGCATCATGGCAGCGGTCGCCATGAAAAGCGCGTAGATGTTGGGTTGCCCGTGGATGATACGCTCGAATGCGCGGGCATGGGAGGAGTTCTTTTTGAGCTTGAAATAAGGCGGATTCATGATTGCCGCGTCGAACGAATCGGCCTGCGTTTCGTCGCCGAACAACGTGTCTTGGCCAAATCTTGGGTGGTTGCTAAGTACGAAATCGGCTTCTTCGATCTTGTACGCCATCTCGTGTCCGGCGGTGCGAAGTAACGTGCGGCAGCGCCGCATGTTCTCATCGAGCAACGGGAGTACAACTGGGTCCGTTTCAAAAAGGACGAACTCGATTCGGCGGGAAGACCGAAGGTTGAGTATCCGATCGCAAATCGCCGCCGAAAGAACGCCAGTTCCCGCACCGGGGTCGAGCACGCGGAATCGCCTCGGCGGAATTCGAACAAGCCCCGCCATGAAAGCAGCGATGGAGGGCGGGGTAAAAAACTGGCCGCGCTCTCTTCGGTCGTCTGCTGACGTCCTTGCCTCGTGCCG
Organism: uncultured Nitrospiraceae bacterium; assembly: GCA_964632865.1. Taxonomy (GTDB): domain Bacteria; phylum Hydrogenedentota; class Hydrogenedentia; order Hydrogenedentales; family SLHB01; genus JAHDWY01. The sequence goes on from CAZWDH010000001.1 coordinate 8,826, forward strand.
TCGCTGGATCTCGTCAGCGAAGTCAAGTAGCCCAGCGCGGAGAACATGTTCGCCTTGTGTCGCTTGCAACGTCATCACGTCTCACCTTGTCTGAATCGTTCTACCGCATCCGACCGACACGTTCAACCTCGGGGCAGCTCGTGTTTGAACTCGTCACGCCTGTTCGCATCGCTTGCCCCATCGCGTTGGTCTTGCTTGGCACCGTCGCCGGCCGTTGGACGTGCCAATGGTCCGCAAGGAGCGAGCCGGTGTTGTCCGCGTTGTAGCTGCGGTCGTCGCTGAGCTTGGTCGTGGCCGGGTCGCGGTAGCTGACGGGTTGGAGCCCAGCCAGGTCCAGAATCGCGTAACGCCGACGAATGATCGTGGACGCGCGACTGGGAGGCGACGGCACGGCGGACAGAATCAGGGCATACTTAGGTCGCCTTTGCCGTCGAAGTCCTCGAACGGCGAGAATACACGTCGGCCGCGCGCGTTCATGATTCGGCCAAGCTTTGTTCCGAAAATTCGACCCTGCAGAAACTCAAGGCCCTCTGCGAAGGCGTCGATTGGCGTCGTTCGAATGGCGTACTTCATATGGCGTGCATACGCTCCGTGAATGAAACCGTATTTCATACGTTCACCGTTGTGCCCGGCATCCCATTCTCGAAACTGGTTGTAGCGCTTTGCGAGGTATTGGAGATAGCCGACCTTTCGAGGATCATCGCACACCGTGCCGACTGGCGTGGGCAGCGCAGCGCGCCGAGCGCCAGTTGTCATGCGAATGTTGACATCCCGTCCAGCTACGACGTTCCCGTTGCCAGAGACACATTGCGTCACTGCTGCGGCGTGCGGGAACTTGATGATACGAAAGCCGCGCTTTGCCTCGTAGAGCTTTTCGACCGGGATCGCCCCGACATCGGCGTCGGCGTGGCAGTTTGCGCAAAGGACGACCATTTCGTCCGGATCGTGCGTTGCGGATTCGGCGTAAGGTTTGATGTGATGGATCCGGAGCCGGGCTACGTCACTCTCGCCGCATAGTGGACACTGGCTTCGTACCTCTTGGAACAGCTTTTTTTCAAGTCGCTTAGGGACAGCCTTTCTTGTTGCTGACATCGCGTGTCATCCTTGACTGCTGAAGCAATAGTACGCATCCGTGCTCGCCACCCTCGTATTCTACCGGAATCCGAGCGTTCTAGCACTACTCGCGCCAAATCGCACGATCGGGGTTGTAGCGCGCTGAGCGAGTTGCAGGGTTGCGCTAACGTGCAACGTCGGAAAGGTGCGTCAGTAATTAGCGAAAAACGAAGCCGATTTTTCGGGGTTGTAACCGCGACGATCGTAGAGCTTGGTTGTAGACGGGTCGCGGTGGCCGGCGGCGCGCTGGACGTCCTCAAGGCTGGCCCCGTTGTCGAGGGCGGTGGTGATGAACGTCGCCCGCATGGAGTGGGCGGAGTAGCCGCGGTCAAGGCCGATGCGGCGGGCGTACTTGCGAACAACACGGTCGATGGCGTCGGGGTCCATGTGGCGGCGGCTGTCGCGCTGAATGCCGTTGTTGTGCAGCGGGCGAAACATTGGGCCTTCGAGATCGTCGGCGTTCCCAGCGGCCAGAAGATATTCGCGGATGCGTTGAGCCGCCTGCGGATGAATCGCGAGTGCGTCCTTGCGGTTACCTTTCCTCACGATGCGAAGCGCATCGTAGCCCCGGTTTTGATGGAGGTCTCCAACAATGAGCGCCGCAATCTCGGCCCGGCGGAGTCCGACCTGTAGGCCGACCGAGAGAATCGCCCTGTCCCGTAGGCCTCCGACCGTTTCCGGGTTTGGGGTGTCAAGAAGGGTTTGGGCCTGGGCCTTGGAAAGCGCCAGCGTGGAACCCTCGTCGCGGTTGATGCTCGGTCGTTCCACGTCGGCCACGGGGTTCCTTTCGACCTCGCCGTGCCGCACAAGGTGCTTGAACAGCGACGAAAGAGCGGCGAGTCGGCGACAAACCGTCGAGGCTTCGGCACCCTCAGTTTCGCGCATGTAACCTTCCCATGCGATGTCGTCAGCTACGGGAAGGTAGATGAAAGGACCTTGCACGAACGACTTGAGGGCAAAAAGGGGATTCCGCCGTCGAACATGCCCTATACGCGTGCCAGTGCCGACGTGCGGCTTCCCTGAGCAGCTTGGTGTTGACGATCGGCGATGATCATCGTCGGTGCTGGCGGGAGCGCAAACACGCCTTCGAACGAAAACTGAACTGCCGCCGGTCGCACGCACTTGAACTCTTCTGAAAGACCAACCGGCGGGCAACCCGGCGCAGGGCGCGCCGGGAATGCCCACCTGCGGAGAGTCAGACGGCTTCGGCGAATGCCGATTCCTCCGTCATGACGTCCCCATCGCCAAACTCGGCCACGCTCGGCTCCGCTTCGGGTTGCAAGTCGTCGTCGATTGGCTCGGCCGACATGGCCGGCGGATCAGGCTCTTCGGGTTCCGCCCAACTCTTCGGTTGCGGTATTGCTCTTCTGGCCTCCGTAAACAGCGCCAGATAATCCACGCCGAGAATCTGACACATTCTTCTTGCATCCTCGGCCTGGGCCGCGACGGTGTGACCGCCCTGAATGTTCAGTCGTTTGATCCAGACTTGAGCGACCGCGAGCAATGCGCTTGCGGCCTCTTGGTTCGGTTCCGACTCACGAAGTGAATCGTATTCCTTCCACGCATCACCACCGTCCACGTAGTCGGCGCGCTTGGTGCTGCCGAACGCGGTCAACAACGCGACGGAATCGAACATGTCCGCTCCGGCCTCGCGGTTGATTCGCCGCTGAGTCCAGGGCGAGACGATCTCCAGCGTTTTTTCCAGGGTGAGGTTGCGAAGGAACTCGTGGACGCGCTTGACCACGAACGCATCGCGCCGCTTATGGAGGCGCGCACGACGCTCGTCTATCGTGAGCGGCACGACGTTGCCATCAACGCCTCGCGGCCGCTGTGAACGGCCATTGCCGTTGGCACTGACCGACTCACCCATGTCAATGAACACGAGCTTGCCCGCCTTCGGGCCGTCCACTTGCATCACCGGGACGGCGTTGGGCTTTCCAGCCTTGACCAGTTTCGGGGCGTACAGCCGTTCGATTCGGTCGCCGAATGCCTCTTGAATCCTTGGGCTCAAAGTGTCCACGCCGATCTCGACCAGGCGCAGGTTCGGATGCTGTGCTCGGTGCTTGCACTCGCAACGCTGCACGAAGGCGACGTGCTTCCGATCGAAACACGCCGGATCGAGACAACGATCGTCCTTCGGCACCTTGCCGTTCTTGGTCGAGTCGTCCTCGGGGAAAAGCACCGGCTGCTGCGATGAACGTTTCTGGCAGTTGACGCACGAGCCGGCCTTGGGGTCGATGGTTTCATCCGTCGGGTCCCACGGCATCGCGGCCAGCGAGCGTAGGCATCCGTCGACGATCTGTCGAAGTTCCTTCACGGTTGGGAAGCCGCGACCGAATATCGGCCAGAAGTGATCGTCGGCCAGCGAGTCCTGGGTAGCTTCCGGTAGCCGGGCGACCAGTTCAAGGTGTCCGGCCGAGAGACGACTCGCATCCGATTCGGCCTTCAATACCTCAGCGCGCCAAGCTTTCGACAGCCTGGTCAACGATGCCCGCCGGGCCAAGTAGCCGACGCTCTTCCCGAGCCGCGAGGCGATTGCTTTGAGGTCATACTCGCGGTCAAACGCGAGTTGAATGGCCTCGGCCTCCTCAAGCGGATGCAGGTCTTTGCGGAGCAAGTTCTCAGCAATCGTCACCGTGAGGGCCTGCTCGTTGTCGAGCTTACGCACGACGACAGGCATCTCTGTCAGCCCAGCGAGCTTCGCGGCACGCCAGCGACGCTCCCCGGCACGGATTTCAAAGCGATCCGCTTGAGTCGGGTGCTCTCGAACGACGATCGGCTGAAGCAGACCGTCGCTCTTGATCGACTGTGCCAGCGGTTTCAGCGACGCATCGCTGAACGGCTTGCGCCGATTATCCGGCGTGGGCACGAGTCGGTCGATCGCGACCGTCTCCACTTGTGTTGGGGTAGCAAACTTTGGTTTTGCCTTTACCTTGGGCATGTTCGTGATCTCCATTGAATAGACCACGCCGAATTCGCCAGCGACCGCACGGTCGCATCTTGAGCGACTCGGCGGCTATTGAGCGTTGGATGACGCGCGTCTGAGACGTGGGCGTCCGAATCGGCGGTGCGTTCTAGAATCTGGGAGCGATTGGCGGCGGAATGCCGCGATGAAAAACCTTCTACGCGTACGACACGGCAGCGCGCGGAATCATGTTTCCACGCGGTGCCGAGGTTCTTGCGTCTACCCCAGGAAGGAAATTAGGACTTGGATCGGGCTACCTGTTGTTCCAAAGCAACAGAGCCAAATAGATGGCGGCTGCCCACTGGGCGGCGTGGGGATCGGCGACGAGGTACGCCGTAACGATGAGAAACAGCGGAACCAGTGCCACCTCTTCACCCGCGATCAGCCGAGATGCGGGCTCGACGCCGATTGGTGTGCTCGCGGCGATCCACGCGAAGCAATCGCAGTTGCTCGCTCGACCACAAGCGTTCCGTGAAAGCCAATTCGTTTGGTCCCCCCGCCTGGTGGCTGGAGCGAAACGCACGAACGATCTGCAATACGCCGGTCATGAACTCAGCGGACTGCTCATCCTCCGCATTGGCTGACTCAGACCGAACGGCTTCGACGAGGTCAAGCAAGAGGTCGAGATTGTCCTCGAAGGCCTCGACGAATTGTGCCCGCTCATCCGGATTCAACATTGCGTTTGGTTCAATCATGAGCCCACGCTGCCACAGTTTCGCCCCGGAAGTCAAGTGCCGGATTTCTGATCCAAGGATAGGGAATTTAGCGTTCACACTATTCAACGAAAGGGTCGCGCTGGAATCGCTAAAACCTATGAGGGGGAGAGGTCCGGTGGTGCATCGAACCTCACGGAAAAACTCCGCAACCTGTCAGCCCCCAGCGAGAGCAAGCTGCCGACTACGGTTTCCGATCCTGCTTTCGTCGCTCGCCAGAGCGAGAAGCCTCCCAGTTTTTTCGTCCGCTTCAGCGCGATCGCCGGCGTGGGCGATCTTGGCCGACAGCCGGGTGAGCGCATCGACCACGGCGAAGATGGTGAATCGTCCCCGTTGCCGAGCGATCTCCAAGGCCGCCTTGGCCAGGGTCTTGGTGATGCCCTGCTGCTGCAGCACGGTCATCGCCTCCTCCGCGGTGGGGCCGAGTGTTTCCACACAGGCCTTTTTGATGACCTTGGCGAACGCATCGCGGCGCTGGTCACGCTTCTCAACGAGATTCGCCACAATCGTTCGAATCTCGCGGAGCGCCTCGTGTACGTTGGCTGTGTGCTTCCGCGAAAAATCAACCACCTCGACCGCGTCCCACACGATGTGATTCGCGCACACTGCCTGAAACCAGAACGTCTGGATGCCGACCGAGCGTCGCCCGACCTCCGAATTCCAAACGAAGAATCCGGGAGCGAAAGCCTCGCCGTTGATCTCCGTCCAGCCGGTCGGGTCGATCATGAAACAGAACATGTCCTGCTCACCGCAGTACAGGCCCGTGCCGTGGGTGGGCTCCGGTTCCGGGTCCGGTTCAAAGGGCATGTCATCGTCTGACACTGCCGATCGACTGAGACCGGCCCTTTGCGGCGGCTGAAAATCCGTCGCGAACTCGCGCAGCATGGTGAGCAAGTCCACGTCCCACAGCCTCGAATACGCTACACCGTGAATGGAGCGTATCACGTCCCCTGTGGTCAGAATCTGTACCGGCCGCTCGCTGGTCGGCAGCGTCTCGTCCAACACGCGGGCCGCCGTCTGCGGCGTGAGTCGGTTGAGCGTGTCCTTGGCCACGCCGGCGAGCCGGCACAGTTGGGCAAACGACCAATCGTTGAATTGAAATGGTCGATCGCCGCCGAACGCGAGCTTGAGTTCGCCGTCCTCGACGTTTGGCCGCACGCTTTGCGGCGGGTGCCAATGGTCCATGGACCGCTCTTTGGTCTTGAAGCAATGGTCCCAAAGCGCGGTCAGCGACGGAAAGCTTTCATCCTTCCCTCGCCGAAACAATTCCTGATTCGCTCTTGTAAGCGTCTGCATGACAACAACCTCCTTTCGGCGCCGCCTCAAAAAGCGACGCCCTGATTTGCCTTATGCACCACCGGTCCTCTCGACGCCGTGCGGAAATCCGCGAGGCATCGAAAACCGGCGACGTGTTTCTCTACCCGGATGAGGTTGTCGAAAAAAGCCGCGCCGTTGGTTGTAACCTAAGCGGGCGCGTTGGAGAGGTGGCGTCATGCGTTAGTGTCCAACCTCTCGGCGGATCAGGCCTTGTCCTGGAGACGTTCGTGAATCCAAGTATGGGCCATGTCCGCAACCTTGGCGACAAGGGGCAGATCGTCGCGACCAAAGGAGTCGGACTGCTTCCACTCCTCACCATCTTTGTAGATACGGCGGACCTGCACGTTGTGCCGAAAACCGCCGCCCTCAATCTCGTTGCCCCAAATCACGGCCTTGATTCGGCCCAGCCGGATCTCGTGGGCGGGTTTGTCTTTTCCGTTTGCCATCTTCGTTTTCCTCTCTCGGCGTTGTCGCCGAACATGTTGCGCTGGCGGCTCGTCGGCAATCGGTCAAGATTGCTGCGGCGTGCTGCCATTTTCCCAACAATGCGGCCAGACCGGGGCCTCCACCCATGCGGGCGGACGGCGCCCGGCCCGGCACGCGGTCCCTCTCGTGATTTCCTTTCGCGTTAAAACTCGAAACAACCGTGGGCTGCATGACGCCCCCTCGCAAACAACTGCTCAAAGTTTGCGAGAACGCGTATTCCGCGGGCGGGAGCGACCTGAACGTGATGTCGGACAGATGAAAAAGAACAACGTGCACCTGGACCGTAGCGTACTTCGGCGCAATTCGTCAACGATGCCACGATCTGGCGTGCGGGTCAGCTGAGATGCCGAGTGTCCTCAATCGGGTGTGATGAAGTCGTTTCGTGATTGCTTTGCCTCCGACGGCTTGACCGCGTTCCACGCGCATTGGCAGCGTACAGTTGCCGGGGCCAAAGTGCGCGCTAATCTTCGAGCCGGCAGCCTTGGTCGGTAAGCCATGAACGAAGTGCGGTCTCGACGATGGCCTGTTGAGAGAAGGGTTCGACGTAATCCAGCGAGCGTTTGATGGATTCGTGGCGAAGAGCATCGGCCACCGAAGCTCGAAGCCGAAGCGTGACCGATCGCAACGGCTCAGGTCGTCGAACCGAAGCGACGGTTCGGCTATTCTTAGTAGTCTTCCGCGGACCCGACGGGACGTTTGGTCGTGGCTGTTCCGAGTCGAGAGGAAGTTCCAAGGATTCGTCCATCGCCTCAGTCGGCATGTTTCCGGGCCCCTCGGCAACCGTCAAGAATGCTCGTTGCGCACGGGTCAGCGTCTCACTGAGCGAGCGTCGTGTCGTGTTCATAGCCGCAAATCTCCTCCAGCAAAGTGCTCATCTCGCCCGCCGCGTCTCTCGCTCGTCGTCCCATTCGCCATACCACGCTTCGCTGTCCCGGCGAATCCGCAATCGCCTCGCGCAGGCGCAGCACGGACCGACACAAGGGAACGCCCAGGGCGGTCGCCGCGTGTCGCGACTCGCGCGTGAGCACAAAGCGTTCGCTGCGAAGTCGGTTCAGCAACAATCGTCCGGCGGGTAACCGCCCGGATCGAACCAATTGAGCGCTTCGCAGGATGCGAAAACTCTGTGCCGCGGCCTCCAGTTCGGGCAGCGTCGCGCCGCAAGGCACGATCGCCATGTCAGCCACGAGCAACAGCGCCCGTGTAGCCTCGGCCAGGTTCGCGGGGCCGTCCCCGATGATGACCTCGTGCGTGTCGCGGAGTCGAGCGTATTGTTCAACAATCGCGTCGGCGTTGGCTTCGGTCACGACCGTGATCGCCGGTTCCGCGCTCTGCACCCATCGCGTGGAAGCGGCTTGGCCGTCGGCGTCGATAAGCGCTACCCGCGATCCGCGTTCGTGAAACCACACCGCCAAGTGAACGGCCAACGTGGTCTTGCCGACTCCTCCCTTCTGGTTGACGACGGTGATGAACATGGTTCGAGCATGTCGCAAGGCGGACCATCGCGCAAGGGGGCATTCGTGCGTGTCCGTTGGGTCTCAGGCGTTGCCGCACCGATGCTTGCCTGCGTGCTTGCATGCAAGCTGGCAAAGCGAATTCCATGTGATGCCGGCATGGTGGGAATCGAATTACTCGAATCCTGTTGCGCCATTCGGTGAATCGGATATGTTGGCCGAGAAAGGGTTCGCCGCGTTCCGCTCCGACAGCGATTGGCATTCCTGAGGAGCGGAACGGGGAAATTGGGAAGCGAAACACGAAGCGGACGATGCAGCGCTACAGACCCAAGCCTCGGGAGGCAACAGGCCCATTGTGCGTCGGACGTCACGACTTCGGCGTCGTTGGGGAACATCCTAGCACGTTGACGTGCGCTGTCAACTATCAAGTGACAGACAATGGCACCTACGCGCTTATGGATCGCGTTCGACTCCCGATGAACCGAGTGGCTGTTTGTGGCTCGTGCAATCTTCGGGAGGCTTATGAATGCAAATCCAAGTGTTCCGGCATCGGCGCCGCGCGTCGTTACCAAACCCACGGGCGGGTTTCGCCCGATCACGGTGTTGCAAGTCTGCATGGCCTGGTGGGCCTATCGCACCGGCCTTCTGCCGCGGTATCTGGACTTCCGAGTCTACCTCGCGCTTCACGAAGTGGCCGAACGCAGGCTCGCCGCCTCGCGCATTCGCAAACGCAAGGGGCGAGGCGGCTTGATTCTCGTCCCAACACGCGGGGAACTGTTGAAGGAGCTGCGTGGCATGGTCGGGGGGACAAGCGATCGGCTGGTGCGCGGTGCGTTATCTCGATTGGAGTCCGTCGGGCTGGTGACGCTGACAAGTTCGCCTCCCATCTTCGCGACCGGCCCCGAGTCGCTGGCGAACGCGCCTGTTGAACTGGTCCAATTCCTAAACGGGCTCTCCCGAAAACCGGGCATGCGCGAACGTCGCCTGCCGGTCCCACGCCCGATGCTTCGCCTATTGGCCGTTTCGGCGACACCGTCGCTAGCGGCCACGGTTCTCGGATACCTGATGCTAAGCGTTTGGTGGCGGGGGAGCGAGTTGCACGTTCGCGGTGGCTGCACAACTGCATTCATTTCCGAGCGATTCGGCGTGGATGCGCGAAGCGTCAAGCGGGCGAGATCAGAACTCCGGCGAATCGGCTGGCTGGTTCCAGCGGATCCCAGTCGTTCGGCTGTGGCGGGCGCGATTCCAAATCTGCTGTGGACGAATGTACCAGAAAAGTGCCGCTCGCGGCCCCGCACAGTTTTGTCACCCCCTGTCGTCAATCGAGGCATCGGGATGTCACCCCATACCATATCTATTCAACTCCCTTCGGGATCCAAGAACCAGCAACCTGCTGCCCGCCGTCAGCTGGCTGGGATTCCGAGGGGAAAGGAAGGAGGATCCCGACCGAGATTGTCGAATGTTCGACCCGCGGACCTGTCAAGCGTTGAGCGGATGGACGTGCTGTTCGAGGACGCCGTGTCGTCCGGCGTTGTGCAACGAACTTCCGCCGATCGCCTGCGGTTCTTCGCGGCTGCGGCTCGCGCCTCGCGGCTCGGGTCGCGTAATCCGTGCGGGTTCTTCGCGGCCGTTGTCCGTCGCGGACTCTGGCACGTAATCAGCCAGGCCGACGAAGATCGAGCGATCGAGCGGCTCAGAGCGCACCGAGCGACACCTCTCAGTCCACACGTCGCACCCAGCCAACGGTCCGCCTCCACCCCGAACCCGATGCCGCATGGCCACCACCCCCCGACCAGCGCTGCGGAAGTCGAAGCGCTCGTCGTGTCGCTGGCCGTCCACTGTTCGATGGAAAAAGGCCCTCAAGTCGGTCGGAAATGGCAACATGACCAGTCTCCCGCTTGTGCGCCTGCGGCCCGGGTCCCGATCGGCCCTCGCTCGAAAAGACCGAGCGCAGCGAGCGGGCGAGGGGCGAGCGGGTGGGACGCAGCGCGCGCCTGCGGACGGTCTCCCGGAGGTTGGAGCTTAGACGACGGCGTTAGGCTTATAAGCGATGATCTCGTTGAAGGAGACCTCCGCTTGGGGCGGCGGCGTGAAACGTTCGCCTTGAGCGAGCTGGTGCGCCTAGTAGTGTGATTGGAAACGGGCGGTGACGGTGGATGGCATTGATCAGACCGGTACGGTTGAGGGCCGGGAGACAGGAGGCCAGCGAATGGACGGTTTACGTTGGATGAGCGTGGAACAGATTCACAAGCAGCAGCGCATGCGCCGGGAGCGGGTGATTGAGGCGATGCTTAGCGGTGAGCTTCCCTACGAACAACGGGGCCGGATTCGCTACGCGCGTACATGTGATGTGGAGGCCTGGGGAAGATCGCCTGTCGGTGTCGTGGCGTGGCTGCAATCCGAAAGTTCCAAAGAGGCAGTTGGTAAGCTCTCGTCAAGCCAGCACGCCGGTAAACGAAAAGGTTTTCGCAGCTGAAACACCGCGCGGCATTCCTCCGCTCTGAGAGTGACGGAGGAGCCGGGCGGGCTAAATGAGATGCCGTCTAAAAAGCATTGGCCAAGGTATGCTTGACCGGAGAACGAACATCGATGGAGGCGGGGGGAATCGAAATCGTTGGGCAAATCATGGAAAAACCGCTTTTTTCAACCATTAGGAAATGCGAGTTTGCCGAGGAATACGCGAAAAGTCGACCTGACCACTCGCGACCAATTTGACTCTTCAGCCCCATCAAAAATCGCTTTTTGCGTGTACCTATCGTGTACTCACGTCACGCCAAATACCCCGGGCACTTTCGCCCCATGCGGATTTACAGTGCACCGCCCAATGCCGGAAACGGATCGGCATTTCTTCATCGTCATCGTGTCGCAGCTTGCTCGCCCATCGTGCGTCGAATCCACTTGTCTAGCTCGCGCAGCCACAGCACCGAGCTGGCGACTGCCGTGCATAGCAGCCAATCGCCCGGATGCAAGCTCACGGTCGAGAAGGCGCTCTGCAAGAAGGGCGCGTAAATCACGGCTACATGCAGCGCAAGCGAAAGGCCGATCGCGGCCCACACCCAGTTATTCCGAAAGAGCCCCTGGAACGCACTGTGCTCATCCGAGCGAGCGTTTAAGACGTTGAAGAGCTGGAACATCATTAGCGTGGTGAACGCCATGGTCTGCGCGAAACGCATGTCGCCCGAACCCGTGATGAAGCCTCCGGGCAGACAGGCGTCAAGCACCACCAGCGTGCCGGCCGCCATGATCGCCCCGACGAAGAAGATGCCAAACCACATGCGGCGCGTGAGAACGCCTTCGTCTCGCGAGCGCGGCACGCGGCTCATCACGTCTGCGTCTGCCGGGTCGACGCCCAAGGCCATCGCAGGCGCGCCGTCCGTCACGAGGTTGATCCAGAGGATCTGTGTCGCCAGTAGCGGCAGGAGCATGGGATTTTCCCCCGCAAGGGCGTCTTCCTCGCCACTTAAGCCGATCACCCTCGCCAACAGCACGCCCAGGAACATGGTCATGACCTCGCCGATGTTCGACGACAGCAGGTAGCGCAGGAACTTGCGGATGTTGGCGAAGATGGCCCGGCCTTCTTCGACAGCGGCCACGATAGTCGCAAAGTTATCGTCGGTCAGTACCACGTCCGCCGCCTGCTTGGACACGTCAGTCCCCATGATACCCATCGCTATGCCGATGTCGGCGGCCTTGAGCGATGGCGCATCGTTGACGCCGTCGCCGGTCATGGCCACCGTCGCACCTCCGCGCTGCAGTGCTTTGACGAGGCGTAGCTTATGTCGCGGATCGACGCGTGCGTACACAGAGGTGTTCTCGACCGTTTGAGCAAGCGCTTCGTTCGACATATTCTCCAACTCGGCGCCGGTGACGGTCCGTCCGTCCGTGGCGATTCCCAGTTCGGCGGCGATGACGGCGGCGGTTCTTGGATGATCGCCGGTAATCATGATCGGACGAATGCCGGCGTTTTTAGCCCGCGCCACCGCCTGCTTCGCTTCCTCGCGCGGCGGATCCATCATGCCGATCAGGCCCAAAAAAACGAGTCCTTGCTCCAGGTGTTCACCCACCTCGACGTGTTGCAGCGCACCCGCCGGCACAGACCGCGACGCGACGCCCAGTGTGCGCAACGCCTCGCCGGCGAGTTGTTCATTCACCTGCAGGATCTCAGCGCGGCGCTCCTCGCTTAAAGTTCGCGCCCCATCACCCACCCGCTCCTGCGAACATCGCGCTACCAGCACGTCCGGCGCCCCCTTTGTGAAAACCCGAAGGTGCTCGCGCTGATCGGAGTCCGTATGAACCGTCGACATCAGCTTGCGGTCGGATGAGAACGGAACTTCGCCCACCCGCATAAAGCGTCGGTCGAGGGTTTCTTCCTCCAGCCCCGCCTTGCGGGCAGCGACCACCAGCGCCCCCTCGGTCGGGTCGCCTTGCACCGTCCAGCCGCCATCTTGTTCATGCAGCACGGCATTGTTGGCCCGGTCCGCCACGGTTAGTGCCCTCCTTAACTCTGCGCGGAGCGTTCCTTCGATCGGCCCGCCGCCCTCCACATGCACCTCCCCTTCAGGCGCATAGCCCGTGCCGCTGAAATCCACGCGCCCGCTTGCCGTGACCACGGTGCGCACCGTCATTTCGTTTTTCGTCAGCGTGCCGGTTTTGTCGGCAGCGATGACATTCGCTGAGCCCAGCGTTTCGACCGCTGCGAGGTGTCGCACGATGGCGTTGCGCCTCGCCATGCGCTGCACGCCAAGTGCGAGCACCGCCGTCACTACTGTCGGCAGGCCTTCAGGCACCGCCGCCACCGCCAGCGCTACCCCCACGAGAAGTACGTCGAACAGAGCCGTGAAGCCGCGCACCTTTTCGACGAGCACAATCGTGGCGATCATCGCCACGGCGATGATGACGACGATCAGCCCCAGCCGTTTGCCGAGCCGGTCGAGTTCGCGTTGCAGCGGTGTGGTTTCGACGCCGGATTCTTCCAGCATTCCGGCGATGCGTCCCATCTCGGTTTGCATCCCGGTCGCCGTGACGACGGCTTTGCCGCGGCCGTACGTAACTGCGGTTCCGCTGAAGACCATGTTCTCCCGGTCGCCGAGCGATGCTCCTCCCGTCACCGGATCGGTGTCCTTCGACACCGGCAGGCTCTCGCCGGTCAGGGCCGCTTCCGCGGTTTGCAAAGCCGTGGAAAGAACCAGGCGCGCATCGGCGGGGATAGCGTCGCCTTCCTCGATGAGAATCAGGTCGCCGGGCACGACATCCGCCGCGGCAACTTCACATCGCTCGCCGTCGCGCACGACGTTCGCGCTGGCCGCCGACATCCTGCGGAGCGCTGCAACCGCCGATTCGGCCCGCGACTCCTGGACATAACCCATGACCGCGTTGAGCAGCACGATGGCGAAGATGACCATCGCATCATATGGCAACGCCGCTTCCCGCTTGACCACCCAGAGTCCCGCCGAGATAGCGGTGGCGACCAACAGCAAAACGACGAGTATGTTCCGGAATTGCGCGAGGAACCGCCGCCACGCCGACACGGACTCCTTGGCCGTTAGCTCGTTGCGGCCGTGACGGGCAAGCCTTTGGGCGGCTTCGGCGCCGCTCAGCCCTGAGCGGGCGTCCGTGCCGAGGGCTCGGATGACGTCTTGTGCCGACGCTGTGTGCGGTGTGAGATCTCGACTTTCCGAACTGATGGCTTTTTTCTGGTTGGTTTCCATCGCAACGATAGGCTCGCCCGACGGACAATCGCCGGTTCACGGTCTTCCAACATTCTCAAAACTGCTGAGCAACAAACCCACGCCGTAGGCGAGCGCGGCGGCGCTGCCGCCGACTACCAGGGTCTCAAGCCCAGCCCGGAGCCAGCGCTCATCGACAAACCGACTCTTGAGCGCACCAGTGGTAAAGAACGCCGCCCCGGTCATCGTCGCGCTCCACGCAAACGGATTCGCAATGCTCTCCAGCCCCAACGCTTTTAAGCAGAAGGGCACAAGCGGTAGGACGCCTATTCCGACAAACGCGGCGAGAGTCGAAAACCCAGCCCGCCACGGCGATGGGCCTTCCAGCGAAAGACCGTGCTCATCCTGAAGCATGGTATCCACCCAGCGAGTGGTCTCCGCGGTGATGATTGCAACGGCTCGCTCAAGGTCCTCCCCGGTGAAGCCTTTGTTGATAAGAATCTGCCGGATCTCTTCGCGCTCGCCTCTCGGATAACACCGAATCTCCTCCTCCTCGATTCGCCGGGTGCGTTGGCGAAGCTGCTCCTCGGTTCGCGTCGCCAAGAAGTTACCAACAGCCATGCTGAACCCGTCGGCGATCAGGTTTGCGAACCCTAGGATAATCACCACGCTCATGGACAGTTGAGCCCCCGCGACGCCGGAGACCACAGCAAAAGTCGTCACGGTTCCGTCAATGGCGCCGTAGATGAAATCACGCAGATACCGGCGACGCGGCCTGGTGCCGAATCGTCGCTGAATTGCCGCAGGAGTGTGTTCGGCTTCGTGCCCTATTCCATGGGAGGGCGAGATCATCACGGGGGTCCAGTCGCTTATGACGATTCGAACGTGATCAACGGCTTAATCATTCCGCCTTCCTTGTTCTGCATCATGCGAAAGGCGGTCTCAATCTGCGAGAATTTGAACCGATGCGTTGTGAGCGGGAGCGGGTTCACGCGACCGGACTCGATCAGCCGCATGAGCCGATACATGCGTTCCGCGCCGCCAGGGCACAGACCGGTGCGGATGGTTTTGTCGCTCATGCCGACTCCCCAGGCCAGACGTGGAATGGGCACGGTGTCCCCGTCGCCATGATAGCCGGCGTTGGATATCGTCCCGCCAGGCCGGGTGACCTTCACGCACGACTCGAAAGTGACACGCCCACCGTAGGCTTCAATGGCCGAATCCACCCCCTGCCCATCGGTTAGTTTCAAGATCGCTTCGACCGGATCCTGGTCATTGAAGTCGATCACCCTGTCGCATCCGAAGTGTTTGCCGGCCGCAAGCCGGTTCGGCATCCCGTCCACGCCTATAACTAGACCCGCGCCGCAAAGCCGCGCACCCTGGGCGGCCATAAGCCCGATCGGGCCGAGCGCAAAGACGGCCACGCTGCCACCCATCGGAATGTTCGCGTGCTCCGCGGCCATGAAGCCGGTGGAGAGCATGTCGGCGCAATAAACCGCCTGCTCATCGGTGAGGCCGTCCGGAATCTTTGCCAGATTCGCGACGGCGTTATTCACGTGGAAGTATTCGGCCATATTCCCATCTTTCGTGTTTGCAAACTTCCACCCACCGAGCATCTGCGTACATTGCGACGTCCAACCGCGCTGGCAGTTCTCACAATGAAAGCATGGCGTAATGGCGCCGACCAGCACGCGGTCGCCTTGCTTGAAGCCGCTTACCGCGCTGCCGAGTTGTGATACGACGCCTACCGCTTCGTGGCCCAGCGTCAAGTTCTTGCGGGGGCCAATAGCACCAGCGACCGTGTGGATGTCGGACGTGCAGATCAGGGCCGCGGTGGTCCGGACGACCGCGTCGTTCGGTCCGGGTTCAGGGATCGGCTTCCGCGTGACCTGTACGCGCCCAATCTCGTGCATGACGAAAGCGTCCATAGTTTCTGACATCCGCAATCTCCGTTAACAGGTGCAATACCGGTTCCGATCTAGTCCAGCCACTCAGAATGAACAATCCTGACACACGGAAACGTCCGTGGTCAAAAGCCATCATAACATCCCGCCACTGAAAGTATGCGCCACCGCCGACTGCTTATAAGCCAAACGTCGTTGCGTGCCCTCGATCTCAAAAACCGCAGCATAAAGTGAGGTGCAATAGCCACGAGGCCGATCGCAGCGATGACCATTTCCCGCGAGTCGCATGAGGTGTTTTCAGTTGCGGATCGATGCATCGCGTCCTTCGCAAGAACTGCGTCGCCAACCTTGCCGGAGCTCATCGCGATGGATCATAGCCGATACTGGGGGCAGCGCAGTGCCCCGGACAACATAGTCAAGCAGCGGGAGAACGGACCACCTCAACAGAGCACGCGGCCCGCATGGCAACCGTCGTGGACACGCTGCCGAGCAGAATGCGATCAACCCAGCTCAAGCCGCGTGCTCCGACGAACACGCAGTCGGCGGCCACCTCTTCAGCCTGCTTGAGAAGCTCTTGTTTGGCGTCACCCTTCGTCACATGCTTGGTCACCGTCAGACCGACGCCGCGCAGCTCCTCCGCCGCCCGCTCGGCGATCACTTCCGCGAACTCATCTGCCGACGGGGCACCTTGCGTCGGTAGCGAGGAGTGCATCATGCTCATTCGGGAGTCCGCTACGCAAACCACGCGGATCCTGGTCCCGACCGGCCAGTTGCGCGAACCTACGGCGCGAACGGCGGTGGACGCGTCTGGCGAACCGTCGACTCCGATGAGCAATTGCAGGTCCTGGTCGAGGGAACCGGCGAAACGCGCGATTCTGACTGAACATCGCGCATACGTCACGACTTTGTGCGAGACGCTTCCCAGCACCATCTTGCCTAGAGTTGATTTCCCTGTGGCCCCGACCACCACCAGGTCCACGCGGGGGGCCCCGCTCCACCCTTCTGCGCAGCGGATGACTCCCCAGCCGGGTGAGTCGGCAATCGCTTCGGCCTGAGCCGCCCACCCCGGATAAACCTGCTTCAAATGGTCTGCCGCTCGCTGCGCCTGCGTCCTGCAACGCTCCACTTGTGCGAGCATCTCGCGGTGAAGATGATCATACCCGGTTCGAGCCGCGACATCCGACAGGGGAGGTTCCGGCGGTAGATAGCCGTCGGCCACGCTTAGCACAACAGCCTCGCAAACGGCCGGCAGCCCTGCCTGACTGAGTTCGTCGATCGCGGCATCCGCACCAGGTGAGCCGTCGTAGCCGATGAGTAGCCGCATAACGAACTCCTGTAAAGCTGGCCTTTTCGGCGCCTTCCGACTTCTCTTCGCCGCCCGGAAAGCTGGGCGGAACTCGGCGGCGGGTGGCCCTCGACAACGGACCCGCACGGTTATTGTGCCGCAAATCCGGCCGCCCCACCAGTCCAACCAAAGGCACGGTGGGGTCTGCCCGAAATAGCCCCTACGGGAAGATCCCGCGCTCCTTGTACACCGTCTCAAGCCGGGCGAGTGCGATCACGTACGCCGCGGTTCGCCAATCGACGTTGAGCTCTGCGGCCTTGTCGCGGACGCGTTGGTAGGCATTGGTGATTCGCTTGTGCAGTTTAGAATCGACTTCGTCGAGCTCCCAGAACTCGCTGCGCTTGTTTTGCAGCCACTCGAAGTAGCTAACGATCACACCGCCGGAGTTGCATAAGATGTCCGGAATCAGATCGATTCCACGCTCGCGCAGGATCATGTCGCCTTCCGGGTCCGTAGGACCGTTGGCTCCTTCCGCGACCAGTCGCACGCGGAGCCAACGCGCGGTCTCCGCAGTAATCTGGTTTTCCATTGCCGCAGGTACGAAGATGTCCGCCGGCGTTTTGAAGAACATGATGTGGTCGGCGAATTCTCCCTGTGGATATCGGAATACGCCGCCGTGAACACGCACGTAGCGGAGCAGATCGTCGGGATCCAGACCTTCCAGGTTGCGAACGCCGCCGGTCACGTCCTCCACGGCTACGAGTTTCGCTCCCAATCGCGTGAGCAATCGCGCCGTCCATGACCCCACGTTGCCAAACCCTTGAATGGTGAACTTCATGTCGCGTAGATCAAGCTGACGGTCCGCGGCCCAGCACTGAATCGTGTACACGACGCCCTGCCCGGTGGCCTTGTCCCGCCCGACGCTCCCGCCAGCCTCGATGGGCTTGCCCGTCACGACATGGATGTTCTTCTGGCGGTCGTGCGGAGGGACCGTGGAGGCGTACGTGTCGAGGATCCACGCCATGATCTGGGCATTGGTGTTGACATCCGGGGCAGGGATGTCGTACTCCGGACCGATGTTGTCGCCGAGCGCGTACACGAACCGGCGCGTGATCCGTTCTAACTCTGCTTCCGAGTAGTTCGAAGGGTCGAACTGAATGCCGCCCTTGGCACCACCAAACGGAATCCCAGCCACGGCGCATTTCCAAGTCATCCATGCGGCCAGCGCCCTAACCTCGTCGAGGTCAACGTCGGGGTGGAAACGCAAACCCCCCTTGAACGGCCCGAGGGCGTCGTTGTGCTGAACACGATAGCCCGTGAACATCTCCACGTGACCGTTGTTCATCTTTACGGGGAAATTCACGACGATCTCGTTCTTGGTCCTCGCCAGGATCTTCCGCACGTCCGGATCAAGGTGCATGACGTCGGCGGCCCGGTTAAACTGGGTGACGACGTTTTGGTACAGGCTCTTTTTGACCCGCTTCGGCGCCTCCGATGCGGGAATCTCCAGCCCAACGGGCGATTCGGCGCCAACCTTCAGGGCGGAGATCGCCCCGTTGTCGCCTGTCTCGTTGCGCGGTTGTTCTTGTATCAACGTGGTCATGATGTCTACGCCTCCTCTCGCGCTGTCGCGGTCCAACACGGACCTCGGCTACTCGAATTCGTCGCAGTTGAAGACCCCGCCTTCCGGCTTGGGAAACATGCACGTCTCGCGTTTCTCGCAGGTCATGCACAACCCCGGGAACCACTCGCGGTTGGCGACGGCGAACCGGTCATCGAAGCGCGGGCCTTCCACGGCATGCGGCGGCTTTACCTCCACCGCCCCTTCGAACTCGTCGCAGGTCAGAACGGGATGATCGGCGGACCTCGGAAATGTGCAGACAGGTTCGTTGACGCAGGTCGTGCAGAGCCCGGGATACCACTCCCGATTGGCCGCGAGGGTGCGTTCTGACATCGGTTTGGTGGCTTGCGGTGGTTTCGGGATGCCACGCCCCTCATTTTCTGTTCTCTCCCTCGTTCCTTCTGACAAGGTCTTGGTTGTCATGGTACACCTCCTCATGTTGGAGCCCTATTCTCGGCCGCGACCACTCGATTCGTCGCGACTCCGAAGGACGTAAGTGCATTTGGTGGACCAGGCTGATGCCCGAATTCTGCGACCCGGGAAGGAGATTCGACTGGCGCGTAAGATCACCAAAGACAAGCACTTAGGCGGCAACGCCTTCGCAAGTGGAGAAGCGCCGCAGAATCGTCGGAGTGGCAAGGCAGCGGGGAGGAATGAACCAGCGGGGAGAAACGCCCCAAGAGCGGCGAATCATTCTGGGTCTTCCGATGTGCTCGCTTCGCTGGAGAATCCGAAACGCTTCAGGCTTTCGCGCAGCGTCTTTCGGTCGATACCCAAAATCTGCGCCGCCTGCGTTTTGTTCCCCTTCACGCTGGCGAGTACGGCGCGAATGTGGCTCGCGTCCACCTCGGCCAGCGACTTATTGACCGCTCCGCCGAGCGGAACGGCGAAGCGCATGAGCGAGGGCAAATCGGCGGCGTCAATCTCCTCAACGTCGGTCATCACGACCAATCGCTGAAGGACGTTCTCCAGTTCGCGGATATTGCCCGGCCAGTGGTATTCACGGATGCACTGCCAAGCGCGATCCGAGAGTCGCGGCACCGGCTTGTCCGCGTCACGGGCGAACCTGGCGATGAAGTAGCCCACCAGCGGGATAATGTCGTTCCCACGGTCGCGCAGCGGTGGGAGCTCGATCGTGATGACGTTCAGCCGAAAGTACAGGTCGTCCCGGAAGGCCTTCCGCCGGACTAGGGCGGCGAGGTCCTTGTTGGTGGCAGCGAGGACACGCACATCAACGGCGCGCGGCTTGGTAGCGCCGACCAATTGCACTTGGTTGTCTTCCAGGACTCGGAGCAATTTGGACTGCATGGCCGGCGTGAGTTCCCCGACCTCATCGAGAAAAATTGACCCTTGATCGGCGGCGATGAAGAAGCCGGCACGTGTGGTGATGGCGCCGGTGAAAGAGCCTTTCACATGCCCGAACAACTCGCTTTCGACAAGCCCCTCGGGGATTCCGCCGCAGTTGACGGGCACAAAAGGAGCGGAAGCGCGGGGGCTACTGTAGTGTATCGCTCGGGCGACCAGCTCCTTGCCGGTGCCGCTTTCGCCCGTGATCAACACGGTGGCAGACGTGGCGGCCGCTTTGGTGATGGCCCGGTATACCCGTTGCATCGCCGCTGACTCGCCGATCAGCCCGAACGGCGTTCCGGCTGCCCTGGCCTCCGTAGGCTCCGCTGCGCGTCGCTGGTGCGCCTTCTCGAGGGTCCTCTGGACTGCGGAAAGCAGCTCTTGGTCGGTGAACGGCTTCGTCAGGTACTCCTCCGCGCCCTCCTTCATCGCCGCCACAGCGCTCTCGATGCTTCCATACCCCGTGATCATGATGGTGGCCGTTTCCGGGAAGTTGGCCCGAACGTGGCGAATCAGCTCGAGCCCTCCCACCTTGGGCATCTTGAGGTCCGTGATGACCAGATCAATCGACGTTCGTTCCAGAATCGGGACGGCCTCTTCCACGCCTCGCGCGGTAAGGACGGAATAGCCGGCCTGCGTCAGGTTCCGTTCGAGCACCTGCAACGTGTTCTCGGAATCATCGACTGCCAGAATGTATGCGATCGGTTCAGCCATCAGTCGCTTCCCCCTTCTTTCCATTCTCTGGCGGAGTACTCGGCAGCCGCACCTCAAACCGTGTGCCGTTACCAGGTCGCGTATCAAAGTCGATCGTCCCCCCGTGCGAGGTCACAATCCCGTGAACAACCGAGAGTCCCAACCCCGTTCCCTGCTCTGGCGTCTTCGTGGTGAAAAACGGTTCAAATATATGCGGTTGAATCTCCGGCGGTATTCCGGTTCCCGTGTCTTCCACAGCGAGGGATACTGAATCAACTGAACCGCGCGTGCGAATGGTCAGGGTTCCACCCTGCGGCATCGCTTGAATCGCGTTGACGCAGAAGTTCACGAGGACTTGATGAAGCTGCACGGCGTCCGCGATGAGTTGCGGGCTCGCCGGATCCAGATCGCAAACGACTCTGACCCCATGCTCGGTGAACCGCGCCGCGAGCAAGGCCAGGCTGTCCGCAACGGTATCGTTGAGCCGCACCCAGGTTTTGGTTGACGGCGATTGCCGCGCGAACAGCATCAGCTTGCGCACGATCTCGCGGGCGTGCAGCGTCTCCTGAACGATTTTGCCCAAATCCTCGACGACTCGCCCAGGGATGCCCGGGAGCTTCTGGGCGAGTTGAGCGAAACCAAGGATGCCGCCGAGCGGTTCGTTGATCTCGTGTGCCACCGTGGCGGCCAGGTGACCGATGGTGGCGAGCCGATCGGCCTGGCGCACCGTCTCGGCCAGCCGCACCTTCTCCATGCGAGCCTCGCATCTCTGAACGAACAGAGCAATCTCGCGGGCGATCGCGGCGATCAAGTGTTCTTCCTCCCTGAGAAACGCCCCTTCGACAAACTCGGGGCGGTCCTCAATATAGCCGACCTCCACGAAACCCCGCGCCGCCTCGTCAACGACCACAGGTGCTTGCTGTCGGTATAAGGCCCGGCCCATGTCCCCGGTCGTGAATTCCACTTCGTCGACGCGAATGCGCGCCACGATGGCATCCGGAAACTGCCACGCAGGCGGCAACAACCGCACGATCTCGCCGAGAACCTCCGAAGCCGGTCCCTCAGCGGACTCAAGAACTTGAGCAATGGCGTACAAGCAAGTGAGCTCCTTCACCCGCTCCCGAAGCGCGTGCTGCGCGCGCCGATCATCCATCGCCAGACCGAGAGTCTGTGCCAAAGCCTCGTAGAATTCCACGTTCTGCGCGGAGAAGGCATGCTTCCGTCCGCTAAGCAGAGCAAGTACGCCGGGAATAGACGAGGTCACATCGAAGGGGATGATCGCGAGCGACCGAACCTCAAGATGCACGGGTCCCCGCAGCAAGGCATCCCCTATTGCAAGGGCCAGTTCGGTCACGACATCGCCGGTCCAAAAGCTCCCGTGCGCGGTGACGCAGCGGGACTTCGGCCCAACGCCGCGGCTCAACACGTTTCCGATCAATTTATCAAGCCAAGCCGTCGGCTGCGTCCCACGCGCCCCGAGCGCCGCGGTGCCGATGACGGTCGATGACGGTTCGATGCGCGGCCCATCGTATCGGGGCTCGAAGTGGAACGATTCGTGAGGAACGCGGGCTGCCGACCATTGATATCGTGAGGCACCGTCTTCCAAACCGGCGACCATCCGCAGCGCGTCGCACCCAGAAAAACCGAGCAGCAACCGCGACACGTCTCGCAGAAACTCGATCCTTCCGGGGCCCCGACTGGCTACATGCAGCACGCGCCGCGACGCGGCGATGAAGTCAAGCGGCTCAATCCCTTGCGTTGCGAAGGCGTCGCTCGTCGTTTCCATTGCACCTCCTTTAGGGGCGATAGGTATTCTATCGAGGAAGCTCGAAAGCCGAACCCGGCACCGACCCGCTCGCATCGACGGAGTTCTCAGTCGCACCACGGCTTCTTTGCTCAAATCTGCCATCCGCGTCCGATCGCCCGCGTGCACGAAGGGCAGCGGATAGTCGGCCTTGGTCAGGCACTCACCAACAAAGTACGCCGTCAGCCGCCGGGTTCACCTGCAAGTGCAAGTTGCCGGGTCGGCGTTCCCCAGCGAATCTCGTCGCCGAGCCGATACCAGAGCAGCGCCGATCCGAGCGCGCTCACAATTGAGACGCGGGCATCATCGTTCGCCTGTTCCGCGTAGATGAGCGTCACGATGCGTTGTTTGCCGGACTGCAAGTCGGTCATGCGCAACTTCGAATTCATCGCGATCACGTCTGGCTGGACCTCCTCCGGCCGTACCGCCTGCGCGCGGTCGAACTCCGGGACCAAGGCGCGCATCGGCTCGAGATCGGGGGCATCAATGATGGCAGCCAACACGAGGCACCCGACGCGGTCCATGTCGATGACGGTGACGTCGATTTGTCGTTCATTCATTTTGAACTCCTTGTGGCGCGGGCGCCGAGCGCACGCTAAGGGTGTTGGTTTCGGCCTGGATTCCCTCGCGTGCGGGCGCGATGGGCCCCACGCAGCACGGCAGGGGCATTCTCAACCAGCGCTACCGCGACGGGGTGCTTGACGCGACGTTCCACACTGATCGCGTACAGACGCCCGCGCGTCTTGCCCATGCCGCCGATCGCTTGGACGCTTTGGCCGGTGGTGATCTCGTCTGCGACCGCGTCCGGGACCGCAAAGAATCCCGCCCCGCGGTGGCCGCAGGCATTCAGCAGCGCCAAGTCCTCGAACTCCGCGATGATTCGCGGGCGCACGGCGACCGACTCGAACCACTCGTTGAGGGCCCGGCGCAGGGACGTGTTCGCGGTCGGCAAGAGGGCGGGGGCGCCATCGAGCGAAGCGGGGAAACCCTTGCGGAGGCGTCGCGCCAGAGCGGGCACTGCGCAGGCGGTGATGCCGGACTCGCCGAGCAGGTGACTAAACGTGCGTACCTTGATTGACGGATCGGCCGGCGCGTCCGAGAGCACCAGGTCTAGATCGTGCATCGCGAGCTGCGGCAGTAGCTGAGACTGTGTCCCCTCCACACAGATCAGGCGAATGGCCTGCGGCAAGCGAAACGCGGCATCCAGCACCTGGGCGATAACCAGTTTGGGCAGGACGTCGTCCACGCCGAGCCGAAAGCGTACCGAAGTCTCCAACGTGCGACCCTTGGCGACGTCCAGGAATTCCTGGCCCAGACCGAAGATCTCGTCCGCGTAGCGGGCGGCGAGCCGGCCGAACTCGGTGGGGACAAGATTGCGGCCGACGCGCTTAAAGAGCTTCTCGCCGAGCGCATCCTCCAGCTCGCGCAACTGGGCCGAGATCGTCGCGGGCGACAGCAGCAGCTTGCGGCAAGCCGCGGCGATGCTGCCTTCGCGCACCACGGTCCAGAAGTAAAACAGATGATGGTAGTTCAGCCAGTCCACACCGGCAGCTTAGTTCGATCCTGCCTAATGATCAACCTCATTCATCGTATTCAGCGAATTCACTGCTCCCGCCCCTTGTGTGGTGCACTCCAGCCCCCGTTTCGCCGTTCCTACAGTGGGCGTCCGAATAGGAGCCTGCACGCACGGTCCGCTGGCCGGCAGGACATCTGACGTGGTCCTGCGGCTGGAGCCTGATGTCGCCGCGCGATCCCGCGCGACCAACTTAGCACCGGCCCGCCTAACACGGAACCTCGCCGGGCCCGCCACGGACAAAGCAGGACCATCGCCTTGAATGTGGAACCTTCGCGAAAACCGAACGATTAATGCGATATTATCTGTCTTGCTAATGATGGCGCACCTGCCTATAGATGGGTAGCGACTGGAACCCGAGCGGTGATCAACCGCTCGGACGGTCGATTCGTTGTCGCTGGCCCGCCAGCGGGCATGCGAGGGCGCCACGGCTAACCCGGGCGCCGCCTCCCAGCGAAGCCGCGCGGGGGGCGTCGCGGGTGCGCTTGAGAACCGCAACGACAGATGATCGAGACATGGCGAGACTTGCAGAAAGGAGATGACAATGCACATCCAGATCACGATGCAGAACATGTTGCTAACCAACGCTCTGCGAGAGTTGGTGCACACGCGTCTGCGATTTGCGCTGGGCCGCTTCGCGCATCGCATCGAAGTCGCGGCTGTCAGCTTCGAGGATATGAACGGCCCGCGCGGCGGACGCGACGTGCAGTGCCGCATCAGGCTGCTGCTCCGGCCGCGCGGCGAGATCAACGTGTCCGCCGTGGCGGTATTCCCGGGCGCAGCCCTCAGTGAAGCCGTGCAGCGCGCGTGCCGCCACGTGCGCTCACGCACGCGTCGCCGCTGGATGTTGCGTCGGCGCACTCGTGACACGCTCGATGTCGGTTCAGCCGCTTGATGCTAACGCTCAAACGGAGGTGAGACATGATGGTCCCGGGCGCGGAGAATCGCTGCGTCCAGAGACCCGGCATCGCCGGGCCGGATGAAGCGCGGCGCGGTGCTGGCCTATTTCACGACAGGAGGCGCCAGCCTGTTTTCTCACCCGTTGGAGCGATCCACAAGCGGAACTGCTTAATCGTTGTTACGTGCCAATTGCACGTTGAGCCCCAACATCGCGCTCGCGTCACTGGCTGGCTAGTGTGGTGTCCCTCGCGGTCCTTTACGACGGTCGCTCTTGGCGACAGAGATCGCCATCGGCTCCGTTCAGAAGCGCGGGATGCGGTAGCAGTCAAGTTGTTTCTGGGACACAACAGTGCGACCAGGGCTCGGGCACGCCGGCCGGCGCCCGCACCGTCCGCGACTGTCAACGCGGCCAAGTAGGCCCGTAGATTGGAATATCGACATGGCAAGACGAACCATCTACATCACGCAGCAGGACGCGAGCCGCCTTCGGGAATGGCTCCGCACGTCGGGGCGTCGGCACGAGAAGGACCGCGCGCATTTGAACGTGCTACGGCGCGAGCTGGAACGCGCGCATGTGATTGAGCCGGACGAAGTTCCCCCGGACGTGGTCACCATGCACTCGCGCGTGCGCATCGAGGACCCGCAGACGAAGCAGAAGCTGCTCTGCACGCTGGTGTTTCCCGAGGACGCCCTCGCGGCCGACGAGCGGATCTCGGTGCTTGCCCCGCTTGGAGCCGCGATCCTGGGCTGCCGCGCCGGCGACGTGATTCGGTTCGAAGTTCCCGTTGGTCAGCGGACGGTGCGCATCTTAGAGGTGCTTTACCAACCCGAAGCGGCCGGACACTTCCACCTGTAGGTGTCCACCGACGCGAAGCGAGCGGCCACTCGAATTTTGGCGGCACGTAACAATGTTCATCGTCGCCACCCACGAGCCGCATCTCCGAAGCCTCTACTGGCTAGATGCAGCACGCACCGTGACGCGGCGATGAAGTCAAGCGGCTCAATCCCTTGCGTTGCGAAAGCGTCGCTCGTCGTTTCCATCGCACCTCCTTTAGGGGCTATAGGCATTCTATCAAGGAAGTTCGAAAGCCGAACCCAGCACCGACCCGCACGCATCGTCCAAGTCCTCCGTCGCACGGCGGGCGTCCTCGGCGCCGCTCGACGGTCGAAGGGCTCGGCTATTTCCAATATCATCCGACCATGCACGACCTTTCGCTGGTTGCGACGATCGCGGCGGCATTCAGCGGGCTAAAAGCCGCGAGTCGATGCTTGAAAATCGACATGGTCCGTCACTCCAGCTTGATCGTAAAGGTCATGATTTGCTTCCTGACCGTAGCGGCAGTATTTGGATCAGCGTACCTCGGCGGTAGGGTAGCAACAAGATACGCGATGAAGCGCGACGACGCTCTCCGTCGCCAGCAAAGCGAAACAATGTCGGCCGAGTTATCGGCGATCCGCGATCAACTTCGTCGGCAAGTCGAAGACTTCCGACGTGACCAAGCCGGATACACTTCGCGCGCCGAGTTGGACACGCTTCGGACTGATCTCGCGCGGCGTGCGGAAGTCGTAGATACATTGGTAGCCCGCAACAGCTCCCTGCGTCTCGTACTCGACGAGTACAGCCGCGGCGTGTGCCTTGTTTACGGCGCGTATACTTTTCGACTCCCGACGGATGGTGAACAAGCGCCCGTCCTGGGACCGGACGGCAGCCCGCTTGAACTCGAATATTTCGGCTCTGGTTTTCTCGCTTCTTCCGAAGGTGCAGTACTTACCAACCGTCACGTGGCCGAACCGTGGTGGAACAACGCCGCTGTCGCCGGCCACGTGGAACAGGGTCTGATCCCATTGTTCGTCCATCTCACGGTCTATTTCCCTGGGCATCCAGCGATCTCAAGCGACTCATCGAAAATGCACGTAAGCACCGACGGCGTTGACCTCGCCGTGCTGCGTGTCCCGCCCGATGCCGTAAAAGGCATCCCGGTGTTGCCGCTTTTTTCCGGCGACGCTCGCGAGCTGCGCGGCAGCCGTATAATTCTTCTTGGCTATCCCACCGGCATTAACGCTGTGCTCGCCCGCACGGAGCCTGACGTGATGAGCGAAATCCTCAGCGGCGTTCGTGATACGGCCAGTCTACTTGCCGCTCTGGCAGATCGGTCACTGATCGTCCCGGTGGTAACGCAAGGAGCGCTGAATGAAGTCCGTGACCGTCGACTGGTCTACGACGCAGAGACAACCTCGGGTGGTTCCGGCGGACCGGTTTTTGGCCCCGACGGGAAAGTCATTGGGGTCAATTTTGCCATTACTCGCGATTTCGATGGCTCAAATTTTGGCGTCCCGATAGGATTCGCTTCGCGCTTGTTCGATGGACGAGAAGATGCGCCGTAGATACAAAGAGGAGAGTGAGATCGTAATGAGCCGGCTTGAAGTGTCCCCAGCTAGTTTCGGAAGGCGACGCCGTGTCTTGATGATCTTCACCGGTGTGGCCACTCTGGTTTTGACGACTCATTGCTCACGACGCGAAGCGCCACCGCCGCCTCCGCCCGCGGCGGTCACTGTAGCACGGCCAGTGCAGTGGGAAGTCGTCGAGTGGGACGAGTACACCGGGTATCTCGACGCCGTCGAGTTCGTGGAAGTGCGGGCGCGAGTCAGCGGCCTTGTCATGTCGACGCCTTTTCAGGCAGGAAAGATCGTCAAGCAAGGCGACCTTCTTGTAGAGATCGATGTGCGGCCGTTTCAGGCCGACCTTAACAGTCGGATCGCCGAGGAGGCGCGGGCCGCCGCGCAGGTCAGGCTGGCGGAAATTGAGCTCAGACGGATCCAGGAGATGCCTCCGGAGGCGTCTGTGCCCATCGAGGTACAAAGAAGCGAGGCGGCCCTCAGCGAGGCGAAGGCTGTACTCGCCGGCGCGCAAGCCGCAGTCGAGGCCGCCCGCTTGCTCGTCGAGTGGTGCCGCGTCACGGCTCCCATTGCCGGCCGCATTAGCCGTCGATATGTTGACCCGGGAAACCTCATCACCGGCGGCAGCGGGACCGGGACGTTGCTCACCACAATCGCTTCCACCGATCCTATCCATTGCTACATCGACGCTGACGAGCGCGCCGTGCTCAAGTACCAGCGATTAGCGCGCGAAAAGAAACGAGTCAGCGCCCGCGATGCCGAGATTCCGTTCCTCATGCAACTCGCCGACGAAAAAACCTTTTCTCGCCAGGGGGTGGTGGATTTCGTTGATAACCGCCTTGACCCGATGACCGGTACAATGCGAGGGCGCGGCGTACTCGCTAATCCGGGCGGCTATTTGATGGCCGGTTTTTTTGCGCGAGTGCGCATAGCAGGAAGCGGCGCCTACGTCGCCACGCTCGTACCCGATGCGGCCATCACGATCGATCAGGACCAGAAGGTCCTGTACTTGGTCGGAGAAAACAACGTCGTCCAGGTGCGGCCCGTCAAACTGGGTGCGCTCTTCGGCGAGTTTCGATCAATCGAAGCAGGGATCGGGTTGAGCGATCGCGTGATTATCAACGGTTTGATGCAAGCGCGTCCCGGCGCCACGGTTGCGCCTGAGGAAGCGTCCATCCCGCGTGAGGCGCTGCCGCTTCTACCGAATGAACTGCTTCCGCCCGACGCGCAGACGCAGCCGGCGGACCCGCCTGAACCGAACAGCGAGGACCAGCCATGAACTTCGCTCGATTCTTCATCGACCGCCCCGTTTTCGCGTCGGTACTGTCGATCGTCTTTGTCATCGTCGGCACGCTGGCGATCCTCACGCTGCCCATCGCGCAGTATCCGGAGATCGCTCCACCCACGGTCGTTGTGGCCGCGAACTACCCCGGCGCCAACGCCAAAGTCGTCGCCGACACCGTGGCCACACCCATCGAGCAGCAGGTCAACGGCGTGGAGAATATGCTTTACATGTCCAGCCAGTCCACAAACGCCGGCAGGATGACGCTGACGGTGACATTTAGACTCGGAACGAATCTGGACATCGCGCAGGTTCAGGTTCAGAACCGCGTCGCCATCGCCGAGCCGCAACTCCCCGAAGACGTCCGCCGCCTGGGTGTTACGGTCAGAAAGTCTTCGCCCGATCTTACGCTGGCCGTGGCTCTGTACTCTCCCGATAGGAGTCGCGACACGCTCTACGTGAGCAACTACGCCACACTCCAGATTCGCGACGAACTGGCGCGACTTCCGGGCGTAGGCGACATCACCATCTTCGGGGCCCGCGATTATTCCATGCGCCTATGGCTCGATCCGGAGAAGCTCGCGTCACGGCGGCTGACGGCCGGAGATGTGATCAACGCCGTTCGAGAGCAAAACCTTCAAGTCGCCGCCGGCGTGGTCGGCGGCCCTCCACTTCCGCCAAAGGCCACGAAATTTCAGTACACCGTTAGCGCTCTCGGTCGCCTGACGGATCCGCAGCAGTTCGCCAACATCGTGGTGAAGACGGGCGAAGATGGTCGAATCACTCGCGTGCGGGACGTGGCCCGCGTGGAGCTGGGTGCTGCCGATTATGACACCGATTTCGCATTCGACGGTCAGCCCGCGGTAGGGATAGGGATTTTCCAGCTTCCAGGAACAAACTCCATCGAGACCGCGAACGCAGTCTATGCCAAAATGACGGAACTCAAGGGCAGTTTCCCAGCGGGCCTGGACTACGCCATTCCGTATGACACGACGATATTCG
The DNA here is from genome assembly GCA_964632865.1 of uncultured Nitrospiraceae bacterium. Taxonomy (GTDB): domain Bacteria; phylum Hydrogenedentota; class Hydrogenedentia; order Hydrogenedentales; family SLHB01; genus JAHDWY01. The sequence goes on from CAZWDH010000001.1 coordinate 38,345, forward strand.
TGCGCAGCAGCATCCGCGACGTGATATGGACGTTGTTTGAGGCCATCGGCTTGGTGGTCATTGTCATCCTCGTTTTCCTTCAGAGTTGGCGGGCATCGCTGATCGTGCTTCTTGCTATTCCCGTGTCACTGGTCGGCACCTTCGGGGTCATGGCGGCCTTCGGATTCTCTATCAACAATCTCTCGCTTTTCGGTATTGTGCTGGCCGTCGGCATCGTCGTTGACGACGCCATCGTAGTAGTCGAGAACATCGAGCGCTGGATCGAAGAGGGCTATGCGCCGCGCGAGGCCGCTTACAAGGCAATGGAAGAGGTCACGCCGGCCGTCATCGCCATCGCGTTCGGGCTGTCAGCCGTGTTCATTCCCGTAGCGTTCATCGGCGGAATCACCGGCCAGTTCTACCGTCAGTTCGCCCTGACGATCTCGTTCTCTACGCTGATTTCCGCGTTTAACTCGCTGACCCTCAGCCCGGCGCTTGCGGCGCTGTTGCTGCGCCCCCGACATGGCCCCCAGGATTGGTTTAGTAGGACACTGAACGCAATTCTGGGCTGGTTCTTCCGCCTCTTCAACCGTGGACTGTCGGCGGCAACCTTTGGATATGCGGCGTCGGTGCAACGGGTCGTTCGCGTCAGCGGCCTGGCGCTCTTGGTATACGGGGGACTACTCGGCCTGACGTACCTTGGCTTTAGGGCCGTGCCAACCGGGTTCATCCCGGCGCAGGACGCAGGTTACTTGCTAGTCAGTTTACAGATGCCCGATGCCGCCACCATCGATCGCACAGCGTCGGTGATGGCGCGGCTGGCGGACTTCGCCCGCAAGGTTCCCGGCGTAGAGCATTCATTCGCCGTCTCCGGCTTCTCCATGCTCAACCGCGTCAACCAGACCAATGCAGGAACAATGTTCCTGAACCTTAAGGATTTCGACAGCCGCGCACGCGATCCGGGTCAAACCAGCGACGCCATCCAAGCGCGACTGATGGGTGAATACCGCCGCGTGCAGGAGGGGTCCGCTCTCGTGTTGGAACCACCCCCGGTAAGGGGAGTAGGAAACGCCGGCGGCTTCAAGATGCAAGTGCAGGACCGTACCGGTCGCTCGTCCTCCCAGCAACTACAGGCTGCCGCCGATCGGCTCACTGCGGAGGCAGCTGCGAATCCACAGCTGAACTCACTGCTGTCCACGTTTCGCGCCAACGTCCCGCAGCTCTTCGCCAACGTCGATCGAACCAAGGTGAAAATGCAGGACGTGCCGGTTACGGGTGTGTTCGAGGCTCTTCAGGTTTACCTCGGGAGTCTCTATATCAATGACTTTAATTTTCTCGGCCGGACATACCGTGTGACGGCACAGGCCGACGCGCCGTTCCGTGCCACCGCCGCCGAAGTCACGCGGCTCAAAACGCGAAACCGGGCTGGCGAGATGGTTCCGCTGGGTGCCGTGCTCGACATTGAAGATATCGCCGGACCGGATCGAATCAACCGTTACAACCTGTACCAATCCGCCGACATCATTGGGAACACAGCGCCCGGCGTGAGTAGCGGACAGGGCATCGCCATCATGGAAGACCTCGCGCGGGAGACTCTGCCGCTGGGTTACGGGTTCGAATGGACCGAGCTCTCTTATCAGGAAAAGCTGGCTGGAAGCACGGCGTTCCTGATTTTCCCTTTGTGCGTGCTGTTCGTGTGGCTGGTCCACTCCGCGGAATACGAGAGCTTCGCTCTGTCCACGGCGATTATCCTAATCGTCCCGATGTGCCTTCTGAGCGGAATCGCTGGCGTGTGGCTGCGCGGGATGGACAACAACATCTTCACCCAGATCGGCTTCGTGGTGCTGGCGGGTCTGAGCGCCAAGAACGCCGTGCTGATCGTGGAGTTCGCCAAGCAACAGGAGGAGAAGGGCCTGAGCACCTTCGACGCGGTGGTCGAGGCCGCTCGGCTGCGTTTCCGGCCGATCCTGATGACCAGCTTCGCGTTCATTCTCGGCGTCGTACCGCTGGTTCTGGCTCGGGGCGCGGGGGCTGAGATGCGACAAGCACTGGGAACCGTCGTCTTTTTCGGAATGTTGGGCGTGACGTTATTTGGCCTGTTCCTCACGCCGGTGTTCTACTACGTCATTCGCCGGTTCACGGCGCATAGGTATCCGGTGGGTTCAGAACGGAGTTGATCGAACGATGCATGGCAGGGAAACCCAGACGCTTGTTTCGAGCGAGTTTGATGCTTGTTCTTGATAAATGAGACCGCTCGACACTCGAAGGGTTCGGCTATTTCGGATATCATCCAACCATGCACGACCTATCGTTGATTGCGACGATCGCGGCGGCATTCAGCGGGGCCTGGCTCCTCGGGTTGGTCACCCAGCGGCTTGGGCTCTCGCCGATTGTGGGCTATCTGCTGGCCGGCGTGGTCATCGGACCCTACACGCCGGGGTTTGTGGGCGACCTTCACATTGCCCAGCAGTTGGCCGAGGTCGGCGCCATCCTGCTGATGTTCGGCGTCGGTCTGCATTTTCACCTGAAGGACCTGCTGGCTGTCAAGGGCGTGGCCGTACCGGGAGCCATCGGCCAGAGCCTGTTTACAACCCTACTCGCCGTGGCCGTTTTCGCCGCGTTCGACGTTCCTTTGAAAACTGGCGCCGTGATCGGCATGGCGATGTCCGTCGCCAGCACCGTCGTGCTTATCCGCGTGTTGATGGATGCCGACGTGCTGGCATCACCCCAAGGCCACATCGCCGTTGGGTGGCTGATCGTGGAGGACATCTTCACGGTTATCCTTTTGGTGCTGATTCCCGTGCTTGGTGAAGTACCTAACGATGAGGAACTTGCCAAGGCAGCGCACGTTTTGGCCTTCTTGCCCACGCTAGGTTTGGCTTTCTTGAAGTTGGGTGCCTTGGTTGCCATCGTCTTGCTGGCCGGTCCACGCGTCATTCCCTGGGTCCTGGTCCGAGTGGCACGACTTCGTTCGCGAGAATTGTTCACGCTGACTGTTCTGGTGTTCTCGATCGCGATCGCGGCAGGTTCGTACTTTTTCTTCGGCGCCTCGATGGCCCTTGGCGCGTTCCTCGCAGGCACGGTGGTGGCTCAGTCGCCGGTCAGCCACCAAGCCGCCGCCGATGCACTTCCACTGCGGGACGCATTCGCCGTCCTCTTCTTCGTCGCGGTGGGGATGCTCTTTGACCCGGGGTTCCTGGTGCAGCAACCGCTCATGGTGGCCGCTGCTCTCGGAATCATCCTGCTGGCCAAGCCCCTTACCGCGCTCGCCATTGTTGCCCTGCTCGGGCATTCGTCGAGAACCGCATTCACTGTCGCCATCGGACTGGCGCAGATCGGCGAGTTCTCGTTCATCCTCTCTGACCTTGCACGTCGGCACGGGTTGATGCCGGACGCTGGTCACAATGTACTTGTGGCCTCCGCAATCATCTCGATTACCCTGAACCCGTTGCTGTTTCGGATGCTTCCGAAGATGGAGTCGTGGCTCCAGGGTCGACCCTTTCTGTGGGAGCTTCTGAACGGTCGGGGCGAGCGGCGCATCAGAGCCACGAACTTAGTAGTCGCCCAAACTCTGGCGCGTCCTGAGAGCAATAATAGTCGCCTAGCCATCATCGTCGGCTATGGGCCCGTAGGTCGTTCCGTAGATCGGCTTCTGCAAGATGCGAATGTGGCCACAGTCGTGGTCGACCTGAACATGGACACGGTCTCCTCCTTGAATTCGGAAGGAAGGACGGCGATTTTCGGAGACGCTTCGCGAGAGGGCATACTCGAACAGGCGGGGGCCAAGCGGGCTTCACACCTGATTCTCACGCTCCCCCATTCGTCGCAACGAGCAGCCATACTCACTGCGGCGCGGAGTTTGAATCCCAGCGTGCGCGTCTTGGTGCGGGCACGGTACCTTCGGGAGCGGGAAGACCTCGAACAGGCCGGGGCCACCGCCGCGATCTTTGAGGAAGCTGAAGCAGCGGTGGCGCTTGCACGATTGGTTCTCACCGATACCGGGGTGCACCGTGAGGCGGCGGACAAGAAAATCAACGAGTTGCGTCTCCACCTCATCATGGAGAACATTTCCAACATTCGCACTCAGCGCGTGCGAAGCGTGATGGTGCCGTGGTCCCGTGTCCGTTGGCTGCCCACAACGGCAGACCGGGACGCGGTGTTCGCGCAGGCTTCCCAGGAGCGTTTCTCACGTTGGCCGGTTGTCGAACCGCAGACAGGACGAGTAGTTGGCTATCTACTCACGAAGGATCTGATCGCGTATACGGCGGATTCAGATTGGTCGGGCCTCGTACGCCCGCTCAAGGCGATTCAACAGGACGACACGATCGAGTCCGCCTTGACGAGTATGCAGAGCGAGGAGGCCTCGGTGTATTTGGTCGAGGACGGCCAACGACCTGTTGGGCTCATCACTTTGGAGGACATCCTCGAACAGGTGGTCGGTCAAATCGAGGACGAATACCCGCACGAAGCGCCTGTCTCACTGCCCGACGCCTTGGCCAGAGGTCGAATTGTGCTTCAACTTGCTGCGACCTCCCGCGACGGGATCCTTCGTGAGCTCGCCGCAACGATTCCAGTAAGGACCCTCCCAGCGAACGTGAGTGTCAAGCAAATCGCCAGCCTTGCCATCGCACGGGAAGAGGAACTCTCTACGAACCTCGGCAACGGGGTCGCGGTCCCTCACGTTCGTTGCCCAAACCTCGCCGCGCCGATTGTCGTGTTCGGACGAAGCCCTTCGGGGGTTGCTTTCTCGCCTGGGTCGGAATTGGTTCGTCTGGTTTTCCTGATCGTCACGCCAGAAGAACAGCCCGAAACGCAACTCGCTCTGCTTGGCCAAGTGGCGCGGGTCGGCGGCGAGCAATCGACTCGCGAATCATTGATGCTGGCTACGTCGGACCAAGAGATTCAGAGCGTATTCCGTGGGCCTCCCTAAGGCCGAGGCTTTGATGCCGGTGAATTGCCCGCCATCATTCAAGAGGTAGACCTCGCCCGGTTTGCGCGTCCTCGTCCGACACATGAAAGACTGGAAGCCGGAGCCGCCACCAGATAGCGGCCATGCGCAGCCCTGCCACCACCGCCATGCCTGCGAGCGCCGACGGTGTACGCTCCATCCCGGCGGCCTGCAACAACAGATAGGCCGTGGCCCCGACGATCGCCGCGGTCGCGTACAGGTCCGTCTGGTGCAACAGCAGCGGAACCTCGCCGCTGAGCACGTCGCGGAGCAACCCTCCTGCCGACCCGGTCATCGTGCCCATGACCACTACCATGAGGGCGGGCAGGTTCCGTACCTCCGCGACCTGGGCGCCGCTGATCGTGAACAGAGCCAATCCCATGGCGTCGGCTAAAAGCAACGAGGTCCGCGGCGGCTTGTGGAAGCGCACGTAAAGGAGCGTCAGCGCGGCAGCGGCAAGGATGACGAGCAGATAAGTCTGGTCTTTGATCCAGAAGACCGGATGCCGATTGAGCAGGACGTCACGGGTCGTGCCGCCGCCAATAGCCGTAACGGTGGCGATGACGGCGACCCCCAATAAGTCGAAGCGCTTGCGCCCGGCCGCTATGGCGCCGCTCACCGCAAACACGGCGACCCCAAGCAGGTCGAGCAGGTAAAGAACGCTGTTGTCTTGGTCCAGGCCGATCAGAGGCTGAAACATGATCATCGTACCGCGAAATGATCGCATGAGGGCGTCATCAGGCGCGCTTCTCCCGCAGCGCCCGAAGCGCGCCGCCCCAGGCGACGAGTTGGTCGAGCATCTGGTTGACCGACTTCTCGTGGTACGGGGCCGGCTTGAAGGTGGTGAAGTTCTCGAAGTCAGTGATGAGCGAGAGCGCGACCTGGTTGCGCACGGTGGCGACCTGCACCTCAGCCATCACCAGCCGCAAGTGTTCCACTGCGCGTGCTCCACCTGCGCTTCCATAGCCGACGAAACCGGCTGCCTTGTTGTTCCACTCGGCGAACAGGAAATCAATCGCGTTCTTGAGCGCGCCGGAGGTACTGTGATTGTATTCCGGGGTCACGAAGACGTACCCATCGAAGGAAGCGACCTTCGCCGCCCATTTCTTCGCGTGCTCCTTGGAGTACTTGCCCTGAGACGGAGGGATCGGCTCGTCGAGCAGCGGCAGGTTGAACTCCATGATGTCCACCAGTTCGAACTCGGCATCGATGCGCTTCTGCGCGATCCCGTAAACCCACTTGCCGACCGAGTCGCCGACGCGCCCCGGACGGGTGCTCCCGATGATAATCGCTACCTTAATCATGGTCGTATCCTTCGGAAAAAGAGGCTCAGACGGCGGTGTAGCCCAGTGCCGATCACGTCAGCCGCATGCTCCTCAAGCGTAACGCGTTCACAACGACTGATACAGAGCTGAAACTCATCGCAGCGGCGGCAAACATCGGATTCAGCAACAGATGCTCTGAAATGGGGTACAGAACGCCCGCGGCAATCGGTACGCCAAGGGCGTTGTAGATCAGGGCGAAGAACAGGTTCTGACGAATGTTCCGCATCGTGTGGCGACTGAGCCTCAGCGCCTTCACAATGCCCCGCAGATCGCCTTTGACCAGCGTGACGCCGGACGATTCAATCGCCACGTCGGTCCCGGTCCCCATCGCGATACCGACATCGGCCTCGGCTAAGGCAGGAGCGTCGTTGATACCGTCGCCTGCCATTGCCACCTTGTGTCCTTCGGCTCGCAGGCCCTTGACCCGTTCGTGCTTTTCTTCCGGTCTGACTCCACCGTGGAACTCGTCTATCCCCAGCTTTCCGGCGACGACTCTGGCCGTCTTCTCGTTGTCCCCGGTAAGCATGATGATTCGCAGCCCCAACTCATGCAGCGCCCGCACCGCCTCCTGCGTGGAGGACTTGATTGGGTCGGAAACGGCCACGAGTCCGGCGAAATGCCCGCCTACGGCGACGAACATCACGGTGTGACCTTGCCGCTGCAGCTCTTCGGCCCGGTCGTCCAGGGCGGCGAGGTCCTGTACGCCTCTGTCCGCGAGCAGCAACCGCTTGCCAACCAGAACCGCTTTGCCTTCGACCGTCCCCTGAACGCCGCCTCCGGTCACGGAGTCAAACCCTTCCACGGTCGGGAGGGTGAGGCCGCGATCGTTGGTCCCCGCGACGATGGCATGCGCCAGGGGATGCTCGCTATTTCGCTCGACGGCGGCGGCCAGACGAAGCAGTTCTTCCTCCAACCAGGGCGAGACGGGACGGCATTCGGACAGCTTCGTTCGGCCTTCCGTCAGCGTGCCGGTCTTATCCACGACGAGCGTATCGACCTTCTCCAGCACTTCCAGCACCTCGGCGTTCTTGATGAGGACGCCTTCCTTCGCCCCGCGGCCAATGCCGACCATGATCGACATCGGTGTGGCGAGGCCGAGGGCGCAGGGGCAGGCGATGATCAGGACGGCCACCGCGTTGACGAGGGCCCACGCCAGGGCGGGCTGTTCCGGCGCGGCGATGGCCCACACCAGGAAGGTAATGGCGGCGATTACCACGACGGCGGGCACGAAATACCCCGCCACGACGTCGGCGACTTTTTGGATCGGCGCTCGGCTCCGCTGCGCGTCGGCCACCAGGTTCACGATCTGCGACAGAACCGTGTCCTGGCCGACCTTCTCAGCCACCATCAGGAAGGAGCCAGTTTGGTTGACCGTCCCACCGATCACGGGGTCGTCCTTGCTCTTCTCCACCGGCATTGGTTCGCCGGTTAGCATGGATTCATCAACGGTGCTCTTGCCTTCCGTGAGCTTGCCGTCCACCGCGATCTTCTCGCCGGGCCGTACGCGCAGGATGTCGCCCCGGTGGACCTCTTCCAGCGGTACTTCCCGTTCCTTACCTTCGCGCACGACGCGGGCTGTGGGCGGGACCAGCGAAAGCAGTTCCCGAATAGCGGCCCCGGTGCGGCGCCTGGCGCGCAACTCCAGCACTTGTCCCAGCAGGACCAGCGTGATGATGACTGCTGCCGCCTCGAAGTTGACCTCCACCGTTCCGTGGTGCCGAAAGTTTTCCGGGATGAGCCACGGAAACAGGACGGCGACGAAACTGTAGAGGTAGGCCGCCCCCGTGCCGAGGGCGATGAGCGTGAACATGTTGAGGTTCCAGGTGGCGACGGACCTCCAGCCGCGCTCGAAAAAGGGCCAGCCACACCAGAGAACCACGGGCGTACTTAGAATCAGTTGCAGCCACGAATTCAGCCGCGCTCCGAGCCATCGGCCCACGGGGACGCCGAGCATCGGCAGCATGGCGAGCAGCAGGACGGGCAAGGTCAAAGCGACAGCGACCCAAAACCGGAGGGTCATGCTCCGCAGTTCCGAGTCGTCCTCTTCACTTTCCGGTTGGGCGGTCTTCGGCTCCAAATCCATGCCGCACTTCGGGCACGCTCCCGGTCCCTCCTGCTCGATTTCCGGGTGCATCGGACAGGTGTAGATGACCTTCTGCCATGCCGCTGCGGGCCGTGCGGGTTCCAAGACCATGCCGCACTTCGGGCAGTTCCCCGGCTTGTCGCTCTCGACTCCCGCGCACATCGGGCAGACGAATATGCGCGCCCCCTGTTGCTTTTTCCGGGGCACCGGTTCGTGATGAGTGTGGTCATGTTCAAAGTGCTTTGCGGAGCCTGGCGCGCCATCGGCGAGAAACTTCTGGCGACAATGCTCGCTGCAAAAGTAAACGGTCTGACCGTCCCGCTCGGCGCGGCGCGTGGTCGCTTCATCGACGGTCATGCCGCAAATGGGGTCGATTGCCATGTCGGTCTTACCTCATTGGCGATGATCGCCAAGCCCGCCAACATCAGCCACTGGCCGGCATCGTCCACGGCGGTGTTCTCGGCTCGTCCAGCCGCAGCTGTCCGGTCGTGCACTCGGACACATCCTGCCGTGGCGGGGATTCCACCATAGTTCGAGCGGTCTTGCCAGCTTCCACCGTTGCTGGGAAGGTTTGCTATGTTCTCTCACGCATCAACTCCTCCAAGTTCAGGGGGTCGCTGGTCATCGCGATGTTCCCGCGCGCGTCGCGGGGCCATTCGTGCTCCGGGCGGTCGCGCTAGAGCTCGACGCCGTTGCCGTCCGGATCGCGCAGAAGTCTGCAGTGTGCCTAACGCTGCGGCGTTCAAGAAGGCCGGGCAGTGAGGAGGAAGTCATCTTGGCTCCCCAACAAGACGAACGTACCCACTTGCTTGAAAACGTCCCCCTTTTCCGCGGGCTGGATGCTCAAGGGCTGATCGAGGTCATGGCGGCCGCACGGCGCATCGAGCGCAAGCGTGATACGACGTTCTTCAGGCAAAGCCAAGAGGCGACACGCCACTTCGTAGTGTTGGACGGGCGGGTCAAGATCAGCCAAATCACTGCGGACGGACACCAGATCGTCGTTCGGTACGCCGGACCGGGGGCGTTGTTCGGGTGCGTTCCGCTTTTCGGAGGCGATGTCTATCCGGGGACCGCGACCGCCGTGGCCGATTGCACCGCGCTATCCTGGGATCGGCTGACCAGCACGAGGCTGATGGAGCGGTATCCGCGCGTGGCGATCAATGCTCTGAAACACCTGGGCGAGGAATTGGCTGATTTACGCAGGCGGTATCAAGAGTTGACAAGCCAGCGTGTCGAGCAGCGCGTAGTCCGGGCTCTTTTGCGTCTTGTCGGGCAGGCAGGTAAACGGGTCGAAGACGGCGTACTCATCGGCTTCCCGCTCTCCCGTCAGGACCTGGCCGAGCTGACGGGTACGACGCTGCATACGGTCAGTCGAATCCTGAGTGCGTGGGAGCAGAACGGCCTGATTTCATCGGGCCGACGACGTGTCGTCATCCGGAAACCGCACGATCTGGTCGCGATTGCCGAGGACCTGGGCGTCGGCGGGGGCATGAAAGGATGAAGTGGAGCTGCCTTCAGCACGTCGCATTCGAGACGCCCGGCTATCTCGCTTCATGGGCCAAGGACAGAGGGTACGACTTGACACGGGTAGAAATCTGGAACGGCGCCGCCTTGCCACGGGCAAAGGAAACCGACGGCTTGTTCATCCTCGGCGGCCCGATGAACGTTTACGAGGAAGATCGGTATCCCTGGCTGATTCCAGAAAAGAGGTTCATTGAAGAGACGATCGCCGCCGGCAAACCGATTCTCGGAATCTGCCTGGGAGCGCAGCTCCTCTCCGTGGTCCTGGGCGGAACCGTTACTCCGAATCCGTGGAAGGAGATCGGCTGGTTCCCGGTTCAAATGACGCTTGCCGGCCGGGAGGCCGGCCCGTTCCGCGATATCCCGGAGCAGTTCATGGCCTTCCACTGGCACGGTGACCGTTTCACCGTTCCTCCGAGGGCAATTCACGTTGCACGATCGCACGGCTACGAGAACCAGGCCTTCGTGTACGAGGACCGCGTCGTCGGGTTGCAGTTTCATCTCGAATGCACGGAGATGGGCATCGAGGCCCTCGTCGATCACTGCTGCCAAGATGCTACGTGCGGGTCGTACATCCAGCACGTCCCTGCCATCCGCGACCAGTTCGGCCACCTGCCTAAGAGCCACCTTTTCTGGATAACTTGTTAGACCGCCTCGTACGCTGCGCCCGGTAAGTTCGGCCCCGCTGGCTGGGGATCTGAACGGGCGAATCGGAGGGGCGACGGCGAATGCAGAGCGCGCTGGCGATTGGTCAAGGGACGAACGCCGTTTGGCGGCCCTCATGGCTGCATGCCTATCTGTCGCGACTCACTTGCAGATGGACATTACATTATTGTTTACAATCGTCAGTGCTGCTCGCGAAAAAATAGCGCGCGTCCCTGACCGAATACCTGGATGACAGCGATTTCGCAGCTCGTTAGGCACGCGAATTGCATGTCGATCGGTGAGAGGTTAAACCCATGTCCAAGCAACTTGTGTGGGACGCTCCGACACGGATGTTTCACTGGCTATTTGCGGGAGGATTTGCCGTAGCGGCAGTCATCGCGCTTCTGTTCGACGACAGCAGCCCCGTTTTCCCCTACCACGCGATCATCGGATTAGCGATCACGCTGATGGTATGTTTGCGGGTAGTATGGGGACTTGTCGGCTCCCGTTACGCCCGGTTCTCGACATTCGCGTTCGGGCCGGCCGCGGTTGCCCGGTACATCAAGGGCGCGTTGTTTGGCATCGCCCGGACGTACATCGGCCACAACCCCGGCTCGGCGTACGCGGTCTTCGCCATGCTAGTGCTGATGATCAGCCTGGCGGTAACAGGGATCATGATGGGTCGGGGGAACGAGAACGTGAAGGAGCTTCATGAGGTTCTCGCGTACGGGATGATCGGTGTAGTTATCGCGCATATTCTTGGCGTGGTCTTCCACACGATCCGGCATCGTGAAAACATCATCGCAAGCATGATCCACGGGAAAAAGGATTGCGAGCCGGCCGAGGGCATCCGGTCGTCGCACCAGGTGCTCGGAGCCGTATTCCTGGCCGTGGTCGGGGCCTGGACCATCGGCTTGGTCAGGAACTTTGACCCGATGACTGGGACTGCTAGGCTGCCCGTTCTTGGGACTTCGCTTCAGGTCGGCGAGGCGGAGAATGACGCCGACGCCTTGGACCACGAACATGATGACGGCGATTGATTAACTGTTTAGCGACGAGAATCCTAGGTTCTGCGGTAAATCGTTCCGGAAATCGTGCAAGGGAAGAACTCTCTTCCTGCCGGTTCCGACCGCGAGTTGGCTGCGCGAACCTGGCCGAGCCACGCCCTTCTGGAAAACCTGTCAGACTACCTCGTAGTTGTAGCCCTGCAGGCCATACTCGCCCTGAAAAAAATCTTCGTTGTTTGATCCAGCGCAAAGAACGCCATCGGCGGAAGTCGTATAGTTGATGGTGATATGAGAGGTCGAAGGATCAACAAGTCCGCACCGGCTCCCATGTGGACGATCGCGGAGGTCCTCGTTCAGTGTCCCCAGGCTGCGTTGGTGTTTACGCGGTTTCGGATGGCCTGCGTGGGTTGCCCGATGGCGGCGTTCGAGACGCTGGCCGAGGCGGCGCAAGCCTATGGCCTGGCTCCGGAGGCGGTGCTTCAGGAAATCCGCGGCGCGGTCACGGAGCGAATGTCGCAGCTTCAAGCTTCAAGTCGCGGCCCCGAGAGGCGCGCGGATCGGAGGCGCACTCATGACACGTAATTCCTACTCCAGACACTGGTTCGCGTTCGGCGCGGTGGTTGTCGCATCCTTCGCCGTACTGGGCTACTACGGCTGGGAACTTTACCGTGAGGCACCGCCGGTTCCCGCACGAGTTGTCACCGCCGACGGCAAGGTGATCTTCACGGGCCAGCAGATCAAGGACGGGCAGAACGTCTGGCAGTCCATGGGCGGTCAGGAAGTCGGCACCGTCTGGGGGCACGGGGCCTACGTCGCGCCGGACTGGTCGGCGGATTGGCTGCATCGAGAAGCCACCGCCCTGCTGGAGCGATGGGCCAGTCGCAAACACGGTCACGCCCTCACCGAGTTATCGCCGGAACATCGGGCGGTTCTGGAGGCGCGACTGAAGCAGGAACTTCGGACAAACACCTTCGACGGGTCGACGAACGTACTGACAGTATCTGCCGATCGAGCTGCCGTGATCGACGAGGTGGGGGCTCATTACGCCGCCCTGTTCGGTGACGATCCGGCGCTGGCTGGCCTGCGCGATGCCTATGCCATTCCCGCGAACGCGATCAATGACCCTAAGCGGCAGGAAGCGCTCAATGCCTTCTTCTTCTGGGCCTCGTGGGCGTGCGTCACGGAGCGCCCGGGTTCGAACATCAGCTACACGAACAACTGGCCGCCTGATGAGCTGGTCGGCAACCGCCCGACAGGCTCGATCGTTGTCTGGTCGGTCATCAGCTTCGTGCTGCTTCTCGCCGGCATCGGGGCGTTGGCATGGTACTTCGCGGTTCAGCGGAAGAGCGAGGATGAACCCAATGGCGTGCCCACCGATGACCCGCTGCTGGCTCTGAAACCCACGCCGTCCATGCGGGCCACGCTCAAGTACTTCTGGGTCGTAGCAGCGCTGATCGTCGCCCAAGTCGGACTCGGCGCCGTGACGGCGCATTACGGCGTTGAAGGGTCCGGCTTCTACGGATTCCCGCTGGTTGAATATCTGCCCTACGCCGTGACGCGAACGTGGCACACGCAGCTCGGCATTTTCTGGATCGCCACCGCCTGGCTGGCGACGGGACTGTTCATGGCCCCGGCCGTCTCCGACTATGAACCCAAGTTCCAGCGGCTGGGTGTCAACGCGCTGTTTGTCTGCCTTCTGGTCATCGTCGTCGGTTCGATGGCGGGACAGTGGTTCGGCGTCATGCAACGCCTGGGGTTGGAGGCCAACTTCTGGTTCGGCCACCAGGGTTACGAGTATGTCGACCTGGGGCGGTTCTGGCAGATCTTTCTGTTTGTCGGATTGTTTTTGTGGCTCTTCCTGATGGGTCGGGCGATGTGGCCCGCCATCCGCAAGCCGACCGAACACCGCCATCTGCTGAGTTTGTTCATGATCGCCTCGGCGGCCATCGCGCTATTTTACGGCGCGGGCCTGATGTGGGGCCGGCAGACCAACCTCGCGATCGCCGAGTACTGGCGATGGTGGGTCGTCCACCTGTGGGTCGAGGGGTTCTTCGAAGTCTTCGCCACCGTCGTTATCGCGTTCCTGTTCACGCGGATGGGACTGTTGCGCGTGGGCACTGCCACTGCCGCCGTGCTGTTCTCCACGACGATCTTCCTGAGCGGCGGCATCATCGGGACGTTCCACCACCTATATTTCACGGGTACGCCGACAGCCATATTGGCTCTGGGAGCCGTGTTCAGCGCGCTCGAGGTCGTGCCTTTGGTACTCATCGGGTTCGAGGCCTACGAGAACCTCACGCTGAGTCGCGCGAAGCCGTGGGTCACGGCGTACAAGTGGCCGATTTACTTCTTCGTCGCGGTGGCATTCTGGAACCTGGTCGGCGCGGGGCTTTTCGGCTTCCTCATCAATCCGCCGATCGCCCTGTACTACATGCAGGGATTGAACACCACGCCGGTCCACGGTCACGCCGCACTGTTCGGCGTATACGGCATGCTGGGCATCGGGCTGATGCTGTTCTGCCTGAAGGGCTTGGCGACTCGCCTGGAGTGGCGCACCGGCGCCTTGGCTTATGCGTTCTGGGCGATCAACATCGGATTGGCCTTGATGGTGCTCCTGAGTCTGCTCCCCGTGGGATTGCTCCAGACGTGGGCCAGCGTGGAACACGGCATGTGGTACGCCCGATCGGCCGAGTTCATGCAGACGCCGATCATGGACACCCTGCGCTGGCTGCGCGTGGTCGGCGACACCATTTTCGCAACCGGCGTGCTGGCGTTGGGATGGTTTGTCCTCGGCCTGAAGACGGGCTGGTCGGTCCGAGCGGAAGCCAGGGCGACGCGTGGTTCGCCCCGCACCGCCGGCGAGCCGGCGTAGGTGAATCTCGATGCGATCGTCAGAAGGCGAATCCGGAGGAAGCACTATGAAAACCACGGCACTGAACGTGGAGACGCAGTCGGCCCCGCGTGAACCTGCGATCGGAAAGATGCCCGGTCACTGGCTGCTGGCCAAGATGGGCAAGCGTGTATTGCGACCCGGGGGTCTGGAGTTGACGCGTCAGCTCCTGCACGAACTGGCCATTGGTGATCGTGACGACGTTGTCGAATTCGCTCCGGGTTTGGGTGTGACGGCCCGGATGACGCTCGCCCAAAGGCCGCGGTTATACACGGCCATCGAGCGCGATCGCGATGCGGCTGACGTGGTCAACCGATATCTTTCGGGGCCGAATCAACGATGCATCATAGGCAGCGCTGAGCAGACTCACCTGCCGGACGCCTGCGCGACGGTCGTCTATGGCGAAGCCATGCTGTCGATGCAGCCGCCGGGGCACAAGAGCCGCATCGTCGCGGAAGCGGCGCGACTCCTCAGGCCGGGCAGCCGCTATGGCATTCATGAACTCTGCCTCTTGCCCGATGATCTGGAACTTTCCACGCGCGAAGCGATCCAGCGCGAACTGACGGACGGGATTCATGTGGGCGTGCGGCCTTTGACCCGAACCGAATGGCGCGAACTGCTCGAATCCGCCGGACTGATGATCGTCGCGGAAACGACCGCACCGATGCACCTTCTAGAACCGAGGCGGCTGGTAAGAGACGAGGGACTGTTCGGCGCGATGCGGTTCCTTTGGAATGTCGCTCGAAACAAGCCGGCGCGGCGCCGCGTGTTGGCCATGCGACGGATTTTTCGCAAATACCGCAGCCACCTGGCCGCCATCGCCCTTGTGGCCATCAAGAGAAACGAAAACCCAACTTCGCCTTCGGCCGTTTCGAGCGGTATTCGAGAGCGAGAACGATCACGCCCAACGAAGGAGAATTCCATGAGTGCGTTTCAAATTCACGACACGGTCGGAGCCATCGTGGCCCGCCGCCCGGCGCTGTCGCGCGTCTTCGAACAGGAAGGAATCGACTACTGTTGCGGGGGCAAGAAGGCCCTAGACGAGGTGTGCCGGGAGAAAGGACTCGACCCAGCGGGGCTGCTTGCCAAGTTGGAGGCACATGCCTCAACGTGCGCGGACGAGCCGGTTGTGGACGCCGCCGCGATGTCCCTCGCGGAGCTGGCCGACCACATCGAACAGACGCATCATGCCTTCCTGCGCCGCGAGCTGCCGCGCCTGGACGCCATGACCGAAAAAGTTGCCTCCGTCCACGGCGACAAGGATGCTCGCCTGACCGAGATCAGGGGGACATTCCTCGCCCTGTCCGACGAGATGACCAGCCACATGATGAAGGAAGAGCAGATTCTGTTCCCCATGATCCGGCGGCTTGACGCCAGCAAAACAGCGCCGGCGTTTCATTGCGGTTCGCTGGCCAATCCCATTGCCCAGATGGAGCACGAGCACGATCAAGCCGGATCGGCCCTCGATCGCCTTCGTACGCTGTCGGACGGTTACACACCGCCCGAGTGGGCCTGCAATACCTATCGGGCCATGTTGGACGGCCTCGCGCATCTCGAACGGGACATGCATCAGCACGTTCACAAGGAGAACAACATTCTGTTTCCCAAGGCAATCAAACAGGAAACGGAGCGCACTGGAAAGCAGTAGCGTCCTGAGTACGCCCCGCAACGAAAGGAGTACGATGAAATGTCCCGGATTGATGGCGTCTGCAAGGATGTGCTCGAAAAAACGGGGTGGGGCGCCATTGCCACTGCCGGACCGGACGGTCCGCACGTCGTAGCCACTTGGGGCGATTACGTGCGGCAGTTGGGAATCGGCGATATGTTGCGGGTGCCGGTCAGGCGCATGCACAGAACTGAGGCCAATCTGACGCGCGACCCGCGAGTCGAGTTGCTCTGCGGTACTCGCCAAGTCCAGGGCGTGCACAGTCCCGGCAAAGGATGCGCGATCATCAGGCGGGCGGAGATGCAGAAGGCCGGGCCGAACTTCGCCGCCGTCAAAACGGAACTGAGCTTGATGATCAAGCCCGGCGACAGTGCCATCCCGCTTTATGATACGACCCGCATCTACGCCGAAGCCATTCTCGAATTCGCGCTCCAGCCGGCGCCCGGTTCGATCGCGGCAGGAGTCGAGCGATGATCCGCGTCAAGCGCGTCTACAATGAACCTGAAAGGCAGGACGGCATGCGCATCCTCGTCGACCGCCTGTGGCCGCGGTGGCTGAAGAAGGAGGCGGCGCGACTCGACGACTGGATGAAAGACGTTGCCCCAAGCGACGCACTCCGTCGCTGGTTCGGCCACGATCCAAAGCGTTGGGACGAGTTCCAGCGACGTTACCTCGCAGAGTTGGACGAGAAACCTGAAAGGTGGCGCACCCTGCTGGAGCGATCGCGCGTGGAGCCCATCACGCTCCTCTATGCGGCCAGTGACCCTGACTATAACAACGCCGTGGCGTTGAAACGCTATCTGGAGCGACGCGCCAAGAGGCGGCGGCCGACGACGCGCTCCGGCGAAAAGGCAGTCGCAAACCCGTCTATGCGAGCTGAATCGTCACATCGGCGGTCCCGGCATCGAGCGCCCTTTCGGACGCGTATTCACAGACGCATTCGTCCGAAAACGCCACGAGGCGTCCGTCCTTCCGCCGTTTCAGGGCCACCCAATCCTCACACGTTGCCTGCCAAGTCTCCCCGCCGATCAACTGAGCTATCGTCCACGCTCGGTGTTCATCCATCTTAGTTAGTCGCCCCCTACACGCCTCGCGCCGCCGCTAGCGTCGGTCTGGCTACCTCCCTGCATTTCACGGCCCAGTCAGCCGCGCGCCCAGTTCTTGAATCTCACGTCCACCGATCACACCGTCATTCTCCCAATCCGCCCGGCCACAGGCCGGTTCCAATTCCCCGCCGGACAAGCCGAAGCAGTTCTGAAACGCAGCCACGTCGGTAAGGTCCTTGTCCCCGTCGTCGTCGAAGTCGGCGAAGAGGTCGGGAAACGCGTAGATACGCCGGTCGAAGTCTCCGGCGACAATTCCATCAGCCTCGACGAAATCCTCTGACTGAATGAACGCCGCCGGATCGAGAGGAGAGAAACCATCGCGGAAGTGGACTTCCAGCCGCCCGCCGAGCGTGGTCTGTCCGGTCACATGCAGCACGTCGAACTCGCCGGGGTTCTGTCCGGCATATTCCATGATCAAGGCGCCGCCGGGGAGTATCTCCAAATCTCCGTCCATGGTCAGCGTCCCGGGGGACAATCCCGGAGAGATGATCCCGCCCGCGCTAATATGCGGAACGGCAACGGTCCCCGTGCCCATCAGCGCGCCGTTGGGATTGACGACAATGTTTCCCCTTCCGTCGATCCTCGCTTCGACGAGGGCGACGGACCCGCCGCCCGGTCCGCCGGCGGGATTGCCGATGGTCATCGTGCCGTTGATGGTCAAGATCGCGTTCGGATCCGCCAGCAGAATCTCGCCTCGCCCGGCGGCGACGCCCACCTGCGCGTTCCCATCGACCGTCAACGAGGTGAAGAAGGTCAAGGCGATAATTCCAGTTGCGGCAGGGGTGTCGCGGCCGACCACCAACGTGTCACAACGAACGCCCGACCCGGTAAGAACGTTGAGCAAGCCGATCCCCGTGGCGCCGACCGAAAGCGCTCCATTCACGCGAAGAAACGCAGTGTCGCGCACGGTGACCGTTCCGCTGGGGTTGCCCCCGCCCAGCCCGATCAACATTTCACCGTGGTTCTCCATGACCGCCCCGGTGTCAAGCTGCACGATGCCCGGCGCCGCGATGCCGACTTGTGTTCGCCCGTTCACCGTCAGCCTCGAACCCGGCTGGGGTTGAGCCGGCGGGTCGGAAACCACGACAATCCCCTGCGCATCCGACCCGACGAATAGACCGTTGTTTAAGACGGCGTTCGCCCCGGATCGGATGTTGAGCTGTCCCGACGCCTCGATGCCTACGGTCGTCCCTACGCCCTGCCCGCCCACGGATCCGACGGTCAGCGTGGGACCACTTCCGCTTGCACCGCGCAGCGTAACATCCGCCGAGCCGGGTCGAATCTGACGGTGTCCAATGAACAGGCTGTCGGTGCTGACTCGACCGCCATTCTGAACCACAACCTCTTGAAGCTCCGTGGCGTTGACGAAAGTGCCCCCGGAAACACCCAGGACGCCGTCTCCACCTTGCCCATCGACGATCACTTCGCCGCTGGGGTTGGCGCCGTATCCGCCCACGACGAGATCCTCGCCGACTGTGACCCACCCGCCGCGCTCCACACTGAGACGACCACTCGCCCCGTTCCCCACGATCAGGGACATGTCCACATCGAAGTCACCGTACGAGTCGGGCGTTGAGTCATCGCCGCGGATCGTCACGGTGCCCGCGGCGGACTTCCCGATCATCGGCGTTACGAACGAGGCCGTCGTGGCTTTGAAGAAGCCCCTGTCGATTTCCAACGTCCCGGCGGTCGCATCCCCCACGACCATCACACCGGTCATGTCGAAGAAGGAACCGTCATCCCTCACCTGCACCACACCCGGACCGTTCCCCGAACCGATCGTAAGCGCTCCCGTGGAAGCCGTACCGCCCTCGAGCACCTCCACGCTCCCCTTCCCGATTCGGGCAGATTCCGAATTCGTCCACGAGCTCCCGCCCTTGACCTCCAGTTTGGAGTTCGCGGCTCCGGTTGCACCGACGCTTGCGTGAACCGAATTCAACGATGCACCGCTCGCCAAGCGGAGTTGGCCGCCCTGGAGGATCCTGAGCGACTCGCGGGAAGGCGGGGGGCCGCCTCCACTCGTGACCGATGCCGGGCCGACGGAAGCGGTGGAGAACACCTGAGCGCTTCCGCTGAACTCGATCGGGCTGTTGATCACAAGCCATTCAGCGGCCGTGGCGCCCGAACCGCTGACCGGGATGAACGCTCCGTTCGGAAGGGCGAAATAGGCGATGTCGCTCCTCTGTCCGTTATGGACGGGAGCGCAATAGGCGCCTTCGCCTGAGTCCCAGTTGTTCGAATCTTGATAGGTTCCCCCGCCTGGGTTGTTCCAGTAACGTTCGTCACTGGTGACCGTCGGCACGCATGTGACGGTCAATGTGCAGTCCACCGAGCCGGAGGAATCCATGCCATACGCGGCGCAGTTCAAGGCATAACTGGGATCGCCGTTAGGTTCTCCCGTGTCACTATCATAGTTGGGAGTGATGGGCGTGACGGTCACGACTCCCTCCTGGGTCGTCTTGTGGGCCCCGGTGGGCGTACAGAACACGTCGCCGCCCACAACGCTGGGGTCGACATACACGGAAACCTCGGCGACATGATGCCAGAAGTTCAGCTCCGCGGGATGCACACTCGCATGCGCTGTGATCGTGTAACCGGTAGGAGTCGTGGTGACGCTGAAGCTAGCTTCGGGCCCTGCACAATGGACCCACGGCCGCTTGGGGTCTTCAACATGGCATAGGCCGAAACACTCTGCCTCTCCCGTCAAATCTCCGATGTTTCCTACCGATTCGCTGCAAATCCATTGAGTCTGCGCGAACGCCAGCGGGTTGATCCTGAAGTCCTCCAGATGTCCATCGAGGCAATCCGCCCGGACCTTGCCGGCGATGAGCAACAACGACAGAACCATGAGGCATCCGTCTCGGATCAAGCTCGACATAAACCTCTCCCCTCTCTCGGGCGTGTCGCCTTTATGAACACGGCGGCTTACCGCGGTCCGCTGAGTCGGGCCGTCAGTTCGCGTACCTCTATTTCGTTGAGAACGCCGTTATCCTCCCAATCGGCTCGGGCACAAGCGAGTTCCAATGCCGCACCCGACAACCCGAAGCAATTTTGGAACGCGGCCACGTCAAAAAAGTCCTTGTCGCCGTCGTCGTCGAAGTCCGCGAAGATGTCGGGGAAGGCGTAGATGCGCTGGTCGTAGTCGCCCATGATGACCCCATCGGCCTCGACGAAATCTTGTGACTGAACGAATGCCACCGGATCATCTGGCGAAAAGCCGTCGCGGAAGTGAATCTCCAACCGTCCGCCAAGCGTGGTTTGTCCCGTCACGTGCAAGACGTCGAATTCGCCGGGATTCAGTCCGGCATATTCGATCACGACCACTCCGCCGGGAAGGATGTCCAAATCACCGTCGATGGTGAGCGTGCCGGGTGAAAGACCCGGGGAGATGTACCCACCGGCCGAAACGTGCGGGACGGCCACCGTCCCCGTCCCGGTCAGGCTGCCGTTCTTATTGACCACGATGTTCCCGGTCCCGTCGATCAAAGCGTCCACGAGCGCGACGGCGCCACCGCCGGGACCGCCGCCGGGACTGCCGATGGTCATCGTGCCGTTGATCTCAAGTCTTCCGCTCGGATCGGCGAGCAGAATCTCGCCCCGACCGGCGCCCATACCGACCTGCGCGTTCCCATACACCGTCAAATGCGAAAAGCCAGGATTCACCGAAACATTGGGAACGAACGATGCCACGATGATTCCCGTCGCTCCGAACGTGTTGCCGCCCACGAGCAGGGTGTCGCAAGTAACGTGCGAGGGAAACATTCCCGGCTCATCGACAATGTTGAGCAGCCCGATCCCCGACGCCCCCACGGCGAGTGTCCCGTGGATCCATAGGTGCGATCCGGAGTTCAGGTTGACCGATCCGCTGGGATTGTCGCCGCCCAGCCCGATCTTCAGATCCCCGTGGGTTTCCAGGAACGCGTCGTGGTCAAGCTGCACGATGCCCGGAGCGCCAATGCCGACCTGCGTTTCGCCGTTCACCGTCAGCCCTGTGGCCGGACCCGGAGGGTTGTTCAGCCCCGAAACCATCACAATCCCCTGCGCTCCCTCCCCCACGTGCAGTCCATTGTACAGTTCCGCTCGCGCCGCGGACTGAAGGTTGAGCTGTCCCGGCACGACCTCGCCCACAAAAGTTCCTGCCCCCCCTCCGCCGGCAATTAATCCCACGGTCAGCGTGGGATAGTTCCCGACGGGGCCCCGAAGCGTGACATCCGCCGTCCCAGGCCGAATCTGACTATTCCCGATGAAAAGCTCCTTGGTGCTGAACTCACCGCCGTTCTGAACGAGAACTTCCTGCAACTCCGTGGCGTTGACGAAGGTTCCCCTATGAACATCGAGGGCGGCGCCCCCGCCCTGACCGTCCACCACTACCTCCCCGCCGCCGGCGCCGGCGCCATAGCCGCCCACCACAAGGTCCGGGTTGATGTTGGCTTGTCCCCCGCGCATGATGTTAAGTCGCCCGCTCGCCCCGTCGCCGACAATCAGGGAGTAATCTGCCACCTGAAAATATCCGGACGAGTCGACGTGGGAGTCATCGCCGCGGACCGTCACCGTGCCGGGGGCCGACTTGCCGATCCGCGGGGTCACGGTCACCGGGGTCACGATCAGGGAGCCCTTGTCGAGTTCCACGGTTCCGGCGGTCGTGTCCCCCACGTAGAGCACGTCATTCACGTCGAACCTGGAACCAACGCCGGTCACGCGAACCGATGCCGCACCATTCCCCGAGCCGATAGTCAGGGATTTGGTAGAGCCCGTGCCGCCGTCCAGCACATCCAAAATTCCCCGCCCGATCTTGGCGGACTCCGTGTTGGTCCAACGCCCTCCTTTGACTTCCAGCATGGAGTTCGTCGCCCCGCTTGCCCCGACGCTTGCGTGAACCGAATCCAGGGAGGCCCCGCTGGCCAGGCGGAGCTGCCCGCCAGTCCGAATAACTAGCGATGGGTTGGTCGCTGACGTCGAGAACACTTGCCCACTTCCGCTGAACGCGATCAGGCTGTTCTGCACGATCCACTGCCCAGCCGTTGCAAGGGGGCCCGCCGTCACCGGAATGTGGTTTGCTGTTGCCAATTGGAACATCGCTGAATCGCTCCGTTGGGTGTCATGGACCGGAGCGCAGTAACCTGAAAACGACGACGCCCAGTTGGTCGCATCTTCGTATGCGCCGCCGCTTGGGCTTGACCAGAACCGGTATCCGCTGGACACGGTGGGAGTACAGGTAACTGTTTGCGTGCACGCAACCGCACCAGGAACAGTACGACCGCCAGCCCAGCAAAAGAAGGGAGTTCCGGGCCCCGTCGTAACCGTCTCGACGCCTTCGATTACAGTTTTACTAACAGTGTCGTACGTGCAGGCCACTTCACCGCCGACCCGTTGAAAGCTAATGTAGGCATTGCTCAAACCTGCACTCTGAAGGACACCCAGCGAGGGATTCACCGCGGCGCTCACCGTAATCGTGTATCCGGTCGGTGAAGTACTCACGCTGTAAGTCGTTTCCGGACCCGGGCAAGGCACGTATTCGTCATCCCCCAGGCACAGGTTGGGACACTCGGCCCCACCGGAATTGCTCAGCATGACCGGCCTTTCGTCGCAGTACGGTAAAGGTGCAACACCAAAATCCCGGTGCGCCCAGATGAAAACCTCGAAACCGAAGTTCTCTACGTGTCCGTCGAGGCAATCCGCGCGGCCCCTGCCGGCGACAACAAGCAGCGTTAAGGCGACGAGACGCGCGTTTCGATTCCAAATCCTCATACATTTCTCCTCGCTCCCGGACATGCCGCGCTATCCATTCGACGGCTTATCGCGGTCCGCTGAGCCGGGCCGTCAGTTCGCGTACCTCTACCTCGTTGAGAACGCCGTTATCCTCCCAATCTGCGCGGCTACAAGCCGGTTCCAATTCTCCGCCGGACAGGCCGAAGCAGTTCTGAAACGCGGCCACGTCGGCGAGGTCTTTGTCCCCGTCGTCGTCGAAGTCGGCGAAGATATCCGGAAAGGCGTAGATGCGCTGGTCGTAGTCACCGGTGACAATCCCCTCCGACTCGACGAAATCCTGCGACTGAATGAACGCCGTCGGGTCATCCGGCGAAAAGCCGCCGCGGAAGTGAACTTCCAGCCGTCCGCCGAGGCTCGTTTGACCGGTGATGTGCAACACGTCGAACTCGCCGGGATTCGGGCCGTGATGCTCAAGGATCAGCACCCCGCCGGGCAACAGTTCCAGGTCGCCGTCGATGTTAAGCGTTCTCAGCCCGCCCGGAGCGGCGACCGTAGATTGGGTTGCCCCCTGCAATCGCGACGGAGTCGATACGGAAATATTCGGACTGAGAGTGCCTTGGTTCACCAAGCCAAAAAACCCCACAGCAAGAGTGCCCGTGCCGGCGATCACGCCGTTGGGGGTGATGTACGTCCCGTCGGTCGCAACCAGGGCGTCGTTTTGCATATCCAACTGGCCGCTGCCGCCCCCGACTTGGCCCACCTGCAAGATTTCCAGGGCGCGCACAAATCCACCGTCCACGGTGAGCGAACCGGTTCCGTTCGTGCCGGCCTGCCCCCCAATCTCGATGTTGCGGCAGCGTAGCAGGCCGCCTTCGTCAAGGGACACGCCGCCATCAAACTCGCGACCAATGGCGCACAGACCGGCCTGCGGATCCACCACCTCCAAGAAAGTCGGATTCGAAGTAACCGCAGTGCCCCACAAGATCGCCGCGCCGACGCCCTCCTTGCCGATGATCAAATCGCCGTCGATGTCGCCCTTGGCCGCGTTCCAAAAGGCCAAGAGGTTGGCGCTGCCCGCGCCGCCGACGAACACGCTGCCCAGCACGTCCAGGTCTGAGGGGTCTCCGTTTGAATGGCGACCGTCGATGCGGAGTTCGCCATTCTTGATTTGAACGTTTTGGCTGACATACAGGTCGCCGCCATTCAGCACCTCTATGTAGCCAAAGCCGGTCTGCCCAATGGTCAAATTGCCCAAGAGCGCCCACAGGGATGCCTGACTAGTGCCCGCGCCGACGCCTTCAATCGTCACGTTCGAGTCTCCGCTGATGATGCCGAAGCTAACGAACGCATCGTTCGAGTTCACGCGCCCGCCGCTCTCGATGGTCAGGGTGCCGAGGGCGCCATAGCCCACGGCAATGTTGCCGGTGTCCCATAGCGAACCATCTCCGCCCACTACCGCTGTGCCGGGTGCCGTTGGCAGCAAGCCGCCCAGACGCGCCTCGGCGCTGGTCAGATGACCGCCATTGGCCACAAACAGGTCGCCCGCCCCTTCGTCGCCGATAGACAGCCGCCCCGTGCCGTTCAGACTGGTGCCGCTGTTGAACACCTGCAAATGGGCGATGGATGGATTTGTGGGTGGATCCCCGCCGATGATGGCGTGGATCATATTCCCCGCACCCGAAGTGATCTTGACCGTCCCCCCATCGTTGACGGTCAGCGCCGGTTCCGTCACCGAATCGTCCAGTAGATTCAAAGACAAATTGACGAAATCGACCGTGTTGGTGCCGGATATGATTGCTCGACGCACCGGAAAGGTGGCCGCCGGCGTGGCTGCGGTGAATGCGGCGCTGGCATCTACCGTGTATTGCCCACTCAGGGCAAAGACGACGGTATCGCCATCGCCGGGGTCGCCCTGCGGGTCCCAGTTCGTAGTCACGTGCCACGAGCCGCCGCTCGCGTTAATCCAGCGATACGCCTGTGGCTTGAGCAGGAAGGCACGACCCTGGCCGTTGAAATTCCCCTCACCGACGATCTGGCCCTTGCTATTGATGGCGTGCGCTTTAGTCAATTCCCAACCTGAACCCGGCGGGATCAAGTTGTTGAGGTCCTGCATCTGGCCGTTCTCCCACAGGAAGGCGCGAAGCCGACCGGCGGGAGTGAGGATGTACGAGTGGCCGACTACCTGGCCCTGGTCGTTGATGTCCAATGCAACGTTGAATATCTGCCCTCCCAGGGTGCCCAGGTCTTGCATGCCGCCGTTCTGCCACAAGAAGGGGCGTTGTGTGTCACCATTTATAAACGATTCTCCCACCACCTGGACGGCATTGTTAATCGCATACGCCTGACTGTTCGGACCTCCCAGGGTGCCCAGGTCTTGCATCGATCCACCCTGCCACAGGAAGGCATAGAATGGCTCACGATGAACGCGCTCGGAATGGCCGACTACTTGGCCAGCGTCGTTGATGTCGGTAGCTAGGCTACTGTTCCCTCCCAGGGTGCCCAGGTCCTGCATCGAGCCGTTCTGCCACAAGAAGGCGCGCATCTGCTGTGTGCTGTTGAGTGACCAACCCGCTACTTGCCCGGAACTATTTACCCCATATGCCTCGCCGCTATTACCGCCGAACGTGCCCAGGTCTTGCATGTCGCCGTTCTGCCACAAGAAGGGGCGTCCCCCTCCGCTGCTGGTAAGTGCCATCCCAACAATTTGGCCGGCATCGTTGATATCGTTTGCCCGACTCATTTGCCCACCCAGCGTTCCCAGGTCGGTCATCACCCCGTCTTCCCACAGAAAAGCATGGGTATTTCCGCCGGAAGTGGCTGACCAGCCGACCACCTGACCCTCGTCGTTAATACCGTAGGCTCCGCTGGACGACCCTCCCAGCGTGCCCAGGTCGGTGATGGCGTAGCGCGGACCGGCAGGCGGGTTAGCCTGGAGTGCCGTTTGCCCGTTTGTCGCCAAGGGAGATGCTCCCAGTTGCGCTACGCCAAACAGGGATAGCAACAGTGCAATCAACGCGACCGAAAAAAGTGATTGTTTCATTTGCCTCCTCCCTTACCCCTCCTCGAAAAAAAAGCGCCGCTCGGGACTGATTCGCCGCGGCATCTTTGTGCTTTTGTCGTATCCGAGCCATGCATCCACAACGCACACCCAGTGAGATCGGCCAGCACCCGATCGACGTGGCACTTTCTCTATTCGCTAGTCGCCATTCTGAATTCCCCTGCGTTGGGGCGGGGCAATGTTTGACTTACGCCAGGCAATGGACCGTCTCGCAGAGCGCCCTGCCGCACGCGCTGCCCTTCAAGACCTCGGCCACGGTCGTTTGAGCAAGGACTCGCTCGGCCTGGGCCAAGACGTCATCCAGCCG
This sequence comes from uncultured Nitrospiraceae bacterium, assembly GCA_964632865.1. GTDB lineage: Bacteria > Hydrogenedentota > Hydrogenedentia > Hydrogenedentales > SLHB01 > JAHDWY01. The sequence goes on from CAZWDH010000001.1 coordinate 64,589, forward strand.
CTGGTGCAGCGGACATAAGTGATCGCCGTGGGTTTCCCTGCCCAGCGGGCAGCGTTCGATCCGCTGGACTCGGCCAACGGCGTTGATCACATCCAGAACCGAGATCCGGTGCGGTTCTCGGGCCAGCACAAAGCCCCCCGTCCGACCCGGCGTCGACGCGACGAGCCCGGCCCGGCTCAACGCCTGGAGAACCTTGGAAAGGTAGCCAGGCGGAACCGCCGTCCGGCGGGCGATCTCCGGCGTGCTGAGCGCCCCCTCCGGATGGCTGGCCAACCACACGACCGCTCGAAGAGCGTACTCCGCGCTTTGTGAGATCATGCTGATATATCCTCTTCAGCCCGGTGTTTTGCCAGTTCTTTTCCGGCCAACCTGGACCTTGACATCCATATTTTAGCCGGTAGCCTGAGAAAAGTAAACCTGGATGTCCAGGTTTACTTGTGGCTTCGGTCGGCGGCAAAGAGCGGGGCCGCACCTCGGGGGACGAGTCATGGTCTCGTTCCGTACGAGTTCGCTTGTAGTTTGGCGTTTACGAATGGAGAAATGGCCATGAGAACACGGTGGTTTCCGCCTTCCGTCGGTTGCGTGCTGGCGTTGTTTGTGACCGGGTGCCCGGAAATCCTACCCGGAACGGAGGACTCCGTTGTCGATGAGTCACTGCGAGCGGTTCTGGACGACGCCGCCGTAACACCCGTAACCAAACCGACGGTGGACGCTCCAAAGGTCAAGCTCGGGCAGATGTTGATGTTCGACAAGATCCTGAGCGGGAATCGCAACATATCCTGCGCTACCTGTCACCATCCGGCGGTCGGCACCGGCGATGGCTTGTCGCTTTCCAAAGGACAAGGAGGCGTCGGACTCGCGCAGTCGCGATCGACGCCGCTGGGTGCAGATGGACAACCGATATTGATTCCGCGGAATGCGCCGGACGTTTTCAACCGCGGCGATTTTGACACAATGTTCTGGGACGGCCGCGTTCATCGCAACGACGACGGATCGTTTACGACGCCGGCCGGTGAGCAGCTCCCCCCCGGATTAGACAGCGCTCTCGCGGCCCAGGCCATGTTTCCGGTTACGTCGCGCGAGGAAATGCGCGGCCACGTTGGTGAAAACGAACTGGCCGACCTGCCCGACGACGACCTGCCCGGCATTTGGGTCGGTCTGATGGCTCGTCTGCTGGCGATTGAAGAGTACCGCGACTTATTTGACGCGGCCTATCCCGGAACGGTCGAGTCCGTCTTGACCTTTGCGCACGCAGCCAACGCCATCGCTGCCTTTGAGGTGGATCACTGGACTCTGGATGACAGCCCCTTCGATCATTACCTGCGCGGCGACGACTCCGCCATGTCTAGTTCGTCCAAGCGCGGGGCGCTGTTGTTCTACGGTGAGGCCGGCTGCGCGACTTGTCACTCCGGTCCGCTGCTGACGGATCAGGAGTTCCACGCCGTCAGCGTTCCGCAGCTTGGCCCCGGAAAAGGCCACGGCGACGACGGGCTTTCCGACTTTGGGCGTGAGGCGGTCTCCGGCGATGCGAGCGATCGTTACAAATTCCGGACTCCGTCGCTGCGCAACGTCGCGGCCACGGGACCCTGGATGCACGACGGCGCTTTTACAGACTTGGAAGCAACCGTGCGCCACATGCTCGATCCCATCACTGCGGCATCCGCGTATGATCAAACACAGCTCGCGCCGGAATTTCGCGCCTTGTACCACGCGGAGCAGACCCCGGCGATCGTGGCCGCGATTGACTCCGATGAACTGTCTGCGGTGACTTTGACGGACGAAGAGGTCGCGGACTTGATGGCGTTCCTGCACGCGTTGACTTCACCATCCGCGGCCTCGTTGCCGATGGTGGACATTCCCGACCGCGTGCCCAGCGGCCTGCCGCTGGCGGATTGAGAACAGTCACTGGATGTACGGTCAAACAAGGCGACACGGCTATCAGGAGGTCTGAACAATGTCCACGGCGACTCCGTTCTTCCGACGGCATGCAGCTGCACTGGTGGCGACCGTGCTGGTTGCGAGCTGTTACGCATTCACCCGCCTTCCCGCACCGTCTGCTGCGGAGCGAGCCGCGCTGGCAGTTCGATTCCGGTTCACGCGGTCGGCGCTCCCTGAGTTGATCACGTCGTCGCAGAAATCCGTTCGGACGGTTCATCCAAGTTTGACCCGGATATCCTCATGGATATCCGCAACCGGCGCCGCTGCCGCTCTTGAAGACCTCGATGGGGATGGACTTCCCAACGACCTATCCTGGGTCGATCCACGAGTCGACGAGGTAATCATTACGCCGGTTCCGGAAACCGGTCAGCGCTTCCAGCCATTCGTTTTGAACCCGGCTCCTCTTCCCTATGACCCGGGCACGATGGCGCCGATGGGCAGCATGACCGCGGATCTAAACGAAGATGGCCTCATGGACATTCTTGCATATTACTGGGGGCGCACTCCGGTTGCGTTCTTGAGAAAGGGAGTTTCTCCCGAGATCGCAGGAGCGGCGACCTCAGGGGGTCTGTCGGCAACGGCGTTCGTTCCATGTGAAGTCGCCTCTAGCATTCAGCGTTGGTACACCAGCAGTGCCACCCTCGCCGACCTCGATGGCGATGGACATGTCGATATCGTGATCGGCAACTACTTCCAGGACGGCGCTCGCATTCTCGATGCAAAAGCCTCCGGGGTCGAAATGATGCACGATACCAAGTCGAAGTCCTTTAATGGCGGCTGGAACAGGTTACTGCTTTGGAAGGCAGCAACGGCGGGCGGAGCACCCAGCGTGCAGTTTACCGACGTGGAGGACGTATTGGACGAGGATGTCGCTCGTGCATGGACGCTCGCCGTCGGCGCGGCCGATATCGATGGCGACCTGCTCCCGGAAATCTACTTTGCTAATGATTTCGGTCCCGATCGTCTCCTCCACAATCGTTCGACCCCCGGCAGCCTTCGTTTTGGCGTACTGGAGGGAAAAGGCACGCTCGGCACTCCAGCTTCATTCGTCTTAGGTCATGACTCGTTCAAGGGTATGGGAGTGGATTTTGGAGATGTAAACGGGGATGGGTTCCTCGATATTTATGTAAGCAACATCGCCAGGGAGTTCGGATTGCAGGAAAGTCACTTCTTGTGGCTGTGTACGGGCGAGTTTGACAAGATGAAAGATGGCGCCGCGCCCTACGTGCAGGCAAGCGAATCCCTGGGGTTGTCCCGGAGTGGATGGGGATGGGAATCGCGACTAGCGGACTTCGATAATGATGGGACCTTGGAAGCGATTCAGGCCGTGGGCTTCATCAAGGGCCAGAACAATCGCTGGGCTGCATTGCAGTCGCTGGTTACGGCCAATGATCAAATGATGCACAATCCCAAGCTTTGGCCCCGGTTTCAACCGGGCGACGATCTCAGCGGTTACGATCCCAACGCCTTCTTTGTTCGGGCCAGCGACGGGCGCTACGTCGATGTCGCAAGTGAAATCGATCTTGACCAACCGATGGTAAGTCGCGGCATCGCCGTCGCCGACGTGGACGCAGATGGTGACCTGGACTTCGCACTCGCCAACCAATGGGAACAATCCTATTTCTATCGCAATGATAGCCCCCAGCAGAACGCGTTTCTTGCAATGCGGCTTTTGCTGCCGCTCGGAAGCCAAAAGCTCCCTGCTGTGACCGTTTACCGGGGGCGTCGCGGACCTGACTTGGAGGGACGCGCGGCTATCGGCGCCGTAGCGACGGTGCACCTTCCCGACGGCCGACGCCTTGTCGGTCATGTTGACGGCGGAAACGGACATTCAGGCAAGCGAAGCCAAGATTTGCATTTTGGGCTCGGTCAACTGGCAGATGAGGCAGAGCTTCAAGTGGATCTGCGCTGGCGTGACGCTGACGGTCGCGATCACCGTGAAACGGTGCACGTGAAGCCCGGATGGCAGACCATTCAACTCGGATGTCAGCACAGCGGAGGAGAAACATCATGAAATCAGCGGAAACCGTCACGGCGTTTTATTTTTACCCTAAACAAAGCGAACGTCTTCGTCTGTTCGCGCTCTGGTATTTTGCTTCCCTGCTGACGCTGGGGACGATCGTCGGGCACACGGTTTTGGGTTTCGAACAATCCTGGGCAGTTCCACTCGTGGGTGTGGGAACCGCCTGTGCCATGCAACTCCTACTCGAATGGCTGGACGCTCGCGCCAAGAATCGCCCGCTGCGCTACAACGGAGGCCTTTTCGCCTTTATCAACTTCCTTTTGCCGGCATATATTCCGGGACAGGCGATTGCCATATTGCTGTACCCCAATGAACGCCTTATGCCAATCGTGTTCGCGGCGGTGCTCATGATTGGCTCCAAAGTGATGTTTCGCGCACCGATGGGCGAGGGCCGGACGCAGCATTTCCTCAATCCATCGAACTTTGGCATCGCGGTCACTCTTTTGCTGTTTCCATGGGTAGGTCTGGCTCCGCCTTACCACTTCACGGAAAACATCGCCGGCGCGTGGGATTGGATTGTGCCGGGTATCGTCCTCCTTTCCGGGCTCATCATTCACGCTTTTTTCACGGGTCGACTTCCTGTGCTGGCGGCATGGCTCATTGGCTTTGCGGCGCAGGCGCTCTTGAGGAGCTGGCTCTTCGGGAGTCCGGCGCTGACGATGCTGGTGCCGATGACCAGCGTGGCCTTCATCCTGTTTACCATGTACATGATCCCCGACCCCGCCACGATTCCTTTAGATCCAATCCGGCAGGCGGCATTCGGTTTTGCGGTGGCGGCTGTCTATGGATTGCTTCAGGAGCTGCACATTGTGTTTGGTCTATTTCTGGCCCTTGTCATCGTTTGTGCACTCCGTGGTGCTGGGTTGTACTGGGCCGCCTTTTTGAGGCAGCGTAGCGTATCGTTTGGGCTTCATCCGGCGGCCCGCGCTGCCTGATATTTGTTCGCAGGTAGCAGCACAGTTAGCGGCCCAGCAACGCTCGACGATTACATTCGAGGGATGTTGCCGTGAGTGGCATTGAGAGGAGTGAATGACAGGCAGCCAACTGATCGGCGACGCGGAGAATTTGAATTCGATGCCGAGCCCAGATGCCGCCGCATTGGAACAGTGCGTCACATTCCCGACCGGACAACTGACACAGAGTCAGCTCCGGGCGGTGTTTGGATCGCTCCCGCTCGAACTTACGTTCGTGGATCACGAAGATCGCGTTCGGTACTTCACCAAGAGCGACGAACCGATTTTTGCACGGTCCGCAGCCGTGCTAGGGAGAAAAGTGCAGGATTGTCATCCGCCCAAGAGCGTGAGCATCGTCAATCGCATTCTCTCGGACTTCCGGTCCGGACGCGAAAACGCTGCCTGCTTTTGGCTCGAATTGAGGGGTCGATTCGTACATGTCGAGTACCTGGCCGTTCGCAATACGGAAGGCCAGTACATCGGCACGCTCGAGGTCGTGCAGGATATAACGCCGCTGCGTGCCTTGCAAGGCGAACGCCGGCTCTTGGAGTATGAGACCGCATCGTGAGTGGCCCGACAATCTGCCGAACAATGGCAAAGGAAAGGAGCAGCATGTACAGCAGGCGATTCAGGATACTTCCCCTAGGCTTGGCGACGTGTCGGTTTTTAGGGCGGTGCCCTCGTGCGCGGCGGAGGTTCCGTGAAAAGGAGAAAGGGTTATGAAGGCTAAATGGTTGTTGAGTATTTCGATGGTTGTCGCGCTGACAGGCGGACTCGCGGTCCACGCGGCGGATATCGGCACGGGCTTTAGCTATCAGGGGTTCCTCGAAAAACCTGCCGGAACTCCGGTGGACGGCGTTTCGTGCGACTTCCGCTTCGGGCTCTGGGACGCGGCCGCGGGGGGGAATCAACAAGGGGTTTCGCCGCAAACGAAAATCGGCGTTGCGGTGACCGGTGGAGTGTTCACCGTGCCCGACTTGGATTTCGGCGCAGGGGCCATCGACGGCGCCGCGCGGTGGCTGGAGATCGAGGTCCAGTGCCCGCCGGACGCGGGGTTCACGTTGCTTTCGCCGCGCGTGGAGCTGACTCCCGCGCCGCACGCCATTCGGGCGTGGGAAGGCGTCGGGCCGCCCAACGCGTTGGAAGTGGACACGGCGACGGGCTTCGTGGGCATCGGGACGGACTCGCCGGTCTACCCGTTGCACTCCTCCACGGCCGGCCCGTCTGACCGCGCGGTTTACGGCGAGGCCACCGCCGCTACCGGTACCACCTACGGCGTGTTCGGCCGGAGCGTCAGCCCGGACGGGGCCGGCGTTCGCGGCGACTCCGTCGCCATCAGTGGGACCGCCTATGGCGGTCGCTTCCAGACCGGGAGCCCGGACGGCCGCGCCGTCTACGGCGAGGCCATCGCCGCCGGCGGCACCGCCTACGGTGTATTCGGCCGGAGCAACAGCACGTCCGGTCGTGGCGTGTACGGCGAGGCCACTGCCGGTACCGGCAGCACTTATGGCGGTTGGTTCCAAAGCCTTAGCGCGGACGGGGCCGGCGTCTTTGGCAGCTCCGGCGCCATCAGTGGGACCGCCTACGGCGGTCGCTTCCAGACCGGGAGCCCGGACGGGCGCGCCGTCTACGGCGAGGCCATCGCCGGTACGGGCACCGCCTACGGCGTGTACGGCCGGAGCGACAGCACGGACGGGCGTGGCGTCTACGGCGAGGCCACCGCCGCTACTGGCGGCACCTATGGCGGTTCCTTCCGGAGCGACAGCACCGAGGGGCGCGCCGTCCAGGGTTGGGCTACTGCCGCCAGCGGCAACACCATCGGCGGTCGTTTCACGAGTGACAGCACAGCCGGATACGGCGTCTGGGCCGATGCCGATGCCAGTACCGGCACCACCTACGGCGTGGTTGGCCGGAGCGCCAGCACGGACGGGTACGGCGTGTTCGGGTATGCGAGCGCGGCGAACGGGACGACCCGCGGCGGCTACTTTAAGAGCCAGAGCACGGACGGATTCGGCGTCTACGGTTTGGCCACCGCCATTACGGGCACCAACTACGGCGTGTACGGCCGGAGCGACAGCACCGAGGGGCGCGCCGTCCAGGGTTGGGCTACTGCCGCCAGCGGCAACACCATCGGCGGTCGTTTCACGAGTGACAGCACATCCGGGTACGGCGTCTGGGCCGATGCCGATGCCAGTACCGGCACCACCTACGGCGTGGTCGGCCGGTGCAATAGCCCGGACGGGTTCGCTGGCTACTTCACCGGTCCAGCCGGGAGCAGAAACTACTTCGCACAAAGCGTGGGCATAGGAACCAATGCGCCCGACGTCACTCTCCACGTCGAGGACGGTGCCGACGCCTCGTTGAGCAGTGGGTCCGGCTACCTCGTCCTGGGACCGGTCTCCGGTTCGAATCTCGTCCTCGACAACAACGAGATCCTCGCCCGCAACAACGGCGCCGGGGCGAGCCTCTTCATCAACTACGAAGGCGGAAACGTGGGGATCCTACGGAACTCCGCGTCGCACCCGCTGCATGTGGGCAACGACAGCAGCACCGGTAACGGCGCCCATCTCACCGCCGGCGGAATCTGGACCAACGGCAGCGATCGGAACTCCAAGGAAAACTTCAAACCGTTCGACGCGGGGGCCATCCTGGAAAAAGTAGCGGAACTGCCGCTAACTGTTTGGAATTACATCGGAGAGACCGACGGCGTGCATCACATCGGCCCCATGGCCCAGGACTTCCACGCGGCGTTCGGCTTGGGCCACGACGAGCGCTACATCACCACCATCGACGCCGACGGTGTGGCTCTCGCCGCAATCCAAGGCCTCTACCAGATCGTGCAGGAAAAGGACTGCGAGATCGAAGAGTTGAAGGCGAAGGCGGAATCCGTCGAACGGCTCGAGGAGAAGGTTGCGGCGCTGGAGGCGTTGGTGCACAAGCTCGCCGCCCAGAACGGAGGTGGGCGATGAACCGGCACGCCGAACATCGAGAGCAGAATGCTTCAGAATGGGAACCTCCAGCAAACGCGGGCGGTCGGGTCTGGTTCAAGTGCGAGCAGGCTTCTGAATTGGCAATTGGAAATCGACGCTTCGCAGTTCCCTTTGCTCTTCGTTGTTCAACGTTCGTCATTCTATGGGCGGTCGCCACGGCGAACGCTCAGAGTGGTGGCGCGTATGTCATCAGGAAGAGTACGATGGATTCCGGTGGTGACCGAGTCGTCGGCGGCGAATTCGTGCTGACCGGCACCGTGGGACAACCCGACGCCGCCGAGCTGACCGGCAGTGGGTACACGCTCGCAGGCGGGTTCTGGTCGCCGGCCGACGCCGCCTAGCTGATCCCGGCGGTTTCCGAGTGGGGAATCGCGGTACTGATGCTGTTGGTCACCATCGCTGCGACATTGGTCTTGTCGACGCGCGCGGTCGGATCGGTTTTTGCGGCTGGGGATCACGGAAACGCGAAAAAGCAGTGAACAGGAATTGCAGCCCGTCGGTGTCCTTCGGGCTGAGCACCGGGTCATTCTTCGCGTGGTCATGGCTCTGGAAAGGCTGATGGACCGCTTCGAGCAGACGGGAGAATTCGGCGAGTCAGGCGTTCCACCACTAGTCAATCTTCGCGGAAAAGCACTTGCGATGCGTCGGATCTCGTCCTCGAAGCCGACTTGCACCCGTAGAACAATGGGCGAGAACACAGGTACAAAGAAGGAAGAAGTTCTTGGGCACACTCTCCATGAACCAACCGTTGCTCCTTTGATGTCGGCGAGCGATGACGATGCGGTGCGACTGCAGTCAAGGCGACCGATCTCGCTACGGACGATCCACTGGCCACGAGGTTACGCGCGAGGCATCAGCACCGCATGAATCGCTAGGAGTTTGCTGAAATGAAATCACCCCTCACCTTAAGAGCCAGTGGACTGCCGCTTCCCGTGGCTCCATCCCAACCGACACACCCATTGCGTTCGCGCGCCCGTGTCTTGCTTACCAGCGTGTTCGGACCCTATGCCCAGGACGACGAGTACGGCAGCCGGAAAATCACGTCCATGGAGCTGTGGCACAACCAGGTCACGCGCGTACAGGGGCCGTTTTCATTGCGCATGTCGCACCGTTCCTGGGGGCTCATGCTGATCCAGGCCAACATCCTCGCTCCATGTACGCTTCTGGATTTCCCAGACATGCAGCGCTTCATAGACCAGATCACAACGAATGAATACGACATCATCGGGATCAGTTCGATCATCCCCAACGTCCGGAAAGTGCGCAAGATGTGCGAACTCATTCGCGAACACGCACCGGCAACGACGATTGTCATCGGCGGACACATCGCCAACCTGGCGGAACTGGACGAACTGATCGACGCCGACCACATCGTCAAGGGCGAGGGAGTCCGCTGGATGCGCCGCTTCCTTGGCGAGGACGAGAGCCGCGCGATCAGACACCCGCGAATCCTGTCGGGGATAGGCTCGCGCATCCTGGGGATCACTCAGTCGGTCAAACCCGGCGAGGTCGCCGCCACACTGATTCCTTCGGTGGGCTGTCCCGTGGGATGCAACTTCTGTTCGACGTCAGCCATGTTCGGCGGCAAGGGCAGCTGCGTGAATTTCTACGAAACCGGCGATGAGCTGTTCCGAGTCATGTGCGAACTGGAGCGGGATCTTCGCGTGCGCTCGTTTTTCGTCATGGACGAGAACTTCCTGCTCCACCGAAAGCGGGCCCTGCGACTGCTGGAGTTGATGAACCAGCACGGTAAGTCGTGGGCGTTGTACGTTTTCACCTCGGCGAATGTGCTGAACTCGTACGAGATTGAGCAGTTAGTGGGCTTGGGCATCATCTGGGCTTGGGTGGGACTCGAAGGAAAGGACTCGAAGTACGGCAAGCTCAAAGGCACGGACACTCTCACACTGGTAAAGACGCTTCAGGCTCACGGCATCCGTGTGCTCGGCTCAACCATCATCGGACTCGAGGAGCACACGCCGGAGAACATTGATGACGCGATCGACCATGCGGTTGCCCACGACTCGGACTTTCACCAGTTCATGTTGTACACCCCGCTTCCCGGAACGCCCTTGCATTCCGAGCTTCAAGCTGCGGGTAAGCTTCTGGATCCCTCCGAACTGGACCATCCCGATACCCACGGGCAGTACCGGTTCAAACACCGGCACGCCCACATTACGGATCACCGGGAGACCGAGTTCCTGATGCGCGCCTTCCATCGCGACTTCGACGTGAATGGACCCAGCCTCGTTCGAACGGCACGGACGATGCTCCTGGGCTGGCGTCGCTATAAGAGCCATCCCGAGCGGCGAGTCCGCGAGCGGTTCGCTTGGGACTGCCGCGGCCTTGCGACGATGTACGCCGGGGCCCTGTGGGCCGCCCGCCATTGGTGCCGCAACAACGCATTGCAGTCGGCGAAGATTTCAAACATCCTCAAAGACCTCTACGTTGAATTCGGACTGAAGTCGCGCCTCGCGGCGCCGCTCGTGGGCCGCTATGTACGGTGGATGATGGGCCGCGAAGAGCGCCGCATTCGGCGGGGCTGGACGTTTGAGCCTCCCACGTTTTGTGAGACCGCAAACTGCGTTGCGGCTGTCTAGGGAATCGTCGAACGACTCTTGAGCGGCTTCGCATTCAGGGTCTCAAGGAACTTCTTCAGGGGCTCCACGATCTGGGTCGCATGGCAGCGCTGATGATCAATGGCAAACAGCTCGGTCACGAAAGGCTCCTTGCACAAATTGTGCGAGCGCTCTACGGCGAGTACGTACGTAGTGACCGCGCTGGGCGTGGACTGTCCCTGCTTCAACGCGGTCCCGCGTCGGGGTGCATCCTGGGATGGTAAGGCAATCGGAAGGCGTGCCCGAACGGTTCTGCACAAGGATGGGTGCGCGCAATGAGTCCGCAGTAAACTCGGTCTAGAAGCGGCTCCACGGGTCAAGAGTGGTCATCTTGAGTCATGTGCCTAACCGCTGCATACACCGAAGGTTAATAGTTAAACCGTTGTCATTTCACGACTTACGAGAAAGGCGTTGGAGATTTTCGATTCCCCCCGCCTCCATTGAAAAGCTATTATTTTACAAGGACTTACGGAAACGAAATCCGCACTACGGGAACTTTTCCGGGGACACCCTCACAATTCACAGGCCAAAACTGTCGCGCGAACCGCGTTTCTGAAGCGAAAACCCCGCTTCTATTGGGGGCGGCGGCGGACAATCCCTCCGCCTTTAACGAAGAGTTCAATTCCTCGGCTGCTCGCAGGACGACAAATCACATGGTCCTTTGTTTTGTTTGTCCGAGTCGTCGCGGGTCCGAATGCCGAAATGCTGCCGCTCAGTTACTGGATTCCGGGGTGACAGTGGCAGGGCGAAATCGAGCGTACAGACCAGGCACGAACAGCAAATTGAGGATTGTGGAGGTCACAAGGCCACCGAGTATGACGACGGCCATGGGGTACTCGATTTCGTGGCCAGGGCGATTGCCGCCGAGCACAAGAGGGAGCAACCCTAAGCCAGCACAGAGGGCCGTCATGAGGATGGGAATGAGACGTTCTTGCGCACCCTGAAGAACCAACGGCGATTCGCTGGTTATCCCCTCACGCTCAAGATGCTGAAAATGACTTACAAGCATAATGCCGTTTCGCGCGGCGATGCCCAGCACAGTCACAAAGCCGACGAGTGAACCAAGCGATAGAGTTCCTCCGGTGACGAGTGCCGCCAGAACGCCTCCGATCAAGGCAAATGGAAGCGTCAAGAAAACGAGAAACGCCAGTCGGAAGGATTGAAAATCAGCTTGGAGGAGTAGCAGAATCCCGACCAACGCCAGGCCCGCGAATGCAAATAGCCGGTTTCTGGACTCGCTACGAGCCGCGTATTCCCCGAGGAATTCCGGGTGGTACCCGCGGGCGAAGCCGATCGCTTTGATTTTCTGCTGGATGTCGCGTGCCACACCGCCCAGATCGCGGCCCTTCACATTGCAGGTCACGTCAATCCGGCGGGACGCCCCTTCGCGTTTGATCTCGTTGGGAGCCTGGGCGATGAAAATCTCGGCAACGTCGCCAAGAGGAACGTGCCCGCCTCCCGGTGTGTCGATCGGAAGTTCCCGAAGCCCTGCGACATCGCTGCGCGTGGGAGACGTTCCCCAAACAACGACGTCGAAAATCTTCTGTTCTTCATAGACTTCACCGACTTTTGTGCCCTTGAGTAGAGTCGCCGCCGATCGCCGAATATCCGCGGCTGTGAGTCCAAAAACCGACGCTATTTCCGGGCGGATCTCGACGGCGATTTGAGGCACGACGATTTGTGGTTCGACTTTCAGATCGGAAACCCCTTTGACGTCCGCGATGGTTTTCCCGACTTCTGCGGCCTTTTCGCGTAGCACAGCGATGTCCGGCCCGTAGATGCGTACGACGATGGTCGCGCTCGCGCCGGTGAGTACTTCCTTGATCCGTTCTTTGAGGTACGTGAGCACATCGCGAAATAGGCCCGGATATCCATCAACGACGCTCTTAATCTGTGCGACGGTCGAAGCGTAATTCACCGAAGGATCGACGCTGATCCAAAGTTCAGTGAAGTTCGGACCCACGACCTCGTCGGCGACTTCCGCACGACCAATATGTGAGCCGAAGTTTCTCACTCCTGGTATTGCTCTCAGCTCCTTGCTGACCCGCGTGGTGATTCTACGCATCGCGTCCAGTGACGTGCCGGGCTTTTCGACCCAGTGCATCAAGAAATCGGTTTCCTGAAAATCAGGAAGGAACTCCTCTCGCAGGAACGGAACAACAGCGGCGACGCTCGCTACGCTGACGACAAGGAATACCGTGATCCCGCGAGTTCGTCCCAGCAGACGAGGCAGGATTGAGGCATACTTTTTCTTCAGCCAGGCGGAGAGGGGCGCGTCGCCGTGGCGCTGCGACGAATTGGGCAGTAGCAGCAGCGACATCGCCGGCGTCACCGTAAGGGCCACCAACAACGACGCGAGGATCGCCAGGATGTAGGACAGACCCAGGGGACGAAAAAAAGACCCGGCAAGCCCGGGAAGAAACAAGATGGGCAGAAACACCAAAATGACAATCAGACTGGCGAAGACAACGGCACCGCGAACTTCAAGCGAAGCGTCGAGAACGACCTGAAATGCCGCGCGTGGGTGAGCGGCAATGCGGTTAAGGCGCAGGCGGCGCGCAATGTTCTCCACGTCGATGATCGCGTCGTCCACGACTTCGCCGACAGCGATGACCAACCCTGCCAACGTCATGACGTTGATCGTGGCGCCCCGCCAATAGAGGACAATCGCCGCGCAAAGCAGCGAGAGCGGGATCGCTACGAGGCTGATCAGCGCCGTCCGCCAATTGAACAAGAAGAGGCAGAGGATGAGGGCCACGATCACGCACCCCAGGAGCATGGCATGCGTCAGATTCTTGAGTGACGTCTCGATAAAGGTCGCAGGGCGGAAGATGGTAGGATCAATATCAACGCCTTTCAGCGCCGGTCGAAGCGCCTCTATGGCAGCTTCGACATCTCGGGTTACGTCCAGGGTGTTGCCCCATGGTTGTTTCTCCACGATGAGCAACAAACCGGGCCCATCGTTGATGACCGCATCGCCTATCGGCGGCGGGTGGCCGACGACGACTTGCGTGACGTCACCAAGTCGCAGCGGCGTGCCGTCCCGGAATGCGAGTACGGAGCGAGCCAAGTCTTCGGGCTCAACGATCGAAGTGTAGTGTCGCACGGGCAGGCGTTGATTCGGCGTGTCCACGAAACCGCCAGCACCAATCACTACCGCATCTCCAGCAGCGCGGACCACTTGGTCAAGGGTTACGTCATGAGCGCGGAGCACGTCGGGATCGACGAGCACTTGAAACCGCCGATCCCGCTGCCCCCAAATAGCGACGTTGGCAACGCCGGGTACCGCCATGAGGCGCGGTCGGATAGTCCATTTTGCGAGTTGCGTAAGGTCCATCTGGGAAAGCGTTGCGGATGACATTCCGATCTTGAGCGCCCGGCTGGTGGACGAAAGCGGCGACAACATCACCGGTGGCCTGGCAGCCGCCGGCAGCCGATTAGCCTCAACCGCCAAACGCTCCTGGACGATTTGACGGGCCTTGAGTAAATCGGCTCCCTCCTGAAAGATGAGTACCACCGACGAGAGACCCAATACTGACTTGGAGCGAATGGTCTTGAGCCAGGCCGTACCGTTCAAGGAGTTTTCGAGGGGGACGGTGACCAAACTCTCGACCTCCTCCGTGGAGAGTCCAGGTGCTTCCGTTTGGATTTCCACCAACGGCGGCGCGAATTCTGGAAAAACATCCAGGGGAGTCTTCTGGGCGGCCCAGATTCCGAGCACCATGACAACGACCGCGCAGGCAACGGTCAGGATGCGAAACCTCAGTGAAGTTGAGACGACCGCATTGAGCACGAATCGTGACCTCTCCGGCCTACTTGCCTACGCCGAACTCGGTTCCATAGAGTTCTGCTGCCCCCGCCGTGACGACCTGGCTTCCTGCTTTGATCCCGCGCCGCAGTATCGCCCAATCGCCGTCAGCCCGCTCCAATTCCACGCGTCGCCGTGTAAACTGATGTGCCTGTGTGGTTTCATAGACCCATGCACTGCCATGAATATCAAAGACAATTGCGGACCACGGAACGCGCAATCTTGATACTTCTTTCGATACGGGAAGGGTGACCATGACGCGCTGGCCGGGGCGAAAATCCGCTGCGTCGTTGCCGAGTTCAAAGAATAGATCGACGGTTGACGCCGAAACGTTTGCGGAGGCGGGCGCGGCAATGCGCGCAGCGTTGCGGGGCTTTTGCACCGCGACCTCACCCGGAAGGGTCACAACGGCGGTATTCGTGATGATGCTATTGGCCTCCCCGACATAAACGGGCACACGGATCCACACTCGATCAAGATTAGTCACTGTGAACAAGGGCGTTCCCGCAGTGACCAATTGATCGGTTGCAACAAAAAGTTGTTGGAGCACTCCATCAATGGGAGAGGAGACGGCGAGAGATGGCACGGAGGACAGATCTGGTTCGACGCTGGTTTCGCCCAAAAATGCAAGTCTTTGCTTCGCCGCCTTTAGCGTCGCTTCGGCGGTGTCGAATTCGGCACGGGCATCGTCAAGGGCTCGTTCGCTCCCGGCGTTCCGTTCGCGGAGTTCATGGGCGCGATCAACCTTTTGTCGAGCGGCGTCCACGGCCACCTGCGCCTTGGCGACCTGACCCTCTACCTCAACTCGCGCGGCTTCAATATCAACGTTGGCGCGGAGCCGGGCGAGCCGGTCGCCCGGCGACAGCACCTCATGCTCCGAGCCAATTACGGGCCATAGATGAAAAACCGGCCGGCTTCTCTGAATTCTTCCACCTACTATGGGAAGGCCATCGTCCGCTGCCATCACACGGCCCGTGAGCGGGGCCGCAACAACCAACGATCCGCCGGGTGGTGTGACCACTTCGCCGCCGAAAAGCCGTGTGCGATGAACGATAGACTCCTCAACCGGAGCCGTTTCAATCCCCAATCGCCTTTCGGCTTCGGGCTGGAGGGTAATCGTGGCGAGCTCGGCCTCCTTCACGGCGCCCTCGACCTTGGCCGGAGCGGACTTGGGCGGGTCGGCACCGAACCCTGAATGGGACGCGAAGCCTTGCACAAGGACGAGACCAAGAAGGACCGCTCGGCAACGGTTAGAACAAATATGCGGCGAGTATTTCACGGGCAAAATCCTGAAAGAAGGTCTGAATCTGTTGCATACCATCCGGTGACCCTTGACTTGGCGCTACATTGGAGTTGTCGCATCCCTGCAAGGCAGAAGAGCCTGCGAGGATCATCAGGAAGCATGCAGCCTTACACAAACTGTTCGTGCTACTTGAACTCGACCTCTTCTTCATGGCTTACCCTCTTTCATGACGCCGTTCCCATCATCTCTGTTGAAATCTGGCAACGGTCTTCCAACGGCCAGCTCCAAGTCGACAATTGCGACGGCGTAATCGCGAAGGGTCTCGACGTAGCGTCGTTGGTGGTCGATGAGTGCTTCTTGAGCGTCAAGAAGTACGAGGATGTTCTGCTGTCCGGTTTCATACAGCGCACGGGCGCCCTCGATGTTGGCGGTGTCGTTGGATTGAACCTGCGTTTCGTACAGAACCGCGACCGCCGACAGCGTTCGAGTCCTGCTCAGCGACCTTGCGACGGCTTGTGCAATCTCGTCGTGCAAGTCTTCCAGATCCTTCTGTCGCTGTACGACCGCAAAGCGGGCCTTGGCGATACCGGATTGATTTTGGTCCCAGATGGGCAACGTCATCGAGACGGTTGCACCCAAAAGGGCATCGATGAACTGGCTTCGGGCTTGGTCTCGTTGAGCGCGGGACTGAATGCTCGGTGCCGTGAGTTGTCCCGCGGCCATGGAGGCTCGAGCGGTGTCGGCGAGTACGTTGCGGCTCGGTAAGGGGCGGCGCTCGGTTCGCTCTCCGGTGATTCCAAGGACGATGCTCGGGAAGACGTTTCGACACTGCCGAACAAACTCATCCTCGGCGGCCTGGACGGTAAATTCCGCGGCTTGGGCATCAAGCCGTTTCGTCAGGGCGTCGGCGAGAATGTCGGAGCCATCAAGGTCAAGCGACCGGGGTTGCGGAAGGGTATTGCTGAGTGTCCAAAGCGCGAAGGACCTGCTCAACCCCAGCAACCGCGCCAACGCGATTCCCGCAACCTCCCGATCGCCTTCAAGCCTGGCCAATTCCATGCGAAGGTCCAACAGACTCCCTCGCGCAAGATTGACCTCCAACGGATCGACTTCTCCCACATCCAACCGCGCTTGCACAACGTCGAGCGACTTCTGGGTCAGCGCGACGTGCTCACGACTAAGGGCGACGGCACGCTCAACCGCGACAAGACCGTAGTAATGACGACGCACCTCGGCGGTGAGCACTTGGGCGCGGCGGGTGAGTAGCAATACTGTTTGCTCCAGGTGTGATTCCGCGATTCTCTTCCTGACAGGAGTCTGCCAAAGGTCAACAATTTGCTGCGCGAGACCCGCCGTTAATTCGGATCGACCGCCCCCTTCGGGAAAGCGAACGCCGAACGAAAATGTAGGGTTCGTCAGGAGTCCGGATTGGACGACATCAGCGCGCGCGATCCCGATTTCCTGAAACAGCGATTGAAGGCCCTTGTTGTTGAGCAAAGCAATGCCTGTCGCATCGTCGACTGAGAGGCCATCTTCAATCATCTCGTGAATGCGTGCCTCAACTGCTTGTTCGCATGACGGGTCGTACACGTCGTCCGCACCAACATGCGTCTTGACCATCTCTTGAGCGAGTGTGTAGTCCGGCCGGGGGTCAATGGTTGCACAGGACGGCATGGAAAGCGCATAGAAACCAAGGGCGATGGACCCTGTCCATTTGTTAGTTCGTGACATAGGGTTACCGTCGCCCATGAAACGCGCAATTCCCTCAATGATCCCTATCGAAAAGCAACGACCGGGGTTACGGGAGTGGAGTCATGATGACGGTCCATTGCGCAATGGACCGACTCAGCCCCATCGCTCGCGCCAACGAAATTCCCGCACTATCCCGGTCGGCATATTCTCTGCGCGTACACTCCCCCTTGGGGGGAAGAGCGAATCTTTGTCCTTCTACACTCCCGGTGCAGGAAACTTGCTGAACGGTGAGGATTCGCCAGGTCTGATTGTCGGATTAGTGTCCTCCGAACGAGTACATATAGCTGATCCTCGCCGCGAAGCAGGGACATTCGCTGTCGCCGTCCAGACTCACCTCAGTAGCAAAGCCGAGCGTCTGGCAGTCATCTATGTGCCAATCCAAGCCAAGCTCAGCAGCATGCTGATCGCGATATCCCTCATGCTCGCTATTTGAGTACTTGTAATCGGCAATGAGAAGGAGATTGTCGCGCAGCCAGTGATCCATACCGATCGCAATACCCCACTGGAAATCGCGCTCATCCTGCTCGTCGTCGTCGAGCGTCGCCATGACAAAGGGCGGGTAAAGCACGTCGTCATCATCATCGTCGGTATCCACGACCTTGAGCCACGGGTTCAAATGCAACCGCGTACTACCGGGAGTGATCGTCTTCGTGAACAAGCCGCGGAGCATGTAGTCAACGCCGTCGGAGTCGTGACCGGTCCCAAGAAAGAGGATGTTTCGGATGGCGAAGGCGGGCAAATTTCCGTCCTCTTCCCAAAGCCGCCAGTGCCAGCCTAGCTCAACGTCTCCATTTCCTTCAGCGTTGCCGTCGCCGATTTCGAAAGGCATTGCAAAAATCAACTCGTGGTCTTCCACCAATCCGTACTCTGCTTCAAATTCGTAGAAGAAGTCACTGCCGTCGTCGTCATCCGAATGCTTTAAGGTTTCCCACTCGAAGATGTTCTTGATGATCAGCTCTCCGGGTGGTTCGGGGTCGGCGCTACGCAGGAATACCGGTCCGTCAATCTCCCAGCTATCATCTTTGGTGGTTGTTGTTGTCGTAGTGGAGACGGTGGTCTTTTCATGAGCTACGGTCTGATCTTGCTTCTTACCGGCCGCGCTGGGCGGCGGCTGTTGACCTGCTTTGGCAGGCTCAGCCTGCACCCCCGCATTGAGCATGAGCACGCCCAATCCGCTTTGCAACAGCACCCCAGTTAGGAAAACCTTCTTGGTCATCGTGTATTCTTCCACAGAACCGTGCCGAAACGATCGCCATTTTTTTTGAGTTCAACGCCGCACTGCGTCAAACCGCGATGTCCCACGCACACGTCAACAGATAATCGTCATGGAAGCTTATCAAGGAATCCGCTTGCGACGATTACGGCAACATGACAAATCTGTAATCTTGCCCAGCTTCTCGCTGGGACAGTCGAGGCGCGGTAGGCTGCTATTCTGTTCGACGCACCCCGCACGGGCGGCCGGTAGTGTTTCGCGTCGAGGAGTAGTTTCGTGCGCGTTCTTGTTGTCGAAGACGACCCGGGCATTGCCTCCTTTGTGAAGAAGGGGCTCGCCGAAGCTTCATGCGCCGTAGACGTCGCCCGCAATGGCCACGATGGCTTTCGCCTGGGGTGCGACGAACCCTATGACGTTATGATTCTGGACATCATGCTACCGGGCCGGGATGGCTTCGATGTTCTTCGTGCGTTGAGGGAGCGGGATGTTCGGACGCCCGTCATATGCCTGACGGCCAGGGATGGCGTCGAAGATCGTGTCACGGGGCTCAATCTCGGGGCGGATGACTACCTGGCAAAGCCGTTCAGCTTCGCCGAGCTGTTCGCACGGATCCATGCCGTGCTGCGTCGTTCCGATGGGTTGGCGACCAAGCCGATCGTGGTGGGCGACATGACCATCGACTTACTCAGGCGAAGCATATCACGGGGCGGGAAGCGACTGGATTTGACGCCACGAGAGTATGCGATGGTGGAATATTTTGGGCGAAACGCAGGTCGCGTTTTGACCCGAACGATGATTCTTGAACATGTTTGGGACTTGCACCAGGATCCGTTGACCAACGTCGTAGACGTTCACATCAACCGATTGCGTCGAAAGATCGATCACGGTTTCAAGAGGCCGCTTCTTCACACGATTCGTGGCGTGGGTTATGTCCTCAGAGACGACACGTAAACGGTATTTAGCTGGGATCGGGACTCGGCTGACGCTTTGGGGCGCGGGGCTCACCACCTTGCTCATCGCGGTCGTAAGCGCCGCGCTATATGCGGGCATGTTCTATTCCATGCGTTCGCAGATCGATGCCTTCTTGGAAGGCGAGATTCACGAGTTCATGCTGACGGTCAACGAACATCCGAACGACGACGAGAAACTCCAAGCCTACGTCCAAAAGGAACTTGGTGTCCGATCACGGAATGACCTTGGGTTCCGTTTGATCGATCAGGAAGGCACTGTTCTCGTAAGCAGCGCCGTACATGACGACCTTCGAGGAATGTGGAGACCTCCAGCGCACTGGGCACTGGATGCGGCGCAAGTGGTTTGTGAGACGCTTCAACCTCCCGCCAACGCCTACCCACATCGTGTGTGCAGCCTCCGGGTGCAAACGGCAGACGGACGGGTGTGTACCGCCCAGAGCAGCTACTTGCTCGACCAGATGATGGAATCGCTGGCGCGGGTCCGACGGATTGGTTTGTCGATCTTGGTTCTGGCACCATTGATTGCCGTGGGCCTCGGTGGTTTTCTGGCGCGGCGCAGCCTTCAACCGGTCCGCAAGATCATGGCTTCAGCACGGGCAATCGGCGCCCATGACCTGCGAGCAAGGGTTCCCCTGTCGGGCGCGGGCGATGAAATGGACCAGTTAGCAGAGACGCTGAACGGGATGTTGGAGCGCATTGAGAAAAAGGTCCAGGAAGTTCAACGGTTCACCTCCGACGCATCTCACGAGCTTCGTACACCATTGGCCGCGCTTCGCGGTCATGCCGAGATAGCACTATCGCGGCCGCGATCAAACGAGGAACTTCGCCAAGGCATCGAAGAAAGCGTCTCCCAATATGAACGCCTTCAGCGAATCGCTGAAGATTTGCTGCTTCTGGCTCGGCTGGATGCCGGGGATCCCATAGTCAAGCGAGAGCCGGTGTTGTTGAATGATGCTGTGGCCGATGTGGTGGATCTATACTTGCCGGGCGCCGAAGAGAAAGGTATTGAGTTGACCGCTCAAATGCATGAGCGATTGGTCATCGCGGGTGATGGAGGGCGGCTCCGTCAGGTCATTGGCAATTTGATCGACAACGCCATCAAGTTTACGCCGCAAAAGGGGCATGTTTCGATTTCGGCTCAGCTGGTGAACGGGTGCGCGCGTGTACAAATACGGGATGACGGAGTCGGAATCCCAGCCGTTGATCTACCCAGAGTATTTGATCGCTTCTACCGCACCGACCCCTCACGATCGGCACATCATGCACCGGGCACAGGGTTGGGGCTCTCTATCTGCCGTTCGATTGTCGAAGCTCACGGGGGGCACATCAATATCGAGAGCGCGCCATGCGAAGGCACATCCGTCTCTCTGGTCATTCCGGTTTGCAGAACCTGAATGCCGTTTGGCCCCCCGAAAGACCTCATGATGTGATCGCACCTGAAAGGGGCGTCATCTTCTGAGACGCATGGCGACATCCAGAGAACCGGAAGGTACGTTTCGGCACGGAAAGATCTTGGCCGCTGCCTGCGCAAACTGCGTCGTGTCATACGAACGCCGCTGCCGGCCGGTTTTTTGAGGCGATGCGGCCAAGCCATTACGGGAACTTTTACGGGTTGTCCATCCCGAAAAGTCGATCCGGGGGTTTGGGCAAGCGCGGTTGACGGCAAATTGGCGGATCGTTCAGGTTTCGAGTTGAGGTCACGATGACGAGTGAGCGAGGAAGACCGGAGTATTTGCCAAGAGCGCAGACCGGTCGACTCGATACTCTCGATAACGTGATGGTAGAAAGAATCATCAAGCCGCGCGGCGATACCGATGATGCAAGCCGCCAACGTGAGGAAGCGCGACGACACGGCCGTGAGACGGTGGTTCAACTTCGCGCGCGTTTGGCGCATTCCGATCAAGCGCAAGATGCGTTCGGGAATCGTCATAGTATTCGAAGTACGATCGCAGAATGCGACGAAGATGACGCCCGTTGAGCACGATCACATGATCGAGACAGTCGCGGCGTATTGAGCCGATTATCCTCTCGGCGAACGAATTCTGCCAAGGCGAGCGCGGCGCAATCATGACTTCCTCGATGCCCATGCTTTCGACGCGATTTCGAAACGCCCTGCCGTAGATTCCGTCACGATCTCGAATCAAGAATCTCGGCGCTTCGTCAAATGGAAACGCCTCGACGATCTGTTGTGCCGTCCACTCGGCCGTAGGATGGGACGTGACATTGAAGTGCACGATTTGACGGCGATCGTGGCGGAGCACAACGAAGGTAAACAGAATCCGAAACGTCGCGGTCGGGACGGTGAAGAAGTCGACGGCGACAATGTCTTTGACGTGGTTATCAAGGAAAGTACGCCAAGTTTGCGAGGGCGGCTTCCTGGGATGGATCCGATACTTGTCGATCGTGGAGTCAGCGAAAACGTACCCGAGCAGCGCGAGCTCAGATTGAATCCGTGGCGTGCCCCACAACGGGTTTTCGCTGGACATGCGGCGGACCAGGTTGCGAATCTCGGCTTTGATCTTCGGTCGGCCAACTTTGGCAGTGCGCGACTTCCAACGCCAGAAGAGTCTGAAGCCCTCGCGATGCCAGCGGACCACGGTGTCGGGCTGAAGGATGAGCAATGCGGAACGCCAACCGGTCCAGATTCGGGATAAGATTGCCCAGAAGATCCGATCACGCTTACGCAACCGCGGCGTTTTTGACTTCTGCTGGAGAACAGCGAGTTGTTGTCGAAGGGCGAGGTTCTCAGCGGCGAGTTCCGTTCGGTTACAAGGGACGCCGCAGAAGAACAGCACCAAGATGCGCATCACGCCCATTTCACAGCCTCCGAAAAGGCCAATCACGGCCTGGAAACGGTAACCGAGGCTCGGAAACCGTCAATTCGTAACTCGTTTGCGGAAAACGGTTACCGAATATTCGGGATGCACAGCCAGCAGTGCCTCACCGACGCATCCTTCGTACTTTTGTGTACGACGCAAGAGCGGTGTTTCG
>CAZWDH010000002.1:0-70453 GCA_964632865.1 uncultured Nitrospiraceae bacterium
CGGTTGTCGGTCATCCGCCCGCCGCGCTCGACATGGTGCGGCCGGGGCTAATGACCTACGGCGTGTGGCCCACCGATTCGCCGCCAGCCGAGTCGCCACTGCGGCCGGTTCTTCGTTGGGAAACCCAGGTTGTCCTCGTGAAGGACATCAAGAAAGGCGAATCGGTCGGTTATGGCCGTACGTTCACTGCCGGTGACGCGATTCGGGTGGCGGTGATTCCCGTGGGCTATGCCGACGGATATAAGCATAGCCTGTCCAACCGCGCGTCCGTACTGATTCGAGGGAAACGGTGCGCCGTGCGTGGCCGAATCTCCATGGATCAGACCGTCGTCGAAGTGTCGCACGTTCAAGGCATAAGCATTGGCGACACGGTCACGCTGATCGGTTCCGACGGACGTGAATCTATCACGGCGGAAGAACTCGCCGAGCGCGGGGGGACCATCCCCTACGAAATCCTGACGGGGATCAGCCCACGAGTCGAACGCGAGTACGTCGACGATCCCTCCGAGTCATGAGCATCTACCTCATTGACGGGTACAACGTCATTCACAAATGTCCCCAGTTACGACCGCTGACGCAGACGAATTTCGAGGCGTCGCGGGATAGTCTTATCGACCGCGTGGCGCGATACTGTAGCCTGACCAGTCATCATGCCAAGATTGTTTTCGACGGTCGCGGCCGGCGCCAGGAGCCATCGCTTCCCGAATGCGGAACAGCGAACGTCGAAATCATCTTCTCGCCCGGCCATCATACGGCCGACACGCTCATCGAGCGGATCGTCTATGACGCCCGCAACCGCCGCGATTACGTGGTCGTCAGCGGCGATCGCGGCATCCGCAACCTGGTCGGCGGGCTCGGCGGGCTTACCATGATTCCCGCGAGCTTTCTCACCGAGATCGATCAGGCCCTCGAAAGCGCCAGCAGCGCGCTCCGCAACCAGACCCACCAGCATCGCGCCAGCCACCTTGAAGACCGGCTGAGCGGCGAATCGCTGGAACGCCTCAAGAGACTGAAGGGCAAGTTGAAGGATTAGTCCGGACGAAACGTGGTCCCGGTGGTGTTCTCGTCGTCGCTGTCTTTGCTCCCGGATTCGGCCGGGTCGCCTGACGAATTGATGAGGTTGGTTAGATATACGCACAGACCGAAAATCGCCACGCCAGTCGCGATGTTTCCGGCAGCACCCAGATCTAACAACGACGAAATCAAATCCCACCCGGCGTGGATCAGCGATGCGGCGAGGATACCTCCGAAGTACTCTCGGACGAAACCGAAGACCAATCCCGCAATTCCCGTCATGAACAATGCGGCGATATCGAATTGAACCTGTCCAGTGAGCGGATTGAAGGGGTTCAGCAGATGGCCGATCCCAAACAGCGCGGCGGTGACGATCACTCCCCAGCCGAAGCGCAGATTGCCCCAGCTTAACGGCCGGCCTAAGGCCCGGTTCAATTCACCCTGGAAGAATCCGCGAAAGAGAAACTCCTCCCCGAACCCCGAGAGCACGATCTGAAAGAAGGCCGTCGACGCCACGAATCCCACGGTGGCCTGTTTCAGCCGGAGCTGTCCGAACACCCCTTCGCCCACAAGCGGCGCGGCCACGAGCACAACAAAAGCGACGCCGCCAACGGTCAGTTCCCGCGAGACGTTGTTTGAACGCAGGCCGTACTCGCCGGGAGTCCGCCCGGCCAACGCCATCACCACGAACGGGAGGATGAGAAAGGCGACGTGCGAAGCGTAGTTCCAATGAAGCGTCCGTTGCCATTGGCCCAGTGGCGTCAAGGGCAGCAGCCACATGAACGCCAGAATACCGGCGAAGGCGCCGAGCACGAGCGCCACAGAAATAAAGGGATTCCCCTTTGTCTCATTGCAGTGGTTCATGCGGTTGCCCTGGACCCGTTCAATACCGCGAGTATGCGGTTCAACCACACGTTCTTCAAGGATGTGGCGCCGTGTCCGGACTTCGCGATATGCTCCCCGCCGTGGGTCTTCGGCAGGAGCGGGTGACGGCTTTACTCGGAGGGTTTTGCATGGACTTGCTGCGGGCTGTATCCAACGGCAATGAAGATCGCGTCCGGACGCTCGTTTCGGGGGCGAAGAAGTCCGAGCTTAACAAACGCGGTCCAAACAAGAGCACGGCACTCATGGTGGCGGCGAGCACGGGAAACGTTTCGGTGTCGCGCATGCTCATCGAGGCGGGCGCGGACCTCGACTTGCAAGATGCCGACGACCAGACCGCCTTGATGTTTGCGATTTGCGGGCAGCAGGAAGCGGTTGTCGACCTGTTGCTGGACGCGGGCGCGCGCGGTGACATAGAGAACTGGCTTGCCTTCGACTTCGCGGTGCGGTTTGGAACGCCGCGCATGGTGCAGCGGCTCATCGAACTGGGCGCCGATGTGAACCGTCGCGATGGCGATGATGCCCCGCCGCTCCTCGAAGCCGTGAACCGGGGGAGCCGGGAACTCGTGGAAATGCTTATCGCTGCCGGGGCGGATCTCCACGCGACGGCCTGTGGGGGGCAGACCGCGGTTTCGCTTGCCGCGAGCGGACGCAATCCGGAGCTGTTTGATCTGCTGCTGGAGAAAGGATGCCCGATTGGTCCTGCCCTCAATGGTGCGATCTACGCTCGAAATGCGGATGCCGTGAAGCGGCTCATCAAACTTGGCACAAATGTCAACGAACAGGACAAGGACTTCGGGTATACCCCCTTGTCCACGGCTACCGAAGTGGGTGACGCAAAGATTGCGAAACTGCTCACTGATGCCGGCGCCGATGTGAAGGCGCAGGATTTCATGGGGCAGACGCCGCTCCACAGTGCCGCCATTAACGGACAGACCTCCGTAATAAACGTGCTGCTGGACGCGGGCGCGGATACAGCGGCCCAAACCAAAGAGGGCGACACGCCGCTCATGGTCGCGGTGTGGATGGGGCAAGTGAAAGCCGCCGAGCTGCTTCTGGAGCGTGGCGCCGATCCGAACAAACCGGGCAAGAGTTCTCCGCCGCCGCTCTTGTGGGCGGTTTTGCAGAATTCGAAGATTCTTGTTAAACGACTACTCGACGCCGGGGCCGATCCAAACTTGGGAATTCATAAGACCACGCGAACCGGAATATTCGAGGAGTATACCAAAGGCACCACCGCGCTCATGATTGCGGCCGCAAAAGGCCGAAGCGATCTCCTTGATATGCTCCTGGATGCCGGGGCCGACCCACACGTCAAGAACACGGAGGGAAAGACGGCCGTGGACCTCGCCGCGAAGGCCGGCCGAGCGAAGGTTCTCGAACGCCTGGAACGCACCGGCGCCACCGTCGATCGATCGTCGAAGGAGCTTCAGGATGCGCTCCTGCTCCGGGCCGTGGAGAGCGGCAACGTATCGGACGTCAAGAAGGCGCTCGCCGCGGGCGCCAAAGCGGACGCGACCAAGAAGAAGGGCCACCCGACCGCGCTCATGATGGCGTGCCTCGAAGGTCGAGATGACGTTGTCCGCGCCCTGCTGGATGCCGGCGCGAAAATCGACCGGGTATGCGAGTGGGGGCAGGCTCCACTGCGCAACGCCGTAGTGCGCGGTCATATTGGCGTGGTCCGTATGCTGTTGGAAGCGGGCGCCAATCCAAGTCTCTCCTACCCATCCGCGTCCATTCCTGCCGAAGAGCGCAACACCGTGTTTCCAAGCATGGAATCGCCGCTGATGGATGCGGCCAATCTCGGACGCCCGGAAATTCTGGATCTACTCGTCGAATTCGGAGCCGATGTGAATCAGGTATCCAAATCCGGGAAGAATCCGCTGCTCGCTTCGGTGTGGGGCCGCCACTTCGATTTGGCGAATCGTCTCGTCGCCGCAGGCGCAGTTCGGAGGGAAGAAGACGCTGATTACCTTGCCGTGCTTGATTGGGAGGAGAATGCCGCCCATGCCGCGTATCAGGAATCCATTCGCGAAGTCGCGGAGGCCTGTGGCTGCGAACCCGAGCCCATCGATTGGTTGCCCGGCGCGCAATCCTTCCGTTTTACCGTGCCGGAGCAGAAAGACGATGGGGGAGAGGCCGAAACCGATATTGCCACCGCGGCCATTCGATGGTCCAAACAGTTCAATGAGAAGTACGCGACGCTGGCAAAAGACGTGAACGAAGTGCTCGACCGGCTTGCGGCCGCCATCGAGGAACGCGGCTATCATCTCTTGGACGCGGGCATGCCGCTGGGCTGCGGCCCCATGACGCGATTTCTCGTACTCGTGCCGTCAGACGACAAGTACGCCGTCATGAGCGCGTTCGCTGTCCGCGGAAACGATATGGAGCTGTCCAATCGCGACATTGTGCAATGGTTCCGCGACTTCGAGGTTGAGGTGCCGTTTCGCCTTCGCGGGTGCAAGTTCGACACCGTGACAATCCAACTCGACGCGCCGCTGCCGAAGCCCAAGAAATGGGTGAAGCGGCTGCGCGATTTCTGCCCCGACTCCTTCGGCGAAGGCACCTCCAAAGAACTGGCCGACGTCCTGAAGACGGCCACGAGACTGACTTTCTGGTGGGATTAGAGGGGCCGCGTGTAGGTCGGGAATGATTCCCGACCAGGAGGTTCTCGACGACCGAGCAAATTAGACAGGCCCCGGTATTTGCTCCGAGTTCTACGCTGCTGTTGCTCTTGCGTAAACCTGCTTCAAACGCGAGTCGTTGGTTAAGGACGAGGGTGGTCGAGAACTTCCTGGACGGGAATCATTCCCGTCCTACGCAGATGTTCTCGATCATCGAGTGAGATGGACGAGCCCAGGCCCCTGCTCCAAGCCTTCGATTCTTCAACTTCCCGGTTTTCGATCTGTGGGCTTCGCCTCGACAAGTGGTATACTGGAGCACAGGGCGATGCGAGGTCTCACACGCGGCCTTTTCGGGGGATTGTATGACCGGTAGCGAACCTTGTAACGACGAACCTCGCGGCGACGAAAGTCCTCGTGCGCGAAGCCGTACCGCACTCATCATCGCGGTGGTGCTAGCTGGAGTTCTCCTGGTGGGAGCGTACCTCCTGGTAGCCGGCGACCGTCGCGGGGCGCCACGGCCTTCCTTGAGTTTCGACGGAGAAACAACCGCTCTCACCCATACCCAGATCGTGTCCACGCTGGACACGCCCGTTGAGGACGGCAAGAACGTCGTCTGGTGTGCGACGTTTCTGGCGGGCTGGAAGCAGCTTCAACAGACAGTGGTAAACGGACCCGTTCAGGTCGAAGGGGCGGACGAAGTATGCGCGCGTCTGAATGCCGCCGTGGACCCCGACACGTACATGCCGCCCGAGATTTACTACGCGATCGCGGGACTGGAAGACCAAGGCATTCTGCGAACCATTGAACAAGACATGGCGGAGCGGTTTCCCCGTCGCCAACTCCCGGCGTTCGACGATATAATCCCTGGATCGTTCGTTACGTACTCCTATCTGGAAGCGCGCGTACCTTTCACCATTCCGTATTTCGACAACCGCGAACCGCTCGTCTTCACGGACGGCAGTGGCAAGACGGCGCCGGTACGATCCTTCGGCTTGCGTAAGGAGGACCGGGACCGGTATGGCCCGCTTCGCGAGCAGGCGCGCGTGCTCATGGCCGAGTGGCCGGAATCGACCGGCCGCGATTTGGGCGAACAACCGCCCTCATCCTTCGCCGTCGACCTGTGTGGAGATTCCGACCCTTGCCAGATCGTGGTCGCGTGTCTGGAGCCGGGAGAAACGCTGGGAGAGACGCTTTCCGCATTGGACGCGAAGATCGAAGTCTACAACCAGGAGCATATGCCGGCGAGTTCATTGGGAGGAAACGACATCATCCTTGTCCCCGACATGTTCTGGAGGATGAACCACCATTTCTCCGAACTGGAAGGCAGGACGGTGGAAAGCCCACCCATCCAGGGGCAAGTCGTGTCGGTCGCTCGCCAGGACTTCGAGTTTCGGCTGGACCGGAGTGGCGCCGAACTGGCCTCGGAAGCCCACCAACGCTGGGCCAGTGAATCTGGTCTCGGCCATTACATCTGCGACCGGCCCTTCTTGCTTTACATCAAACAGCGTGACTCTGAAACGCCCTTCTTCGTGATGTGGGTGGACAACGCTGAACTCTTGCAGACTTGGTAGACTAAGAAACGTACTTTCCACCTATGCCCGCGTTGTACGAAGTGGAACGTATTTGGAATGGGCATCGAGACAACCCCGGGCGGGGTATAACGGCCGGTCCACGGCACGGAACCAATTCCAGGCGAAGGTGTTAAACCGAACGGAATCCTGTGTCCCGGCGGGGAACGGACTCTTCAAAATAAGGACTTGCAATCTTTGCGCGCACACCGTCTGGGATTGGACTGAAACCGGTCATGCGGGCCTGCCTTCCAGCGAGCCCAAACACTATCTGTAAGGAACGGAACCTATGAAGCTCCCAGACATCTTCCGATCCCGTTGGTCGTGGGCTGCCGCGGGTGGCGCCTGTATCGTCCTAGTCGCGGCATTGGTGACCACCATCGGCAGAGCGGCGGGTTCCACCATGGACGCCACACGCCCGGTATTCGAGGTCCAACAAGGGCCTTTGACCATCAGCGTGAGTGTGTCGGGCACCATCAAAGCCCTCGACCAGGAAATCATCACGAACGAAGTCGAGGGACAGACAACCATCCTCTACATCATCCCGGAAGGCCGTGTGGTTGAAGAAGGTGAACTTCTGGTCGAGCTGGATGCCAGTCAACTTCAGGACGGGTTGGTCGATCAGGAGATCAGGACGCAGAACTCCGAGGCCTCTTTCGTGAATGCGCGCGAATCTCTCGAGGTGGTCAAGAATCAGACGCAGGCGGACATGGAAAAAGCCGAACTCGTGTATCGTTTTGCCGAGGAAGACAAGCAGAAGTTCATTGAGGGTGATTTTCCACTCCAGGACCGCGACGCCGAGGCAAAGGTCACGCTCGCCCGTGGGGATACGAAGCGGGCGCAAGAGAAGCTTCAAGGTTCGCGCCGTCTGGCGGAAAAGAACTTCATCACGACGACCGAGCTTGAAGCGGACGAGCAAAACGCGTTGAAAGCGGAACTTGATCTGGAAATGGCGGAGAAGCGCATGAAGCTGCTCCGCGACTTTGAATACAAGCGTCAACTTGCCCAGCTCGAGAGCGACGCCGATCAGGCTCGGATGGCACTGGAACGCGTAAAGCGCAAGGCCTCCGCGGACGTGGTTCAGGCGGAGGCGGATTTGAAGGCCAAGGAGTTGGAATTCGAGCGGGAAAAAACCAAGTTCCAGAAGCTCAAGGAACAACTGGTAAAGACCAAGCTCTATGCCCCTCGGTCAGGATTGGTCGTGTACGCCACGACCGGGCAGCGGAGTTCGCGTGGAAACCAGGAACCGCTGGCCGAGGGTCAATCCGTTCGCGAACGTCAGGAGTTAATCTACCTTCCCACCACCGATAGTTACAAGGCGGAAGTAAAGGTTCATGAATCCAGCTTGGCCAAAGTGCGCCCAGACCTCCCCGTAACACTGACCGTTGACGCCTTGCCCGGCCAAACCTACCAGGGAACCGTCGAGTTCATCGCTCCCTTGCCCGACGCCCAGAGCGTTTGGATGAACCCGGATTTGAAAGTCTACAACACAGACATTCGCGTAACCGGAAACACCACCGGACTGCGCACGGGGATGAGTTGCCGGGGAGAGATTCTGGTCCAGGAATTTGATGATACGCTTTACGTCCCGGTGCAGTCGGTTGTACGCGAAAGCGGAGAACCCACCGTGTACGTAGCCTCCGGTCAGAAGGTCGAGCGTCGTAAAGTCACGATTGGCCTCGACAATAACCGGATGATTCAGATTGAGGACGGATTGCGCCAAGGCGAAGCGGTGCTTTTGGCTCCGCCCCTCGCAGCGGACGAGATGAGCGTGCGGCCCGCCAGTGTGCGTGCGAACGGCGGGGAGCCAGCCGCGACGGACAGCACCGCCGGCGTGTCCGTACCCGCGGCGGACCCGATTCCGGCGCCGGTACTCGCTCCCGAACCGGTCCCCGCGCAGGGGGTGACGCCGGGGGCCGGCACCGAAAGGCCAGGAGGATCTCGCGAGCGCGGTTCCGGCGAAGGCGGCGGACGCTCCCGATTCGAGAACATGACCCCGGAGCAGCGCGAGGAAATGCGCAAGCAATGGGAAGAGCGCATGCAGAATATGAGCCCCGAAGAGCGCGCGCAGATGCAGGAGCGAATGCAACGGCGGCCCCGTGGAGAGAACGCGGACGAAGGGCAGCGTAGACCGGAGTAGTATGGAACGGGATGAACCGGATATCGTCCGGCTGGACGAGGTCCGCAAAACGTACATCATGGGTAGCGAGGCCGTGCACGCGCTTGCCGGGGTGTCTTTGGTCGTACACCGCGGCGATTTCTGCGCGATCATGGGCGCGAGCGGTTCCGGCAAGAGCACCATGCTCAACCTGCTGGGCTGCCTCGACCGGCCGACCTCGGGCCGTTTCATGCTCGCGGGCAAAGACATCAACACGCTGAATGACGATCAACTCAGTGATTTTCGCCTTGAATACCTGGGGTTTATCTTCCAGAGCTTCAATCTCATTCCGCAACTGACCGTCCGTGAGAACATCGAACTTCCCCTCTTCTACCAGGGGTGGGACGCGGCAGTTTGCGCCAGGAATGCGACCGAACTGGCTGAACGCGTCGGCTTGGGTAATCGCGTCAACCATCGGCCGACGGAACTATCAGGCGGGCAACAGCAGCGAGTGGCGATTGCCCGCGCCCTCGCCAACGACCCGCACTTGCTCCTCGCCGACGAACCGACCGGTAACCTCGACTCCGCCACGGGCGAGCAAATCATGTCGTTGCTGACCGACCTGAACCAACAGGGCAAGACGATCGTGATGGTCACCCATGAACCGGACGTGGCAGCCCACGCGCATCGCCGCATCCACATGCGGGACGGACTTATCGATCGGGTGGAGGAAAACGCGTGAGACAGCGGATTCGGGTACTCCGAAACGTCCAACTTGGTGTCAAGAATCTCTTGCTGCACAAGCTGCGTTCTCTCCTTACGATGTTGGGCATGGTATTTGGCGTGGCCAGTGTGATTGCCATGCTCTCTATCGGGGAGGGCGCCAGCAAAGAGGCGCTCGCGCAGATCCGGATGCTCGGTAGCACCAACATCATCATCAGCGCTGTAAAACCGGTGGAAGACCAGGAGAACACCTCCGGTACACAGAGTTTCGTAAGCATCTACGGCCTGCTGTACGACGACGAGATACGCATCCGTGAATCCTTCCCAGCAGTCAAGCGCACGGCCCCCGTGAAGGTGGTGCGCAAAGAAGGCCGCCTGTTCGAGCGCGCGCTCGAACTCCGGGTTGTCGGTACGACACCGGAATGGTTCGATCTCGTAGAGCGACGGATGCTTGCTGGCCGGTCGCTCCTATCGCGGGACATTGAGACCTACGCGCCAGTGGTGGTTCTGACGGAGTACGGAGCTCGCCGGTTGTTGGCCACCCAACAAACGATTGGACAGTCGCTGCGAATCGGTACCGATCAATTTGAAGTGGTCGGGATTGTGCAAAGTGAAGAAAGCGGCGGGGCTGGGATTCAACTGCCGGATCAGGAAGTCGACGCGTACATTCCCCTGAATGTGGCTCGTCAACGCTTCGGTGATGTCACGACGCGGCGAAGCAGTGGTTCGCAGGAGCGAGAGCAAGTTGAACTGCACCAACTCATCGTCCAAGTAGCCTCGAATGAGACGGTCGAAGCCACGGCATTTGGCATTTCCGCCATGCTCGAACGCTTCCACAAGAAAGTGGACTACCAAGTCGATGTCCCGCTCGGCCTGCTCCGCCAGGCCGAGGCGACCAAACGCACCTTCAATATCGTACTTGGTTCTATTGCCGGCATCAGCCTTCTGGTCGGCGGGATCGGCATCATGAACATCATGCTGGCGAGTGTAACCGAGCGAACACGAGAAATCGGCGTACGCCGAGCCATTGGCGCGAAACGCAAGCAGATTATCATCCAGTTTTTGATCGAAACGGTCGTTTTGTCCACCGTTGGCGGCGTAATTGGAATGATGGTCGGCATATCCATACCGATCGCGGTGACGTTCCTCGCAAAGATGCCCACCGTGATCGCGCCGTGGAGTTTGGTGCTCTCCGTGGGGATCAGCATGACCGTCGGTGTACTGTTCGGACTTTATCCTGCCGTTCGCGCGGCCAATCTCGATCCCATCGAAGCGCTGCGACACGAGTAAATGCGCGTTGTTTCGGCGGGGGCTCCGAAGTCTCTCCCACAACGCCCCACCTGATTCCCCCGGTGCCCTCGAATCCTAGATTTCTTCACGCCAAATTCCCCTGACAAAACGTTCAGTATTTCAGGTTTTTCTAGTTTATGCCTTTCTATATCTTGTGTCGCAACTGTCAATTCATATCTCTCCCTACAACATATTGTGTAAGATATCGCAGTTTAGCCATCTTCGTAACCTGTTGGATCTAAACGAGAACCAACAATTTTCCTCTTGACAGCCGTGGTGGATAGTGGTACGGTGGGGTTGTTGAGTGGGGAAAAATGGTAAATTAGGGTTCGCGGAAGGAGCCTTCGGTGTATTACGGAGAGGCCGTCACCAAACTGGATGACAAGGGACGCATCACCGTCCCGCGCCGTATCCGTGAAACCATGGATCATGAAGGCCACCTCATCTGGTACATGGCCCGCGGGTACAACCACTCCATCTTTCTCTTCCACCGGGACGAGTGGAACAAGATCCGGCAGCAGGCCGGACGCCATTCCGCCATGGACGCAAAGACTCTTCCCTTCCGGCGCTTGTTCTTCAGCAGCGTCGCGGAGGCGCGTCCCGACGGGCAGGGGCGAATGGCGGTCCCCCCGCACCTGCGAGAGTACGCCGGGATTGATAAAGAAGCGGTACTAATCGGTGTAGAAGACCACCTGGAACTGTGGGATAGGGAAGCGTGGCGCAAGTTCCAGGAGTCGAACGATGCGGAATATGAGGATATGGCGGCTCCATTGTTCTCGATGGGTGAACCAGCGGCTGCCTCAACGGCGAAAGGTGGGCCAGAGGATGAATGTTGAACGAACAGACATCGGTGCGGTGACCGTGCTCAGGCTTGAGGGCGACATTGACGAAACCGGCGTGGACGCGTTGCGGACGGCGCTCTACGAATGCATCAACGACGGCCGGTCCAAGTTGGTTCTGAACCTCAGCAGCATCCGGTTCATCAGCTACATGGGCGTCGGCGTATTGGTCGAGCGGCTGCGGAAGCTCCGCGCGCAAGGCGGCGACATGAAGCTCGTGGGCATCAACCTCTACACGCAGCGCCTGTTCCGGATGGTCGGCGTCCAGTCGCTCTTCGACACATTTGAGAGCGAAACCCAGGCCCTGGGCGTGTATCAGGAGGCGGCATAGCGCCAGCTTCCGGTGCGGGTAAAGGGAGCGGCCGGGTTCCGCACACGCCGGTACTGGCCGACGCGGTCCTGAAGTGGCTGGACGTGCGGCCCGGTGGCACGTACGTCGATTGCACGGCGGGCGCCGGAGGGCACTCCGAGCTGATTGCGCAACGGCTGGCCGATGGCCGCTTAATCGCGCTGGACCGCGATCCCACGGCAGTTGAACTCGCGCGGACGCGATTGCGTCCTTTTCCGCAGGCTCAGGTTGTTCACGCAAACTACGCGAATCTTGCGTCGGTTCTGGATAGTTTGAGCATACGCCGGGTGCACGGCGTGTTGATCGACGCGGGTGTGTCGAGCATGCAGATTGACGATCCCGAGCGGGGTTTTTCGCTCCAAAACGACGGCCCCCTCGACATGCGCATGAATCCTGGCGAAGGAATGACGGCCTTGGAATTTCTGGCATCGACAGATTCGGACGAGTTGGCAGACGTACTTCGTTCGTACGGGGACGTGAAGCCCGCGCGCCGGATTGCCAAACTGCTGGCTGGTCGCGCACGGGAAGGGCGAATCCGCACGACCTTGGACCTGGTTAGGACCGTCCAAGAGTCGCTTTCATTTGTGCGCGGGATTCCCGACGAGGTTCGCACGGTATTTCAGGCGCTGCGAATCGCGGTGAACGATGAACTCACAGGTTTAAGCGAAGGCGTGCATCAGGCAATCGACATGCTGGAACCCGGCGGGCGTTTGGTCGCGATCTCCTTTCATTCCGGAGAAGATCGGATCGTGAAGAATGCCTTGAATCGGGAAAGTCGCCCGGAACGGGAACTCCATCCCGACGGGAGGGTGAAACGGGAGATTCCGCCACGCACGCGCATTCTGACGCGCAAACCCGTTACGCCGGATTCCGACGAGGTGCGCGAAAATCCGCGTGCGCACAGCGCCCGGTTACGCGCAGCCGAGCGACTCAGCGGAGAACTCGAGCCATGACCCGGGGGTCATACCCACGTCCCGCTCGAGGCGTTCTCGTGGGCGCTGTCCTGTGGATGCCTATTCTGCTCGTGCCTTTTTCTGCGTTCTTTTTTGAGACCTGGCTCCAATTGCAGATCTTTGAACGGGATTACGAAGCCGCCGAACTAAGCCGCGAAATCCGGGAAACCAATGCGCGCATCGAAGGGCTCGAAGAGCGCGCGGACGAACTGATGACGCTCGACCGAATCTCGGAGCAAGCGCCGGACCTGGGGCTGGTCCAGCCCGAACCGAGCCAAATCGAGGTCGTGCGTGTCACGCCCGGCAGCGATTATCGTATCGAAGAGCCGTTCTTCGAAATCGCCCGCTTGCCGGCGGCGGAACCGTCCGGTCCTCCCGCGGCCGCCACCGATTCGGGAGTGCCCTGATCCCATGACCGATCCCACCCACGACCGCACACAACCCGACGCGGAACTCCCGTTGACGCGCAAACACCGCCGGCGGGTTCGTCTGGTTTTTTGGGGTTTCCTTATCGCGTTCAACTTCATCATCATTCACGTCATCAAACTTCAGGTCTGGCCGGACGAGAAGTTCCTCAAGAACGATGAGGCTCACGTCGGAACCGTGCCTCTCACCATTCCTCGCGGGCGCATCTACGATCGCGAAGGCCGCATCCTCGCCCGGGACCGGCAGGCGCCGTCGATTTGGGCCGATCCGCGTTACGTATCCAATCCGTTCGATGCCGCACAGCGATTGAGCACCAAGCTGAACTTGGATGAAGACCTCATTTTGGAACGCCTGACGCGACGAACCGAAGACGGACGGAAGATGCAGGACGTGCCCATCAAGCGGTATCTCTCCGAATCCGAACTCGAGAATCTCGGGGACTTAAATGCCTTCGTCGGCGGTGGGTTGCGCATCAAGCGCGAACCCCTTCGCTACTATCCCGAAGAGATGCTTGCCGCGCATGTCGTGGGCTATGTGAATCGGGAAAACAAGGGCGCGCAGGGCATCGAACACGCCTACGACTCGTACTTGCGTAGCACGGAAGGCGTGCATCGCGCGCGCAAAGACGCGAATCGCAATCTTCTCGCGTCGCTGACTTTGGAATACGTGCCGCCCGCGGGAGGCAATGATGTCATTCTGACGATTGACAAGCCCATTCAGCATGCGCTTGAACGCGAGCTGATGGCCGTGATGGAACGCTGTCAGGCGGCCCGCGCGATGGGTCTACTGATGGACCCCAAGACGGGAGCCATACTGGCGCTGGCGTGCATGCCAGCCTTCGACCCGAATGCCTTCTGGGACTACTCGGACGAACAACGCAAGAACCGCGCGGTAACGGACGTGTTCGAGCCGGGGTCCGCGTTCAAGATTGTTACCGCGTCAGCCGCGCTCGAATTGGGGTTGGTCACTCCTGACACACTGATCGACTGCGAGGGGGGGCGGTGGAGCGCGTTCGGCCGCCGGGTGATTTCCGATGTCCATAAGATGAACGTGGTTCCATTTCGCGAAGTCTTCGCGGAATCAAGCAACATCGGCATCATCAAAGTCGCCGGCATGATTACGCAACAAGGCGGCAACCCGCTCCTGGACGAGTGGATCCGCAGGTTCGGCTTTGGAGAACAAACCAGTCGCGATTTCCAATTGGAGAGTGGCGGGATCTACGCGCCGGTGAAAACCTGGTCCAAACTGTCTCCCATCTCGTTGCCCATGGGCCAGGAGATCGCCGTCACCATGCCGCAGCTTGCGAGAGCATTCGCGGTTATCGCCAACGGCGGGTATCTGGTGGAGCCCCACCTGGTGCGGGAAGTCGTCGACCGCGAGGGCCGGGAGATCTATCAATACGAACCCGGCGAACGGCCCCGAGTGATTTCCAAAGAGACCGCGAAGACCATGCAGGAACTGTGCTACGAAGTGGTCGCCCACGGCACGGGCACGCGCGCCGCGATTGCCGAGTATCGCGCCGGTGGAAAAACCGGGACCGCCCAGGTCGCAAGGGCCGACGGAAAAGGATACTACGAAGACCAGCACACGGCGGTATTCGCTGGATTCGCGCCCATTGCCGACCCGCGGGTATGCGCGGTGATCGTCGTACACAATCCCCAGAGCAAGCCGTATTGGGGCGGATACGTTTGCGGGCCCGTGTTCAAAGAAGTCGTTCGGGAAGCCCTCATTCGGCTCGAATGCCCTGAGGACCCCATGGAGGATCTCGTCGAAGAGGGTACCGTAGAAGAGGGCGACGCGGACACGCTGGTTGCGCGGCTTGACGACGCGCGGGGCGAGCCCGCGATCGCCACGCGCAGCGAAGCCGACCTCGCTTTCGAGAACGCGGAACTCTTGGCCATGGAAGCGGATCTACCGGATACGACGCCGAGACTCCCGAGTTTTGACGGGCTTACCAAATCGCAGGCCAAGAACGCCCTTGCCACGCTCGGCCTCTCTTGGGACGCCCAGGGCAGCGGTTGGGTGGTCGCTCAAGAGCCGCCCGCCGGTACTCCGCTCGCGGACGTGGATCGGTGCCGTTTGGTGTTCTCCAACACAAAGCATGACGAGATCGAAGATGAGACTGAAGGACCTACCCAGACTGCTGCACTGTGAAGTGCGCCTGGTCAGCGACGTTGCGGTTACGTCGATTACGGAAGACTCCCGGCGCGTCACGGTGGGCTCGGTTTTCGTCGCGGTTTCCGGCGAGCATCAGGACGGCCATGATTTTGCGTCCGCCGCCGTGGAAGCGGGGGCGATTGCCGTCATTGGGAACCGGCTGCGAACAGCGGAGTGGAGCGGCGTTCCGTACTTCCACCACGATCAACCGCGCAAAGCGCTCGGAATTGTCGCGCAGGCCCTCGCGGGCGACCCGACACACGACATGACCGTTATCGGCGTTACGGGGACCAACGGAAAATCCAGCACCGTCCTCCTCACGCAACGCATCCTGCGGGACACGGGGCACCGGGCTGCTTGCTTCGGCACCTTGGGCTACGACGTGGGCGGCACTGTCGCACCTGCGCCTCATACGACGCCGTTTGGCGAAGATCTCGCGGGCCTGTTCCAACGCGCGCGCGAGGCGGGGGACACGCACGCGGTGATGGAGGTCAGTTCGCACGCACTCGAACAGGAGCGCGTGGCAGGCATCCGATTCGCGGTTGGCGCATTTACCAACCTCACCCAAGACCATCTCGACTACCATCAGGATATGGACACCTATCTGCGGGCGAAACTGATGCTCTTTGAGCGTATCGAAGGGGATGGTTGCTTCACGGTGGCGAATGCCGACGACCCCAGCGCGGAGGCCTTTGTCAACGCTTCCCGGGTCCGTTGCTTCACCTACGGCAAGACCGGTGATTGCCGGGCCACGAACGTCCGCATGACCGCTGCCGAAACGTCTTTCAGCCTGGAAACGCCGTGGGGGAAAGGCGACTGCGTTACCGGGTTGGTGGGACGCCACAACGTCAGCAACGCGCTGTGCGCCGCGACCATTTGCGGCGGGCTGGAGATCCCCATCGAACGCATATGCGAAGGGATCTCCGGGTTGAGGAGCGTTCCCGGACGATTCGAGCGCATCGAATCGGATCGAGGCTTTCAGGTGGTGGTCGATTACGCGCACACCGACGACGGGCTGCGGAACGTCCTGCAGGCGGCGCGCGAGATTTGCAACGGCAAGGTGATCCTGGTCTTCGGCTGCGGCGGCGACCGTGACAAAGGCAAACGCCCCAAGATGGGGAACGTTGCGGCGGAACTCGCGGACTTTTCCTTCGTCACGTCGGACAATCCTCGCACGGAGGATCCCGAGCGGATTCTGCTGGACATCGAAGTCGGCCTCCAGCACGCGGGGCGGCGGAAGTATGATGATTACGTCCTCATTACCGACCGCGCCACGGCTATCCGTGAAGCCATCGTTCGCGCCAAGTCCGGCGACCTCGTAATGATCGCCGGGAAAGGCCACGAGGATTACCAGATTTTGGGAACTGAACGAATTCATTTCGACGACCGCGAGGTCGCGCGCGCGATCCTCGAGGAGACCTAGGATGCCGTGGACATACACGATCGATAGATTGGCATCCGTTCTCGGTATCGAGCCGCAAGAAAACGGCGAAGCAACGTTTTCGTCGATTTCGACCGACACCCGCACGCTACAGCCGGGCCAGGTCTTCTTCGCCCTGTCCGGCGAACACTTCGATGGAAACGATTTCGTGCCGGCGGCTTTTGACCGCGGCGCGCTTACCGCCGTGACGACCCAGACCAACGACGCCGGGCCTTGCATTGTCGTCGATGATCCCCTCAAGGCCTTGCAGGCTTTTGCGGCGGCCCATCGCGCTAATTACGAACCGCTCGTCTTTGCCATCACGGGGTCCTGCGGAAAAACTACCTCAAAAGATTTCATCGCGGCGGTTCTTGGTTCACGCATGAAGGTGATCAAAACGCAAGGCAATCTCAACAACGAGATTGGATGCCCGTTATCCTTGCTCCAAATCGATCAAGATACGGATGCCGCCATTATCGAAATGGGCGCCGCCAGCCCCGGCAATATTCGTGAGTTGTGCGAGTTGGCCAAGCCTACGGAAGCGGCGATTACCCTGGTCGCGCCGGCGCATCTTTCCGGATTCGGCACGATTGAAGCGATAGCCGCTACCAAGGCTGAGATCGTCGAGGGGCTCCCCGGCGACGGGACGTTCTACGTCAACGTGGACAACCCCTGGTGTGTAAAAGCCGCCGGCACCTTCACCGGCACTCGCGTCCGCTACGGCAGTTCGGGAGACGTGGTACTCAAGTCCTGCCATTTTGACGATTCCGGTGAAATGGTTTTGGAAGTGGATCCCGTGGGGCGGCTACGGCTTCCCTTGGCGTGCCGCGCCCACGCGAGCAATGTCCTGCTTGCTATCGCGGTTGGATTGCGCCACGGAATCACGGACTTCGAAGGCCCCCTTCGAGAAGCGGCCGCCAACCGTAGCCGCTTCACGATTCGCCAAATCGGCGCGCTGCACGTCATCGACGATGCGTACAACGCGAGTCCCGCGAGCATGGCCGCCGCCTTGGAGGGGCTGTCGGAGCGCCCGGGGAATGGTGCACGGATTGCCGCTCTGGGCGACATGCTGGAACTCGGGCCCCAGTCCGACGCGTTACATCGCGAAGTCGGTGAACTGGTGGCGCGGCTCGGTATCGACCGGCTGTTTGCGCGGGGAGACTATGCCTCTGGTATGATCGAGGCCGCGCGGCTTAGCGGCGTATCCCACGCGGAAGTGATCCAGGACCCCCAGTCCATGGCGGAGGCCATCCAGCAAAGCTCGAAACCGGGGGACATCCTGCTTGTCAAAGGTTCTCGCGGCATGCGAATGGAGCGTGTCATCGAAGCCTTGGCCGCGCTCGAAACTTAGAGGAAATCCATGCTGTACTACCTGGGGCTGCTCTTGCGGTCCGACGTGTCGCTGTTCAACGTGTTCACGTACCACACGGTGCGTGCGGGCGGCGCCGCGATCACTGCGTTTGCGGTGTCCCTGTTGATTGGGCCAACGGTGATCCGTTTGCTGCGATCGCTGAAAGTCGGCCAGTACATCCGAAAGGAACACGTGGCCGATCTGCATGCCTTGCACAAGAGCAAGGCCGGCACGCCAACAATGGGCGGCGCGCTGATCATTCTTGCCGCGCTGATCTCGCTCGCCTTCTGGGGGCGCTTCACGAATCGGCTTCTCCTGATGGCGATACTTGCGATGGCGTTGCTGGGGGCGGTTGGATTCCTCGACGACTACATCAAGTTGCGCCGCAAACATAACCAGGGCCTGAGTGCCAAAGCAAAAATGGCCGGACAACTGATTGTGGGAATCGGGATGGGGCTGTATCTCGTGTACAGTCCGATTGCCGTCAGCGCCACCTATCTTGCAACGTACGACATCCTGGATTGGGAACGCTTCGGCCAGTTGCTCCGCGACGCGGACCCCGAGAACGCGCAGACCCCAGCCGACCGCCTCGTCGACCTGATGGCCGAACCAGCGCGGACTTTTGTGCTCGAGGACGGCGGAAACCAGCCTTGGGGATACGAATCGCGGACCAACGTGTTGCACGGACTGGAAGCATCGTTGCGGCGGCATGATTTGTACGAACCCGAAGCGTGGACTGGTGTGGCGCTCACGCCGGAGGCCGAATACCTGCTCGCCGGCGGTCCCAGCAATCTCTCCGAACGGGAGTTGCTTCGCCTGAATCGCCTGCTGGTCGAAGCGGCGCTGCCGGACCTCGTCGCATCGTCACCACCGGACATGCACACCAAAGTCGAAATTCCCGGCCTGAAGATGGTTCTCATACCCATGGGGATCCTCTACGTCCTCTTCGTCTTGATGATCATCGTCGGGTCGTCAAATGCGGTGAATCTGACCGACGGTCTCGATGGCCTGGCCATCGGCGCTTCGATTGTTTCGCTCCTGGCGTATACGGGCATCGCATATGTGGTCAGCCGTGCCGACTGGTCGCAATACCTCTACTTGATACACGTGCCCGAGGCCAGCGAACTGACCGTGTTCGGTGGCGCCATGTTGGGCGCGGGCCTCGGATTCTTGTGGTTCAATTCGCACCCGGCCGAGGTATTCATGGGCGATACCGGGTCGCTCGCTCTGGGCGGCGCCTTGGGGACCATGGCGATTCTGACGAAACAGGAACTGCTCCTAATCATCGTGGGCGGCCTGTTTGTGGTGGAGGCGCTCAGCGTCATTATCCAGGTCGCGTCATTCAAACTGCGGGGCAAGCGGGTTTTCAAGATGGCGCCACTCCATCATCACTTCGAACTCCTCGGCTGGTCCGAAAGCAAAGTGACGGTCCGATTCTGGATCATCGCGATTGTCTTCGCGCTGATGAGTCTCGCAACCTTGAAGCTGCGCTAACGATGGAACTTCGCGGGAAAAAAGTCACGGTCGTCGGCATGGGGCGAACCGCCATGTCCGTCGTTAGATTGCTTCTGCGGGAAGGTGCGGAACCTTTCGTGACCGACAGCAATCGGGCCGAGCGCCTCGAAGATCAGACGGCTGAACTGCGCGCATTGGGTGTTGCCTACGAATGCGGGGGTCACTCGTCAGATGCCTTTTCCGGTGCGACCTGGGTTCTG
Source organism: uncultured Nitrospiraceae bacterium (assembly GCA_964632865.1). Lineage (GTDB taxonomy): Bacteria > Hydrogenedentota > Hydrogenedentia > Hydrogenedentales > SLHB01 > JAHDWY01. The sequence continues at coordinate 19,410 of CAZWDH010000002.1, forward strand.
CCCAGTCCAGGGGTGTCGCCACGACTCGATTGTATCCAGCAAGCGCTCGCGAGCGGAGCCTGGCTCATCGGTGAACTCGAGTTGGCGTCGTGGTTCAATACGGTGCCCGTTCTGGCGGTAACCGGGACGAACGGCAAGACAACGACGACCGAACTACTCCGTGCACTCGTTGCAGGATGCGGTCACGACGTCGTGCTTGCCGGGAATAACGACACCCCCTTCTCCAGTGTCGTGCTTTCCGAACAGAAACCCGACTACGTCGTACTCGAAGTAAGCAGTTACCAGACGGAACTTATCCGCAGCTTTCGGCCGTGGATCGCCGCCGCGCTCAATGTGACGCCGGATCACCTGGCGCGCCACGGTACGCTGGAAGGATACGCGGAAGCCAAGGCGCGCCTCTTTATCAACCAGAATTCCGGCGACCTCGCGGTACTCAATGCGGATGACCCGCGCGTTGCGGAGATGGCGGCAGATGTCGCATCGTCCGTTTATTGGTTCAGCATAGACCGGCAAGTTGATCGGGGAATGAGCGTATCGGGAGACGATATACTCTCCGATGGCGAACCGGTCGCACGCGTATCCGATTCATGCTTGCCGGGCCGGCACAACCTCGCCAACGTGCTTGCCGCGTTGACCATGATGCGGGCCGGCGACTTCGATTGGCCCAAGACCATCGAGAGCTTGCGCGTGTTTCGCGGCGTCGAGCACCGCATCGAGTTGGTGGCGGAGCGGGGCGGCGTCGCGTATTACAACGATTCCAAATCGACCAACCTCGACAGCCTGCGCGTAGCGCTCGAAAGCTTCGACCGTCCGGTCATCCTGATTGCCGGGGGGGAGGGGAAAGGCGCGGACTACCGCGTTCTTCGGGATTTGGTCCAGCAACATGTCAAACACCTCGTCCTTATCGGAGAAGACGCGCCGCTCTTGGATGCGGCGTATGGCGACCTCATTCCGTCAACCCGTTGCCTTGACATGGAAGAGGCGGTCCGGAGCGCCGCGTCATTGGCGGTGGAGGGCGATATCGTCCTGCTTTCTCCCGCTTGCGCGAGTTTCGACATGTACGACAACTACGAACACCGTGGACGCGTGTTCAAGGAATGCGTCCGCCAACGCGTAGGGGATCTAGTGACATGAAACGCGAATCGATCTTCGCATTCAACGTCGTTCTGGTACTCGTGTTTATTGGCATGCTCATGGTGTACAGCGCCAGCGCCGTCCGAAGCTACAGTCCCGATGGAATGGCCTTGGAGCCGGCTTTCCCCCCCTTCCTGAAGCAGTTTGTTTGCGTGGCGATCGGAATGGCGGGACTATTCGTCGCCGCCCGTTTCGACTATCACAACTTCCGGAGCCGAATCGTGCTGTGGCCGCTGGTTTTGATTACGCTCGGGCTATTGATTGCCGTGTTGATTCACGGGGATGCCGTTCGCGGGGGGCAACGCTGGATTTCCATCTTCGGTTTCAGCGTTCAGCCGTCCGAGCTGGCGAAGTCAACCTTAGTTATATTGCTCGCCGTAAAACTATCGGAGAATCAGGCTATCCTGACCCGCTTCTGGCGCGGCTTCCTACCGCCGATTTTGATTGTTGGATTGTTTGCCGGGCTGGTTCTGCTGGAACAAGATCTGGGGACCCCGGTCGTGATGGTTTCGGTGGCCATGCTCATGATCGTGATGGCCGGCGGCCGCTGGGCGCACGTACTGCCGACCTGTCTTCCGGCCGCGGTTGCCGTATACGCGCTTATCAAAGGCAGCGGCTATCGATCCGAACGGATTGAGGCTTGGTTGGATCCGTGGAAACACCGTTCCGACAAGGGCCTCCAGTTGATCGAAAGCCTCGCGGGATTTGCGCGCGGCGGCGTCTGGGGTCAGGGACTGGGCGCCAGCGAACAGAAACTGCGGTACCTTCCCGACGCGCATTCGGACTTCATCTTCGCCGTATGGGCCGAGGAAATGGGGCTCATCGGCAGCGTGGGTCTCGTCGTGCTCTTTCTCCTCTTTGTCATCGTGGCGATCCGCATCGCCGTGTGCGCGCGGGATTTGTTTGGCTCGCTGTTGGCGAGTGGAATCGTCACCTTGATCACGATTCAAGCATGCTTCAACATGGCGGTGACGACCGGAATGCTGCCGACAAAGGGTCTGGCGCTTCCTTTCATCAGTGCCGGCGGCAGCGCGCTTATCGTGAACCTTACTATGGTCGGCATTCTCATCAACGTCGGCGTTCAAGCAGTCGAAACTGATGACGAGTTACAGCTCGCAGTAGCGAAGTAATGCCTCCTCCGGCGGTGGCACACATTTCCCAGGCGGTACTATGCGCATCATGATTGCAGGTGGCGGGACAGGCGGGCATACTTCCCCCGCGCGGGCCATCCTCGAAGAGATTCAGAATCGCGATTCCCTCCTTGTGGCTCAATGGGTAGGGTGTCGAGGGTCGATCGAAGAACGCGTCAGCGCGGCCATGGCCATCCCCTTCCGCAGTCTCTCTGTGGAAGGTTGGCCCCGCAGGCGCACGCCGCGCCGGCTCTGGGTCGCCCTCAAACTGCTTTGGTCGGTTTTTCGCGCGTGGACCTATCTTCGCAAGTTTCGGCCCCAGGTGGTCGTGGGCGTGGGCGGCTACGTTTCGCTGCCGCTCCTCTGGGCTGCCCAACGCATGGGCATTCCCACTGTCATTCACGAACAGAACCGGCTGCTCGGAGTCGCCAACCGCCTGCTTGCCGCTCGGGCGACCCGGGTCTTGCTCAGCTTTCCCGAGACAAAGGGGACTTATCCACCCGAGCGGACCCGAGTCGTGGGCAATCCGGTGCGCACGGCCTTCGAATCGCCCCCCGATGCCCGCACGGCGCGCGAGTCATTTGGTTTGGACCTCGCTGTGCCGGTTATCCTCGTGTGCGGAGGGAGCCAGGGCGCCCGGCGCATCAACCAGGCCCTGGCGCAGGCCCTAGCGCAATTCCGAGCCGGTCAGGCGCAGTTCATCTGGATGACCGGGCAGGCAGATGCCGCGATGGGCCGCGAAGCCGCGGAGAAAGCGTCCGTGACCGCCCAGGTTTTTCCCTTCATCGACGACATGGCCGGCGCATGCGCCGCGGCCGATATTATCGTGAGCCGCGCTGGCGCCTCGACCACGGCGGAGATCGCCATGCTCGGAAAACCTTCCATATTGGTTCCGTATCCGCATGCAACGGACAACCACCAGTGGCACAACGCCCAAACCTTCGTCAACGCAGGCGCGGCGATGCTGCTGGAGGACTCGGAATGCACCGCGGACACGTTGACCACTGCGATTCGTGGACTCCTCAACAGTCCGGACAAGTTGGAGCGTATGGGGACAGCCGCCCGAAGCCTTGCGAATCCACACGCCACGGATGCGATTGTGGAGGAAATCCTGGGACTCGTCTTCGGCGGTGAGCCTCGCGGTCAGGAGTCAGCGTAATCGGGAGCCCGGCGTCAATCCGGTGCTAATTGACTCTCGCCATCTCGATTGGTAGATTTCGCCCGTGGCATGGTGAAATTGAGGGAAGCATGGCAACTCAAGGCAGTCTTGGACGGTCCCTGGCGTGGGGCCACACCGAACGGGGATTCCGGCGAATCCCGATTGCGAGTCTACGACTCGACTCGATCCCGTCTTTCAACATCCATATTGCAGTCGCTGGCGAGCAGAATCCTGTACTGTTCCGGGAGATGAATCTCCCGATAACCGGCGACGTCCTCGGCTCTCTGGCGGACAATCGCCACGAGTTCGTCTACGTCTCTACCGACCAGGAACGGGACTACTTGAAGTACACCGAGGAAAACCTCGGAAATGTGCTTGCCGACGAATCGGTCCCGGTCGAAGAACGGTCTCAGGTTCTATACAGTTGCGCCCAAGGATTGGTATCGCAGGTTCTGGAAGAACCGCGGTCAAAGGAGCTGATCCAACGGAGCAGCGATCTGGTGCGAAGTACCACCGCCTTCATGATCAACGAAAAGTCGGCATTTTCCCATTTGCTGAAGCTTGTTTCTTACGATTACTACACGTATACCCACAGCGTAAACGTGTTTGTATTCAGCGTTACCCTGGCGCAACGCGTTGGATTCACCGACCCGCAGGTGTTGCAGGAATTCGGGGAGGGCGTGCTGCTTCATGATATCGGGAAGAGCATGATCGACCCGTCCATCACCAACTGCAAAGGCAAGCTGTCCGAAGAGCAGTGGCAGTCCATGCGCATGCATCCCGTCCACGGGTACGACATCATGCGCGAGCATGGTTCGTTGACGGACATGGCCCTCAGCGTGGTCCGGCACCATCATGAGAAGATCCGGGGAGGCGGGTACCCGGACAATCTGAAGGGCAAACAGATCGCGCCACTCGTGCGGATCTCGACCATTGCCGATATCTTTGACGCCCTGACTACCCGGCGGTCCTACAAGAATGCCATGGGGACTTTTGAAGCCCTCAAGATCATGCGTGACGAAATTAGCCGCGATCTGGACGATGAGTACTTTCGCGCCTTTGTTGCTATGATGGGTAATCCAGAGGGATAAGCCACTGGACTCTGCCGCTCCAGAATCAGAATGCCCCGCAACCTATTGACGCCCAACAGAATTTGGAGTAGACTAATCCATGGGTGGAGGATTCTGGTCGCTAACCGCATGGAGCGATCGGCATCATCATGGCCGCGAGTAGCGTGCAAGGATTTCGCGCCATCCCGCTATCCAGCATCCGGATGGACTCCGTAACGGAGTTCGACATTCACATCCAGACGAGGCCCGGCCATCCGCCTGTGTTGTTCCGCGAGCGCAGGTTGCCCGTCACGCCTGTTGTCATCGAGAAACTCGTCGAACAACGTCACCGCCACGTCTACATTCCCGCCGAACAAGAGCGAGAGTACCGCCGGTACATTACCGATCACATCGAGGCGATCCTTGCCGATCCGGGGTTGCCGTTGTCTGAGAAATGCGAGGTCCTTTACGATTCCGCTCAAGGGCTTGTGGCGGACATTCTGGAGGATCCACGGTCTCGGGAGTTAATGGCGCGCAGCAAGGAGCTGGTCGCGAGCACGGTAGACTTCATGAGCCAGGAGCAGCACGCGTTTCAGTATTTGATTCAGTTGGTCTCGTACGACTACTACACCTACACCCACAGCGTAAACGTCAGTATTTTCAGTATCGCCCTTGCGCAGCATCTCGACTGTTTTGACGCGGATACGTTGCGCGACCTCGGCGAGGGTGCCCTTCTTCATGACGTGGGCAAGAGCATGATCGACCCGTCGATCTCGTTACATCGGGGACCACTGACGGACGAGCAGTGGCGCATCATGAAGATGCACCCGGTCTACGGATACGAGATTCTATCCGGTCACGGCCTTCTCGGGCCGGCGGCGCTGGATGTGGTGCGGCACCATCATGAGAAGCTCGATGGAAGCGGATACCCCGACGGCTTGAAGGGCGAGCGAATTTCACCGCTGGTGCGTATCAGCACTATTGCGGACATCTTTGACGCGATGACGACCCGTCGATGCTACCGCGGCGCCATTGGATCTTTTGACGCGTTGATGGAAATGAGAGAACACCTCAGTTTTCAGCTGGACCAAGTCTACTTCCGCACGTTTGTGGAAATGATGGGGCGCTCGGGAGGGTAAGTGCTGGCAGGTTACGCGCGGGGAGCGTTCAGTCCTGTGCTGCCTCGGGCGGCATTTCCTTCAGAATCGAGACGCCCGTGCTGGTGCCGATCCGGGTGGCACCTGCCGTAATCATCGCCACCGCATCCGAGTACGATCGGATACCGCCGGCCGCCTTAATCCCCAACGTCCCGCCAACGACCTGACGCATCAGCGCTACGTCTTCGGCGGTGGCGCCGGCGCGGCCGAACCCGGTAGACGTCTTCACAAACGCCGCGCCGGATCGCTTCGCCATTTCGCACGCGGCGATCTTCTCCTCGGTGGTGAGATAGCTCGTTTCAATGATGACCTTGACGGGCACGTGCTGTACGCCTTTGACCACCGCTGCGATCTCCCGCTCGACGAAGCTCGGAAAGCCGGATTTCAAGGCGCCGATGTTGATCACCATATCGATCTCGGTAGCGCCGTTCTTCACGCATTCCCGGGCTTCTTCCACTTTGATGCGCGCCGTATTTGCGCCCAGGGGGAAACCGACCGTCGGGTTCACGCCGACGCCGGTGTTTTGCAGTCGCTTTGCGCAGAACGCCGTCCACACCGGATTGATGGACACGGCCGCGAACCCGCATTTCACCGCAACTTCACAAAGCTCTGTAATGTCGTTTTGAGTGGCATTCGCCCGGACCTGCGTATGATCGATCATCCGCGCAAGTTGTACTCGAGTCAACGATTTCGTCTCCTGCGTGGCGCGCGTTCCCGTTGCGGCTCTGGCCGGCGTGTGGGGCGGCCTTCTCCCCGATAAACCCAACCGTGGGCGCATAGTGTCGCCCATTTAATCACAAAAATCCAATTCCCGGGCGGCACTGCCGACCGACACCGTCGTGTTCCCGTTTGTTACCGGAACAATCGGATGGTAGACTGCCCCGAAAACCGCGGGAACGGAGAGGTGAGCCATGGATGAGAACGCGTATCTGGCCGAGTTGTCGAAGAAGCCATTAATAAGCCGAATTGGGGGGTACTTCCGGCTGAGCGGCCCCGGCTACATGCAAAGCGCGATGACCCTGGGCGCCGGTTCGATGGCGTCGTGCGTCGTGCTCGGCTCCCTGCTCGGATACAAGTTGCTGTGGGTGCAGCCGATGGCCATCGTGCTGGGGGTATTCCTGCTCGGGGCCGTCGCCAAACAGACCTGCCACACAGGCGAGCGCACCTATGAGGTTTTCTGGAAGCGATTGCACCCCGCCCTGGCACTTCTCTGGGCCGGTTGCGCCATGGTTGCCACGGTCATCTGGCATTTTCCCCAGTATTCTCTGGCCGCGGACGGCATGGGTACCTTGGCCGGGGGACTTGGCGTCTCGCTCGGCTCTACCGGCGCGCGTGCGGGGATTGGCGCGGCATTGCTCATTTCTGCCACCGCTGTCGTCGCACTCTACGTCTCAGGCGCGCGCGGGCTGAAGGCCTACGAAACGGCGATCAAGATCCTTGTCTGGTCCATCGTCATTGCCTTCACCGTCGCTGCCTTTGCGACGGGATTCCAGTTCAAGCAATTTTTCCTCGGGATCACCGGCATCTCGTTCATGCAAGATGTCCTCGCGGGGGGGTACGATCCGCGCGCCACCAAGCCCATCGTGGGCGGAATCGCGGCCGCAGTCGGCATCAACATGCTCTTTCTTTATCCCTACTCGCTGCTCAACAAGAACTGGGGCGAAAACCACAAGGGGCTCGCCTACTACGATCTCATCACGGGAATGCTCATCCCCTTCCTGTTCACGACGACCTTCGTCACCGCCGCCGTCGCAAACACCATCGGCCCGGCCCCCGGCGAAGTCGCGGACGCGCCGGTTCGCGAGATCGTCGATGTCATCCCCGCGCTCAGCCAGACCTTCGGGGAAGGGTTCTCCCTGATCCTCATCGGATTTGGCATGCTGGCTATCGGGTTTTCCACCATCATCACGCACATGCTGGCCTGTGGCTTTATCGGATGTGAAATATTCGGCTTTGACAACCGGGGCAAGGCGAAGTTCTGGTTTTCGCTCGTTCCCGCTATTGGGGTGCTCGGCGTCGGGATGAAATCGCCCTGGCTCGTGGCCATCACCGCTTCCAGCCTCGCCGCGCCGCTCATGCCCATATCGGTGCTTTGCTTCCTGCTGCTGATGAACAACCGCGACTACATGGGCGATGCCACGCCGCGCGGCGGGAAGAAGTTGATGTGGAACGTCATGCTTTCAGCGTCCATTGTCGTGCTGAGCGTCGCCGGCTATTTTGGCTTGACAAAGAACTGGGAAGACCTCAAGTCTCGTTTGTCCGAACCTGCCTCGGAAACGGCGCTTGTCGTGGAACCGGAAAGCACATTCGAATAGCGGATATTTGCAGAGATGGAGAAGCGCGTATGCAGAACGCGCTTCTCCAGTCTTGGTTGATTAGTCCGCCTTCTCCAACACCGTACGCGACTCGATGTGCTCGGCGAGATCTTCTGGGCGCCACCAGGTCGGTTGAAGTTGGCGCGGGCTGAAGGCCTTCTCCGCCTGATCGCGGTAGTGCGGTGAATCGGGGCGGTCGCTCTGTCCGATCGGCACATAGGTCCAACTCTGGATCGGCTTGCTGAGGACGACGATTTGTGTGGAGGTCTGACCGCTGCGTCCCCAGCGAGTGTGGTCGGGACGCTCCCGTTCATATCCGACGTTGCGCAGTGTAGTCATGCCAAGATACCCGTCGCCTCCGCCACCGAGAGGCCAGGAAACGTCGTCCCGCCCGACGCGGAACACGTCGCCGTACGTGGCATCTGCGGATCCCATATCGCTCTTGAGTGTTCGCATGGCGTTTCCGAAAGACCGGCCCGCCGCGAGCAGTTGTTCTGAGGAGAGATCCGGTGCGGGCGTCGGTCTACCCAGCGGTTCGAGGTAGTTGTCGATCTGCTCCGCCGCCTGGTCCATCACGTCGCGGCCATGATCGTCGACGAGTTGTTTGCGCCAGTAGTAGTATTTCAGCGCGCCCGTGGAATCCCGTGCCAGTTCCTGGTTCCAGTTCAGCAGGTCTTCGATGCCGTCGGCGTACTCCCTATCGGCGCGAAGCACCTCCTTGTGCGATTCGTCCGCGAGCCGCAGGACTTCGATCCACCGCTCGCACCCGTAGGGATGCACGTCCACCGCGTACGCCAACGCCTCTTCGACCGTAACCGAGTCGTCCGCGTCCAACAGCTGAACCGCGCGCGCTCCGCGCTGATTCGTCCACCCATTTCTTGGATTGCCATACCCGAGATCCGAGAAGAGGTAGGGAACCGACTCGCTCAGCTTGAAGGGGCTGTTGACCATCATGGCGTCCGGCGGAATGTTGCAGTTCTGCATGTAGCCCTGCGGAGGGTTCAGTACTTGCAGGTGATCGCTAGCCGGATGGAAGCCCTGCCACTCCGTGAGCGTCGTGCTGCCGCTGACGGGGCGTGACCAATCGAATTCCCCTGGCCGTTTCGGGACGCGCCCGGTCCGTTGGTAATAAATGTTGCCTGACGTGTCCGCAACCATGACATTCTGTGGAAAGACTTGGAGGGTTGCGAGCGCTGCGACCGCGGCCTGGTAGTCCTTGCCGAAGTTCAATTCGTACCACGCTTCGTTTCCTGCTACTGCGTCGGCATAGGCCGATTTGAGCGCGTAGCCTTTTCCATTGCGGATGGCCACCACCGGACCGTGATGCGATTCCAGGATCGGCAATGTTTGCGCGCCCGCGCCTTTCACATTCAGCGTGACTTCTCGTTCCTCTAACGCGCGCCACTCTCCGTCGTACAGGTACTCCTTCGGATTCTCCGCGTTTAGTGTCAGCTCGTAAACGTCCGCTGTATCCGGGCCGCCTGTGGTCATGGCCCAAGCCAGGTTTTCGTTATGACCCAATCCGATGTAGGGTTGGCCCGGTAACGAGAACCCGCTCCCGATCCATTTGCCCGCGTGGACGCGGAACTCCCAGAACCGCGACGCGCCGAACCAGCCGAGATGCGGGTCGATGTACAGGATCGCCGCGTTCTCCGCGCTGCGTTCCGGCGCGATTGCAAACTGATTGGAGCCCCGTTCCACCCGGTCAAACCCCGGCTCCACGCCTGCCCGCTTCAGATCGGCAAACCCGTCGTCGAAGGACCAGGACTGCAGGAACAGCCTGCCGAAGGCCATGATCATGAACTCGTCGACCTTGTCGTGGTCCCACCATTCCGGCACATCCTCGGGGTGCGCTGCGTAGTAATCGTTGATGCCTTGTGCGAAGGCTTGCATGTGTTCACGCACTTCCGGCCGCACCTGATCCGCGCCGCGCTTGGACCCTTCATACAACTCCCACAGATGGGCGACCTGGTCCGATTCAATCGCGCCTTCCCCTTCGACACTGGAGAGTTCACCCAAGCCGCGTTTCAGGTTCTTGAGCAATTCCGTAGGACGGTCCTCGGCTTGCGCCCAACCCATGGCGTAAAGCCCTGCGCGCTCAGTCGGGGCATAAATGTGCGGTATCCCCCAAGTGTCGCGATAGATCACGGTCTTTCCCGCGTCGTTACCGGTTCCCGGCAGTTCCGCTGCGAAGACAGCTACCGTCGACACGATGGACAGAACGGTAAGTAGGTGCGTTCGTATGGGCCGGACGGGTGCGTTCATGGTACCTCTCCTCTCAGATTTCGCCGGAACCGCTCCTGGACCCCAGAATTGAGGTTGCAGAGCGCGTATCACCCTAGCATTCGGCGAGGATTCGTGCCAACTTTTCCCTCGGCTGTCGCGTGAAGTTTGACGCAACACCTTGCGCGATATAGAATTCCACCGTCAGTGCGAACACTCGCACGAACGGTCACCGTTGCTATCTCACTTCCAAAACGGAATGATTCCGGCGAGCGAACGGACCAAGGGCAGATCCGAAGTGTATTTGCGCAGTTTGATTGCTTTGGGCATTGTCAGTTGTTTTTGCGCCTCCTTGGGGGCTGCTGAACAATATTCCTTCCGCGTCTATCGGTCCCCCCTTTCCGTGGCCGATGACCGCATCACGGACCTCCACGAAGACTCCGGCACGCTTTGGGTTGCGGTTTGGGGCAAAGGCGTCTGTCGTATCGATGGCACCGAATCGCGGACGTTCACCTCGGCAAACGGACTCCCAAGCGATTGGGTTCGTTGTTTTGCACCCGACGCGGATGGTGGTCTTTGGGTAGGCGGCGCCGACGGTCTCGCGTACATCTTCGGCGATACAATCCGCGCGTATACGACGCTCACGACACCGGCATTGCCGTCGAACTCGATCCGATGTTCTGCCGTGCTCCGGTCCGGGGTGATCTGTTTCGGCCTGGCGTCCGGGGGGGTGATGGCTCTCGGCGACCATCCGCTAGGTCTACCCGGTCACACCGGCGCTCCCGATGAATGGGTTTTCGTCGGCTACCCCGAGATCCCTTCACCGGAAGGCGTCGATGACGTGATGCAGGCCATGGATGGAAGCATCTGGCTTGCCATGCACGACGGCAGCGTATTTCAATTCAACGAGGGTGTGTGGCGCGAACACGGCCCGGATCAGGGACTCACGGCTACGGTCAATTCCCTCTACCAGGATAGCGCCGGGCGAATCTGGGGTGCCGGCGGCGAAGTCCTGGCGCTGCACTCGGCCAACCGTTGGGAAATCATCGACGCCATTGCTTCGCCCGTTCGCGTCGTTACGGAGTCGGAATCCGGCGATATTCTCGTTGGTGCGGACCGCGGCGTATGGGTGCTTGACGCGGCTGGCTGGCGCAAATTGGACATGGGGCCGGACATCGGGGATCCCGAGGTTTCAGCGCTGCTTTGTGGGAATACGGGCACTCCCTGGGTCGGAACCCGCGAGGGCCTCGTGCGAGGAACGGTGCCGATCTGGGCGACACACGCGCGGACCGGGGACGGGATACCCATTCGGTCTACCCCATTGTATGCAGATTTGGATGTTCCCCCGCTCAGCGCCGACAGCGAGGGAAACCTGATTCGATTCGAGGATGGCCAATGGACGGCCACCGCTCAGGTGCAACACGAACGCTTCCGTCCCAAGTGGTTCTCCACCCCTCGCGAGGGTCTGATTTGGGCGCTTTGCGACCTGGATGCCATCAGTTTTCGCGTAGATACGGGCGAAGTCGTTGAGGTTGCGCCAATCCCGCCGGGTACGCAGGCCATCCGGGTGGAATGGGGCCTTGATGACAAACCCTGGCTCCTGGGCAGCAAGGGTGTCTTCATCCTCGACGGCGGCAAGTGGCAGCCCCTGCGGCGTCACGCCGACACCCGGGCGAGTTGGGCGTACGACATCGACATCGCGAACGATGGTACCGCCTACGTGTGCTATGAGTCGGGCATCAACATCTGGAAAGATGGGCAGGTCCGGCCTCTCCGCCCCTTCGCGCATTTGCCGCGGGGTGGACATTTCACGGCCGTTCGCTGCATGAGCGACGGCAAAGTCTGGTTTGGCACCTACGGCAACGGAATCGTCGTATACGATGGCAACGCGACGACCCACATCACCCGCAGCAACGGCTTGGTCAGCGATCACGTCTCCCAAATCTTCGAGGCGTCCGACGGGACCGTCTGGGTGGCGTACCGGCGCAAGGGTGTGTCGTCTTTCAAAGACGGGCGCTGGATCTACTTCGGACACCGCCATGGCCTTCCGAATGCATCAGGCGTGACCTTCGCCGAACATCCCGCCGGCACCATCTGGCTTGCTTCAGATTCCAGCGGGATTCTCCGCTATGCGCCCGAGCCGTCCGCCCCGGACACCACGGTGACGGCTGCGACGGAGACCATCGCGGCAGGCGGAACGGGCGTTTTTTCTTTCAGCGGGACGGACGCTTGGCACCGCACGCGTCCCAACGACATCGCCTTTTCCTGGCGGGTCATAGCGCCGTCCGGCCCGGAGACTCCGTGGGGGCCGGTCCAGACATCGAGTGTGGCCGTCGTCTCCGGTCTTCCCGCGGGCGAGTATCAGTTAGAAGTCCGTGCAACGGATGAAGACCGGAATTTCGACGCCACCCCATCGGTCTTCAGCGTGATCGTCGAACCACCGTTCTATGCACGGATCGGATTCGTCATTCCCGTCAGCACCCTGATTGCACTCGTTCTCGCATCGTTGATTTCCCTTTATCTTAAGCAGCGCCGGCTTCAGGATTCCGAACGCAGCCTGCGCAAAAGCGAAGCCAGTCTGGGCGAGGCCCAGCGAATCGCCCTCGTCGGCAACTGGGAGTGGAACGTCACGCACAATACAATGGTGTGCAGCCCGCAGGTGTCGAGGATCTTGGGATGGCCGTCCGTTCGACGGACGCCGGCTGTTACCGACATTCGGGACACCATTCACCCCGAGGACCTAACCGCGCTGGATGACGCCGTTCGCGAGGCCCTGGCAACCGGCGCACCCCTTGATTTCGATCACCGAATCCTCCGGCCCGACGGAGATGAACGGTTCATTCATCAGCGCGGTGAATTGATGAAGGACAGTTTGACCGGCGACGTCATCATACGTGGAATCTTGCAGGACATTACGGAGCGCAAACGGATCCAGACCGAGCGCGAACGGTTAATCGCGGAATTACGGGACGCGCTGGCGCACATCAAGACCTTGCGGGGACTCATCCCCATCTGCTCATCCTGCAAACGCATACGCGACGACAGCGGATATTGGAATCAGCTGGAAACCTTCATCAAAGCGCGTTCCGAGGCCGAGTTTTCCCACGCGATCTGTCCTGACTGTGCGAAACAGATCTACGGCATCGATTACCTTGCGGACGATCCCGGCACAGACGAAGGAAAGGACACCTAGTCCTTCGACGCCTCCACAACAAGCGACACGTGCTGAGGTTCGACACCGAGATGTGTACTTGCCCCCGCGGGATTGTGCACCACAATTGTCCCCGTTACGTCGTGGATCTGCGCCGCGCCCGCATCGTTCCACGCGGCGATCGCGGGACGCGCCACCGCGTCGTAGACGTGGCAGTTTTCGAAATCAATGCCGCCCAGATTTTGCGTGATCTCCGGCCGCCGGAGATGGAGGAGCACCGGAACGCGTAGTCCGCCGTAGTCACGAAACGCCGAGACCCAGGGTCGGGTCCAACTGCAGTTGGCGAAGCGGACCCGCGCGCCTTTGGCGGACTTGTCGAAGACTTTCGCGCCTTCCTTCCCGGTGCTTTCGGAGGTGCAGTTGATGAATTCGATGCTGCCCTGCGGCCCGTTGTCGCCGACGGCGCCCACGCTCATGCCCGACCAGCCGCGCTGGTTCATGTCCGTGAAATTATCCAGCGTCATGCCCGGGATTCCCATGCGCGAGTGGCAGTTCTCGAACCGGATGGATACGGGTTCGCTCTCGCTCGTGAGCGGTTTGAGGTACACGAGGATCTGATGGCCGCTGTTGTTCTCGAACACGCAGTTGCGGATGACGCAGTTCACGAGCCGCTCGTCCGCACTATCCGGTTCCAGATCGATCCCGGCTTCCGGCGGGGTGCCGCTCGTGCCGGAGAAGAGGCAGTTTTCGACGAGCAGGTTCTGTGCGCTGATGACGCTTAGCCCTTGCCGGTGGTTGTCATGGCTGACACAGTCGCGGATCGTGATATCTTCACTCCAGCGGTTCTTGCCGCTGGAACCCACGTAGAATCCGTCGCCACCCGAACTTTCGACCCGCAGGCCCTCGATCGCGACGCGCTTGCACCCCACGATGGCGACGCCCATCCGCCATTCCGCGCGTTCGTACGTTTCGCTCTGATAGTCCGCCTTGCGCATGCGCAACGTAGCGCCGTAGCCGCGAATCGTGATGTCTGTCATGTCCGTTGCGCGAAACAACGAGTCGCCGCGCCCGTGGAATTCGTCCTTCTTCGCAAGGACGAGAACGCCCGGTTCGAAGATCAGTTCCAGGTTGCTGCGCAGGGCAATGGGCCGGACGATCCACGGTTGGCCCATGTACGGAATCGTCACCGTTGCCGCGCCCGAATCGATTGCGGACTGAATGGCCTCGGTCGAGTCCTCGGGATGGAATCCCCACCAAGCCGCGTTGGCGTCGGTTCGCGAACCGGATGCGACCCCTGCGATCGCTTCGGGATTCGGTGCGTTCGCGACTGTTTCCGCGACACTCGGCAGGAAGGCCGCGAAACACAGCGTTGCGGCTATGAGAGAAAAAGACTTTCGCATGCACATCGCATTTCTCCGCTGGATGATCTTGTGATGGAAAACCCAGTATGGGCGAACCGCGACGCGCGTGCAATTCCGAATGTCGGGCGCCGCTACTCGAGCACGTATGCCGTGCAGAACTCCCGCAATTGCGGTATGTCGAAGTGTTCCAGAATTCCGAAGGTGAACAGTGCCGGTTTGTCGTCGTATCGAATTCCCTGGTCCAGGCATTCCTTCAGCGATTCGAGGCCGCCGGAGGTGCGAGCTTCGAGGACCGCTTCTCCCATGATACCGCCTGCGATCAGCGCAACCACGCTCGCGTTGGCTCCGACCGCACGGATATGCAACGGCACGTCGCCATAGGCGTTGGAGGCCGCTTCGATGACCGCAGTCAATTGCTTGACCTGCTCGCCCAGGAGCCGTTCGCCGGTGGCGTCTATCATCATCGCGGACTGGGACCGCCGGCCTCCGCCCGGGGCGCATTCACCGAAGTACAGCAGGTCTACCGCGATCGCACGCTGTCCGGCGGTCACTAACGAAATTGCCGTTTCGCTCGTGGAGGTTTTGCCTTCGTCCGCAATGAGAATAGTTGTGGCCGTCGCGGCGGGGTCATCAGTTTCGAATAGGGCGAAGGGTACCGTCCAATCCTGCAAGGTCAATCGTCCTCGTACGCGAGATACCCCTTCGCTGATTGCCTCGTCTCCCGGCTCCACGGTCCCCAACGTGGGTTTCCACCGAACGGTTTCGGTAAGAAGGCGACGCGTGTCCGCCTGCTCCTGGGACAAGGGCGCCGGGAGTTTCTCCATCGTCTTTCGGGCAAGCGAGTGAAATGTCTCGTTTCCATCGGGCACGCCGGCGGCGAGTTCTTGGAGTGTGCGCACCTCGCCCTCGTACGATGGTTCCTCGTCCGGCCAGTCGAGGCCCCACTGCTCGCTCAGGAACCGGTACAAGGCGAGCCGATTGTCGAGATCATAGTTGTGCGTGCCCGGGTCGACGTTTTCGTGGCGCTGGAAACGATCGCCTGCGTCATACAAGGCATAGAATGGCGCGATAGGTTCGTACACGTTCGGCCAGACCCGGTCTGATTGAAAGCAGCAATCGTCCTTGATGTTGTAGATCAACAAGGCAGGCCGGGGCGCGAGCATGGCAGTCAGGTGGGTGTAGTCCGCAACCTTCAGGAGATCAACGGGGATTTGCTCCAAGTCGCCGATGTCCTGACTGTGATCGGCCCGGACCGCAAGCCCGACGTAGCCCGCGTTCGGTGCGGTTGCGCAGATACGCGTATCCAACGAACTCAGGATAATCGTCTGCCAACCGCCGCCCGAAAGTCCCGTCATGGCGATCCGTTCTGAATCGACCGATGGATGCTCCAACAGTACGTCCAGTCCCCGTTTCATGGCCTGGTAGAAGATGGAAAGTCCGCTCACGCCGCATTGGTTCAGGTAGGCCGAATCGTTGTGGCGAAATCCCGGATCGGCGAGTTCGCCGAAGAACAACCACTCCGGATGCAGCGCGACCACGCCGCGTTTCGCGAGCGTGATGCATCGCGCCTGGATAAACTCCACGCTCTTCCCGGGATCACCCACATGACCGTTCACACTAAGCAGGGCCGGTGTCTTCTCAGCAAGGTTCTCCGGCTCGTAGAGCATCGCGGGAATCCACATGCCCGGCACGGCCTGGTAACGGAGCTTGCGAATGCGATACCCCTTGCCCGTTTCGATGGTGTTCGTCCACTCGACCTGTACCGGCCCCTCATACCACGCCTTTGGCACGCCGCGGTAGACGATGTCCGCCAACATGCGCTCGCGCAAGGCCGCCTGGGTATTGTCCCATTCGTCGGCGCTCGCGGGGACCTGGATGGACGGCACCCGATTGACCACGAAGTCGCGGATCTCCTGATCGGTCGTGCCGCTTTCCAATACGGGTGTTTGCAGCCAGTCGGTAATTAGCCCTCGGGCTGAATCCGACAAGGGCGCGCCCGACGTAACGAGAATAAACATGAGCGATGTCAGCATGTTGTGTCGTCTCCCTGTCAGCAAGGCCATTACTATAGCGGAATCCGGTTTGAGGCGTAAGAGTCTTTTCGTGTGCGCGTTTTGTGGTACCATAATCTCCGCTCAAGGTAGGGAGTAATCGCAGCATGATTCGATCCTGGCGAATCGGCGCGCTCGCCGGACTTGCGATAGGTGGTGCGCTGGCCTCGTTTGCTGAACCAGCGGCCCCCAACGACATCGCGGACGCGCTTGTTGACGGGCTTCGTGCAACGGAGCGCGATCCGGCCGCGGCCAAGGCGCTTGAATCGTTCCTCAGTGGGGCGGAGGCTTCCGCCGAGTCCCACGGCGCAACGTTGTTCCGAGAGAATGTCCAACCCGTTTTCGCCGAACACTGCTATTCCTGCCACGGCCCCGACAAGCAGAAGGGCGGACTGCGTCTGGACGTCCCGACCGCCATCGAGTTAGGCGGAGCGCATGGCACGGTCATCGAACCCGGCGATCCGGGGAACAGCCGGCTTGTCGAAGCGATACGATATGCAAACCCCGATTTGCAGATGCCGCCCAAAGCGCCGCTGCCGCCAGATGCCGTCGCGGCCATCGAACATTGGATTGCTTCGGGCGCACCGTGGCCAGGTGCCGAAGACGCGTTGGCGGCCGCGGAAGCGCGCATGCGCGAAGAGGTCGCCACCGCAGAGAAGTTCTGGGCTTTTCGCCCGGTGGTAAGACCGGAGATCCCGGACGCCTCGAAGGCAGAGTGGATTTCCAACCCGATCGACGCCTTCATTCTTGCGCGTTTGAGCGAAACAGCTCTCGCTCCGTCGGACCAAGCCGACCGCCGAACCTTGATTCGGCGCGTATATCTGGACGTACTCGGACTTCCACCCACGCCCGAAGAAGTTGATGCCTTTGTTGCCGACCCGGATCCTGGAGCGTATGAGCACCTCGTGGATCGGGTGCTCGCTTCACCCCATTACGGCGAACGCTGGGCGCGGCACTGGCTGGACGTGGTGCGGTTTGCGGAGACGACCGGTTTTGAAACCAACTTGCCGCGCCCTAACGCGTGGCACTATCGCGACTACGTCATCGAGGCGCTCAACGCGGATAAGCCCTACACCGAATTCATTCGCGAGCAAATCGTGGGCGATGCCTTGGGTGCGACTCGGGCGACGGGGTTCCTCGTGGGAGGTCCAGATGACAAAGTGAAGAGTCCTGATATTGTGCTCACCAAGAATCAGCGCGACGGCGAACTACACGACATGGTCTCAACTATCGGCGGCGCGTTTCTCGGTCTGACCGTCGGCTGCGCGAAATGCCACGACCACAAGTTCGATCCCATCTCCCAGCGCGACTACTACCGCATGCGGGCCATGATTGCCGGCGTGAAGCACGGCGAGCAGGAACTGCCGGACCCGAATCGCGAGAAGCGGCTGGCCAAGGCGGACAACGCCCGGACGAAACTGCGCGCTATCGAGTCGAAGTTGCTTCAATTCGTTCCAATGGCCCGCGTCAACGCCGGCGAACCGGGGCGGCCGGCGGTTTCGCCACTGGGCAATGTCGAGCGTTTTGAACCGGTCGAAGCGCGTTTCGTTCGATTCACCGTTCTCGGCACGTCCGATGCCGAACCCTGTATCGACGAGTTGGAGGTTTATTCCGCGGGCGAGGAACCTCTTAACGTGGCCTTGGCGAGCGGCGGCGCGATTGCGACTGCTTCCAGCGAATTTACCAACAACACCAAGCACAAAACCATCCATCTCAACGACGGCAAGTACGGCAACGATTTCAGTTGGATCCCGAAGGAACGCCAGGATGCCTGGGCGCAGATCGAATTTCCCGAAGTAACGCTTATTGACCGCGTTCAGTGGGCGCGCGATCGCGAAGGTTCGTTCAAAGACCGCTTGGCTGTCGCTTACCGCATCGAAGTCGCGATCGAACCCGGCCAATGGCGAATCGTTGCCACGTCCGAGGACCGCGCGACGTACAAGCCCGGTGCGGATGCAGACCCCCCCTATTCTGCAAGCAGTCCGGAGGACGCCGCGAAACTGGAATCGTTGCTCGCGGAGAAGGAGCAACTGCGTAAACGCGTCAAACGTTTGACCGCGGCTCCGATGGTATACGCGGGGCAGTTTGAAGAGCCTGGCCCCACGCGCATTCTCCAACGGGGCGACCCCATGAACGAGGGCGAGCCTGTAGTTCCAGGCACTCCCAAGTTGGTCGGAGCGTACTGCGACTTACCCGCGGATTTGCCCGAGCAGGAACGGCGCCGTGTCTTGGCGGATTGGATCGCGAGCCCTGATAACCCCTTTACCGCGCGGGTCATCGTCAATCGCATCTGGCAGCACCATTTTGGCCGCGGCATTGTGGACACCCCCAGCGACTTCGGAGCCATGGGCGCTCGGCCCACACATCCGGAGTTGCTCGATTGGCTTTCGTCGGAATTGATCGCGCAGGATTGGCGGTTGAAGTCCATCCATCGCATGATTCTGTTGTCGAGTACGTACCGTCAATCCGCGGTCCCGAGACCGGACGCTCTCGCCGTGGACGCCGGTACGCGGTACCTGTGGCGCTTTCCGCCGCGCCGCCTCGAAGCGGAGCCGTTGCGCGATTCGATTCTTGCGGTCAGCGGCGCGCTGAACCTGGCTATGGGCGGGCCCGGATTCGACGTCTTCGAACCGGACGACAGCTACGTGCACATCTACGTGCCGAAAGAAGAATTCGCTCCCGGCGATCTGCGGCGCATGATCTATCAGTGGAAGCCGCGCGTCGAGCAAGACATCACTTTCGGCGTCTTTGACTGTCCCGACGCCACGCAAGCCACGCCCAAGCGCGTCAGCAGCACGTCGCCGCTCCAGGCCTTGAGCCTGTTGAACAGTCCGTTTATGAACGCGCAGGCAGAAGTATTCGCCGGGCGACTCAAGAACGAAGCGGGGGAGAACATCGAGGATCAGGTTCGCCGCTCGTTTCTGCTGGCCTTCGGCCGCGAACCAGATTCGGAGGAAGCGGCGGCATCGGCCCAGTTTATCCGAGACCATGGGTTGACCCTGTTTTGCCGCGCGTTGTACAGCGCGAATGAGTTTCTCTACCTGAACTAGGAAATCGGCATGATTGATTTTGAAGAATTTAGCTTTCGGTCAACGAGATCATCGCGAGCCGGAAGTTTCACGTTATGCTGGCTGGCCCACGACCTCTTGCATTTCCGGCAAATCTGCCGCGTGCAATGGCAGTACCTGGCGCAACACGCCGCGCCCCACTCGACATTGTATGCCGGAGATCTCGTATGACGCCCTTGTCGCACCACGGCCGCGATCTTCTGGACCGGCGTTCGTTCCTGCAGTACGCCGGAACAGGTCTCGGCAGCATCGCGTTGGCCGCGCTCCTGGGCGAGGAAAAAGCGCTGGCGTCCGATGAGGTGCAGCCGATCCGTCCCGTACTCGATCCCGCCGCACCCATGGCGCCCCGCGCGCCGCACTTCTCACCGCGGGCAACGAAGGTCCTCATGATCTTCTGCTCCGGCGCGGTCAGCCACGTCGACAGTTGGGACTACAAACCGGAGCTGATCAAGCGCGACGGACAACCCATGCCGGGCGGCGGTGAGCTGATTACGTTTCAGGGCGAACAAGGAAACCTCACGAAACCGCTCTGGGAGTTCAAGCAGCGCGGGGACTCCGGCAAGTACGCGTCGGATCTCCTGCCGCACCTGGCGGAACTCGTCGACGATTTTTGCTTCATCCACTCCATGACCGCCCGCAGCAATACCCATGGTCCGGCGGAGAGCCAGATGAACACGGGTTTCACGTTAGATGGCTTCCCCAGTATGGGCTCCTGGGTGTCGTACGCCTTGGGCGCGGAAACGAACGATCTGCCCGCCTACGTGGCCATTCCGGACCCGCGCGGCGTGCCTCAGATGGGGCCGAACAGCTGGTCGGCGGGATTCCTCCCCGCTGTGTTTCAAGGCGTGCCCTTCGGTGCGGACAAACCTATTCCGCATCTCGCAACGCCGGAGTCCATCAGCGCGGGCGAGGAACGCGCCACGCAGGATTTTCTGAAGTTCTTGAACGAGAAGCACCTCGAACAGTACCCCGGCGATACGGAACTCAGCGCGCGGATCGCGAGTTACGAATTGGCCGCGCGCATGCAACTGCGTGCTGCCGAGGTCAGCGATTTCTCCACGGAGTCCGCCGCCACGCGGCGCATGTATTGCGTCGAGGATCAGAACGAGACCAAAGCCGGATTCGGCAAGAACTGCCTGCTGGCGCGGAGGCTGCTGGAGCGGGGCGTGCGATTTGTCCAGTTGTTCAACGGCGCCTACGCCATGGGCGAAGGCGTTGGTAATTGGGACGGGCACAAGGTGCTCCACGAGCAATACAGCGTCCATGCGCCGATCCTGGACGAGCCCTGCGCAGCATTGCTGAAGGACATGAAGGCGCGCGGACTACTGGACGACACGCTGGTCGTCTGGGCCACGGAGTTCGGTCGCATGCCCACCTTCCAAAAAGGCGCGAGCGGCCGCGATCACAATCCCAATGGTTTCACCGTGTTCCTCACCGGCGCGGGGGTCAAGCGCGCCTTCAGCTACGGCGCCACCGACGAGTTCGGCTACAAAGCCGTCGAAAACGCGACCACCATCTACGACCTCCACGCCACCATCCTGCATCTGCTCGGCCTGAATCACAAACAATTGACCTTCTACCACAACGGCATCGAACGCCGCTTGACCGACGTCCACGGAAAGATCATCCAGCCGATACTCGCGTAGAGTGTGGAATTTTCTGTTTCCGTGCCGGCCAAGCGCGGAGCCGAAGAATGGGGACTGGCTCGAATTACCTCCAAGACCAAACGCGATCCCATGCCTGCAGGGTAATTCGTGCCTGTCCCTTTTTTTCGGCGGTGTCTAATGTGAGCCTTACGGGTTTATCGACAATCTCTACCCGTCTTCGGTAGAGTGATTTCCCAGTACAAGCCGAAGGAGTAAATACCGATGAATACGAAGAATCGCGTTCTTGCTCTGCTCGGTGCGCTCGTGGCAGTGGCAGTCGCACCACCGGCAAACGCGCTCCAAATCGCCACCTTCTCTGCCGAAGTCACTTGTCCCATGGGCCACGCCCTCATGGGCGGGGGGATCATGCCCGCGAAGAACGTCGTCGATCCCCTGTACGCCAACGGCCTCGTGCTAATTGGCGCGGGCGCCCCGATTGTCATCGTGGTGATGGATTGGTGCGAGATCCGCAACGACGCCTACGATTACTTCCGCGATGAAGTCGCCAAGGCTGCCGGTACGACGCGCGAACGCGTACTCCTGTCCGCCGTCCACCAGCATGACACGCCCATCCCCGACTTCACGGCGCAGCGACTGCTCGATGAGCAGGGACTGCCCAATGCCCTCTGTGATGTGGCCTATGTGAAAGACGCCATCGAACGAGTATGCCATGCCCTGCGCGTGTCCCTGGAAACTCCACGAAACGTGACGCATTACGGCACCGGGCAGGCCGAGGTCGAAGGCGTCGCGTCCAACCGGCGCGTCGTGGCCGAGGACGGTTCCGTATCCTTTCCGCGCAACAGCGCGACCGGCGATCCCGCCATTCGCGACGCGCCCATCGGCACCCACGACCCGCAGCTCAAGACGCTGAGTTTCTGGGACGGCGATCAAGCCATCGCCGCGCTGAACTTCTATGCCGTGCATCCCATGAGCTACTACGGCAAGGGGGGCGTCTCGGCCGATTTCGTCGGTATGGCGCGTCGGCAACGGCAGGCAGATGATCCCGCCATCCACCAGTTCTACATTTCCGGGTGCAGCGGCGATGTGACCGCGGGCAAGTACAACGACGGTGCGTTGCAGAACCGGGCGGTGCTGGCACGACGGATCTACGAAGCCATGGTCGCCGCATGGGACGCAACGGAGAAGCACCCCGCGGAAGAAGTCACGTTCCGTGTCGCCAAGATGTCATTGGAGCCGAAAACGACTGAGGGATTCTCCGAAGAAGAGATGAAAGCCATCCTCGCGGATACATCACGAACAACCTTCGATCGAATTCTCGCCGCCATGGGGTTGAGCTGGCGCATGCGGCTCGACCAGCCCATCGATGTGCCCGCCATCGATTTCGGGAACGCGCAATACCTGCTCATGCCCGCGGAATCCTTCGTCGGATACCAGCTCATGGCGCAGGAACTCGCGCCGGACGAGTTCATCGTCACTGCGGGATACGGCGAATGCGCGCCTGGTTACATCCCCACCGCACAGGCAACGGAGGAGAAGTTTAACGACCATCACTCCTGGTGCTGGGTCGGCCCCGGCGCGGAAGAACGCATGCGTGCCGCCATGGCCGAAGCGTTGGGTGTGGGGGAGTAACGAAAAAAGCGGCGACGCCTGAGAAGACGTCGCCGCGTGACCAAGCCAACAAAACTACATCGCCATGAATCCGCCATCGACGATCATCTCCGCGCCGGTCATCCAACTGGATTCGTCGGAGGCCAGGAAGAGCGCGGCGTTGGCGATGTCGCGCGCGGTGCCGAGGCGCTTAATCGGGATCTCGTTCGCGATGGCTTTCCGTTTGTCGTCGTTGAGATACGGCGCCTGCAACGGCGTGTCGATGAATCCCGGGTGGATAACGTTGCAGCGGATCTGATCGGCCGCAAACTGAATCGCCAGTGATTTGCACAGCGAAATCATCGCGCCCTTGGCACAGGTATACGAATCCTGGGCCAGCGTAAACCCGGCCAGCGCGGAAATGGAACCCACCAGGATGATCGAGCCTCCGCCCGCTTTTTTCAGTTCCGGGATGCCGTGCTTGGTCAGGAAAAACGGTCCTTTGAGGTTGATCGCCTGCACCAGGTCCCAGTTCTCTTCCGTCGTGTCGATGACCGATTTGTCCCGGTCTTTCCAGAGCACGCCCGCGTTGGAGTAGAGAATGTGCAGCGCGCCGAAGGTTTTGACGCCTTCGCCGATGGCCCTCTTCACATCCGCTTCCTTGCTCACGTCGCCCTGCACAAACAGGGCCTTGCCGCCCGCGACTTCAACCAGCTTGGCGGTCTCCTGTCCGGCCTCCGCGTTCATGTCGAACACGATGACCTTCGCGCCCTCCTGGGCAAACAGAATCGACGCTTCGCGCCCCATCCCCAATCCCGCGCCGGTTATGATGGCAACTTTGTCCTTGAGTCTCATTACTTCTACTCCTACTGATAAGCCGGCGACGTTTGCCGGTTTGGTGTTTTTTCAGGGTACCCTAAATCAACTCGAAATACCGGCGTCGTTCCCAATCGGTTACGTACTTCTCGAACTCCGCGATCTCCCAGCGGGCCACGCCCACGTAATGGTCAACCACGTTGTCGCCGAGCAATGCCCTAACGGTTTCGCTCCGTTCGAGGGCGTCCGTCGCATGCGTCAGGTTCCGGTGCAGCGACGGCGGGTTGTCCAACTCGTACGCGTTTGCCTCGACAAAGGGCCCGACCGGTTCGAGTTCTTTTTCGATCCCGTGCAAGCCGGATGCGATCATGGCCGCGTAGATCAGGTGGGAATTCGCGTCGGATCCTGGAATGCGGTTTTCGAGCCGCATGGACTTGCCGTGTCCCGCCACGCGGAACGAGGTCGTCCGGTTGTCTCCGCCCCACGTGACGTTGCTCGGCGCGAAGGACAGGTCTTCGATGCGTTTGTACGAATTGATGCTCGGCATGTAGAAAAGCTGGAGGTCTTTGCACAACGCCATCATGCCGCCGAGGAAATGGCGCATGGTCTTCGACATGTGGTGCTCGCCCTTGTCATCGGGAAAGGCCGGCGTGTCGCCGTTCCAGAGGCTCATGTGGATGTGCGCGCCGTTGCCGGAATGGGCCGAATCCCATTTCGCCATGAATGTTGCCTGAATGTCGTTCAGCGCGGCCATCTCTCGCACGCAGTGTTTGAAGATGACGTGCCGGTCCGCGATTTCGAGCACGTCGCCGTACACGAGATTGATCTCGAACTGCCCGTGGCCCCATTCCGCCTTGTTGCATTCGATGTCGACATTCGACGCGGCGAGCGCCCGGCGGATGGGCCCGATGATCCACTCGTCCATGGAGGAACGGAAGATGGAGTAGTCGGAGATGTACCGCGACATGGGTTCGAGGTTGCGGTAGTCCTTCGCGCGCGATCCGTCGAGCGTTTCCTTGAACAGGAAGAACTCGATCTCCGGTGCGGCCTTGACCGTGAATCCCATCGCCTTTGCCTTCTCGACCTGCCTGCGCAAGAGCGAACGCGGGGCGATATCCACCAGGTTGCCGTCGTGATCGTAGGTGTCGAAGATGACCAGGGCGGTTTTGTCGAACCACGCATACTTGCGCAACGTCGACCAGTCGGGCACCCCCGTCATGTCCCCGTAGCCCTTGTGCCAGCCGGTGAACTCCAGGCCCGGAATGAGCATCCGCTCGATGTCCCAACCGAAGTTGCAGTCGCAGGTGTGCACGCCCTGGTGCAGGTCATTTAGAAACGCCGCAGCCGCGCAGCGCTTGCCGTACAGGCGTCCCTGAAGGTCAATGCCCGCCGCAATGACCGTATCGACGGATCCGTCCTTTACCCACTTCTCAAGTTCCTTCACGCTTCACTCCTCCGCCCGGCCCGACCAAAAGCCAAAGAAAATTGCCGTGAGTATGTCACAGGGTCAATCAGGTGCGCAATTGAGTCGCGACCCCAAATGTTCTCGAAGCGTCACCAGTGATCGTCTCGTATAAACTGCTGTCCGCCGCACACCGAAGGTATGGGGCCTCCAAATCGCTATCGGTATCGGGATCGCTATCGGTATCGAAGCACCAATTAGAGACTCGATCCCGATCCCGATTTGGAGGAGCCATACTCACGAAAAGAACGGGTCGTATTCTTCTGCCGCATCTGGGTCCGGCGTGTTGTCCTCGAACCACGCGTCGAAGGCTTCCGGTTCGAGCACGTTGAGGAAGCCCCGCATGCGGTAGTGGCCGAGGCCGCAGAGCTGTGCGCAGGCGATCTCGAAGGTCCGGTCATCGCTGCCTTTGAGTTTTCGGTAGGCTTCCGTGGATAGGGTCGGCACAAAGGAAATATGCGTACGCACGCCGGGAATCACGTCCTGCTTGACCCGCATTTCGGGGATATTGAAGCTGTGGATTACGTCCTGCGAACTCAGCCACAGCACGACCGGTTTCTTCAAGGGCACGTACAACTGGTTGCGCACGACGATGTCATCTGCGCCATAGGGATCGTCGCGATCGAGTCCGACGGGGTTAAGTTCGTCATCGATGAAGGATTGATCCGTTCGCCCGAAGACGCCGTCCTTTCCCGCGTAGTGGAAATTCCACGCGTATTGTTGCGCCATGACGCGGACTTGCAGCGCCTCGCTTTCGTCGGGCACTGCCACCACGTAACGCGACCAGAACGGCACGGACAAGGCCACGAGCAACAGGACTTCGATGACGATGACGCCCGCTTCAATGTAGTACGTGGCTTTGCTGCGAGCGCCGTCGTGGCTTGCCTGGGGATTACGGGACCTCCGAAAACGAAAGAGCACATACGTGCCGTAGATGAACCAGCCCACAAAGATCGCCGCCATGAAGAGGTGCGTTAGGATGAGCAGCCGGTCAATCTGTGCGCCGTGCTCCGACCCGAGAACGGGAAGTCCCCACCAACCGCTCATGATAACTCGGCCTCGTCAATCGTCGGCGATGCTTCTTGTGTCGATCGCCGCATCCGTAACAATATGCCCATGGTTACCGCGGTCATGGAACCCACCACGATGCCTGTCACGGCGAGCAGCGTTACGATGCCCATGTTCATGCCTTGTGTCTGCGCGGAATCCGCATCCCCGAAACAGGTGGCACAGGCCCAGGCCGCACCGGAAGGCAGGCAAGCGGCAATCACTGTCAAATACTTCACAGCCATTTCGTGTCCTTCGTGCGACCGAGAAACAGCCTGGCTTGCGCGACCGCGCCGACCAACGTCACCACGCATCCGATCCCTACGACGAGAAACCGCGCGCCCAGGGCCTTGGCCAAACCCAGCGCCCAGACGCCTGCGATGACGCAGAACATAATCGCCAACCCGAGCAGGACTGTATGTGCGGTCTTCAGAGACATGGGATCACCCGCCCCTCGTTACACCAGGTACAACAAAACAAACGTGACAATCGACATCACGCCGATGAACTGCCAGTAGAGCCCGAGACATTCGACGCGGTTGATATACTGCTGCCGGTCCTGTCTAAGCAGCGCCTTGCCGATCGTCACCAGGTAAATCGTCACGACCAATCCACCGATAACATGAAACCGCAAGAGCCCCGTGAGCAGATAGTACATGCCATGGAAGGTGCTCGTTGCCGCCTTCGCGCCGCTGTCCACCACGATTCGATGCTCGACCGCAATCAGGGTCACCGACAACACGCCCAAGCCGAAGGCGATCCAGAGCCACAGGGTGGCGCGGTCGGTGCCGCCATGGAGCCACGCGTTGGCAGCCGCGATGGCCAGCAAGATAATGCACAGCACGTTCGCCACGCCGAGACCCGCGGGCAACGTTTCCGCACCCACCGGCCACTCTTCCGCGGCAGTCCGCAGAAATACATAGCTCGAAAACAGCGCCCCGAAGAACATGGCTTCCGCGGCGAGGAACAGCCACGTGCCGACCTTGCCGTTGTAGAGTCCCGTATCGGGCCGGGGCGCGCTGGTATAGGGTACCGCGCTCATGTTTCCTCCGGTTGCCATTGCGGCGTGAAATCCTGCGTCTGACCCGGCACGCTGTATTCGTTTGGACCGCGATACGCTTTCACGGGACGCTCAAAGTTGCCCGCGAACCGTGGCGGCGACGAAGCTTCCCATTCCAGCGTCGTGGCGTCCCACGGGTTCTCGGCAACCTTGCGGCCCCATTTCAGGCTGTAAAAGAAATTGATGACGAACGGAATTTGCACGATGGCCAGCGCGAAGGCCGAGTGCGTCGCGGCCTTGTTCAGGAAGAAGACCTCCTGACCGAATCCGTAGGTCGCCCCGCCGTCATACAAGCGCCGCGACACGCCACCCAGCCCCTGGATGAGCATGGGGATGAAGATCGCGTTCATGAACAACAGCGACGGCCAGAAGTGCAGTTTGCCGAGGAAGTCGTTCATCTTGCGCCCAGTGACCTTCGGGAACCAGTAATAGACGCCCGCGAAGATCGCGAACAAGGTCCCCGGCGCGACGACGTAATGAAAATGGCCGATGACGTAGTAGGTGTCGTGCAACGCAATGTTCGTCGCCGACAACGCCAGCGGCAATCCCGTGAGTCCGCCGATGCCGAACATGGGCAGGAATGCAAGGGCGAACAGCATGGGTACCGTGAACCGAATCGAGCCGCCCCACAAGGAGACCAGCAGCGAGGTCGCTAGGATGATTGACGGAATGGAAATGATGAGCGTCGTCGCCTGAAAAAAGGTGCTGATGACGGTCCCCATTCCGGTGAGAAACATATGGTGTGCCCACACGAGCATGGACATGAAGCCCATGAAGATGGCCGCGCCGACCATCCCTTTGTATCCCCACAAGGGCTTGCGCGTGTTGTTCGCGATGATCTCCGCGATGATCCCGAAGGCCGGCAGAATCAACACGTATACTTCCGGATGGGCGAGAAACCAGAACAGGTGTTGCCACAGCAACGCGCTGCCCCCGCCGCTGACGTCCAGCGCCTTCCCCGAGATCACGAGACCCGTGGGCAGGAAGAAACTCGTGCCCTCCAGCCGATCCATGAGCTGGAGTACCGCCGCCGCCGCCAGAGGCGGAAAGGCGAGCAGAAGAAGGTACGCGGTGACCAACTGGCTCCACACGAAGAAGGGCAAGCGCATGAGCGTGAGCCCCTCGGTGCGGAGTTGGACGACGGTCGTGATGATGTTGATGGCGAGAAACAGCGAAGACAGGTAGACCAGCGCGATGCCAATGAGCCAGTAGGTTTGTCCTGCCAACTCGATCGTGGCAAGGGGAGGATAACCGGTCCATCCCGAATTGGACGGTCCGAGTTCCGTGAAGAAACTCGCTCCGATCACGACAACGCCGCCGAGGTAACAGAGGAATCCTGCGCGGCTCAGCCGGGGAAAGGCCAGGTTCGGCGCGCCTACCATGAGCGGGACGAGATAGGTGCCGAATGCGCCGACCAGCAACGGCACGACAGCCAGAAACACCATGAAGGTGCCGTGCATGGCGCCGAGCTGATTGTAGAAGTTCGGGAGCATGATGCCGCCCGGCATGCGCGTGTCATCATCGCCGAACAGGCTGCTCATCAAGGGGATCGGCTGGCCCGGATAGGCCAGTTGCCAGCGCATGAGCAGGACGAAACAGAACGCGACGAACAGCATGACCAGCGCGGTGAGTCCGTACTGGATGCCGATGATCTTGTGATCGCACGAGATGACTCGCCGCAACCACCCCGGAGCGCGGCGCGCCGGTTCGCTGTGGTGTTCCGTCATTGAAAGCCCCTGAGCCAAGACCTGCCAAGCAGAAGGGGAAAGTCGCCAGGAAAGGGCGGATTGTAAACCGAAAGTCGGGGCGCGAGTCAACTTCGCAACACTAGCGCACCCAAACACCGGTTTGGGGAGAAAAGCACGAGTAGACGCGGCTGGAAGCCGCGTCTACCGTAGAATCTACCGGCTGGGCCGTTCGAAGGCGAAGTCCTGCTTCACCGGCGTGTCGTCCGCGATCGTGACGGTCGCGGTCTGGGCCGGGAGCCGTTCGTGCCAGGCCGTGATTTCGTATTCGCCCGGTTCGAGCCCATTGATGGTGTACGCGCCGTCCGCTTCGGTTACGTTGTAGAATGGATGATCCAACACGGCGCAGAAGGAATGCATCCACCGGTGGATGTCGCATTTGATTTCAAAGGGATCCTCGACCTTGGGAAGGGTCACTTCGATCTCTTTCAGCGTCGCCGGCATGGCCTTGTTGAACGGTGTGTTCTCTTCCGGCATGCCGTGGACGTTGTGGAGAATGCCGTCGGGATTCAGAATCTTCAGCGTCTGCTTCGGATGAAGCACAAACACCCGCGGCTTGTACTGGCAGCCTTCCTGCGTGAGGATGGCCGGTTCGCTCGGCGCGGGGTACTCTTTGTTCGGAAGCCCCTTGGTCACGCGCACGAGGATATTGCCCATCGTCTGGCCCTCGCCCAGCACCAGTACCTCGTTCACGGGCGGGTTGTCGCCGTGCATGGCCGCGCAGGCCGGATCCGCCGACATGTCCACCGGCGGCAGCTTGGGAACCTCGCCCGTATACGTGATCGTACCGGTAACGCTCCCCGCGACCGCGGAAACGGATATCAGGACGGCCGCCAACGCGGCAACGCCCGCAACTCGAACTATGCGTGCATTCATGGTGATAGATACTCCTTCACATGAACCGATGGAATTTCAATCTGCGCCTTGCAGTGCGCACAGCGTGAAACCCTAACAAAACCCGTCATCGGGTTCAAACGCTGTGCTGAAACCGACGAGGCAAGCGTTATTCCTATTCACCTTCCGCGATTTTTTGGCCAAACCGCCGTTTATCCAGTATAGTCCCCGAAGAGATGTTGAACCGGGGAGTACTGTCCAATGCGCCGTGTCTCTGCTGTCGCTGTGGTCCTTCTTTGCTCGTTGTTGAGTCAATCCGCCGTTGCCGGAGAAGAACCCAAAGCCGTCGATCCTGAAACGCAACGCTGGCTTGTGTATCCCAATGGCATGCCCGAGGAGGCGAGCGCGCTTCGCTTCACTATCGACGCGTGCAGCGAAGCCCTTGCCCAGCGCAAGGACCCCGCGTCCAAAGAGGACTGGGAGAGTCGTGCGCCTGAAATCCGTAACGCTTTGGCTCGGGGCCTCGGTCTTGACCCGATGCCTGAACGGACGCCCCTGAACGCCCACGTTACGGGCACTGCGGACCGCGAACTCTACACCATCGAGAATGTGGTCTTTGAAAGCCGCCCCAACTTCTACGTCACCGCGAACGTTTACATCCCCAAGAACATCACCTTGCCGGCTCCGGCCATCGTCGTCGTTGCGGGACACGACATGGATAACGGCAAGAATTGCCCGACCTATCAGATGGCCCATCTCGGTCTCATCCGCCAGGGATTCATCGTCATGGCCCACGATCCCATCGGCCAGGGCGAACGGAAACTTCCGGGCTTCGGTCATGAACTCGGCTACGGCTCGCTGCTCGTGGGGCAGACCAACGAGGGCTATATCGTGTGGGACACCATTCGCGCCATCGACTACCTCATGAGCCGCGACGACGTGGATGTGAACCGAATCGGGCTCTGCGGCAATTCCGGCGGTGGCGAGAACACGTTCTACACGATGCCCTTCGACGACCGCATCAAGGCGGGCGGATCGTTCTGCTTTGTATGCACCTACGAACACTGGCTGCGCTACGGCGGCAACCACTGCATCTGCAACCATCTCCCCGGCATCGTTCACGAGATGGAGGAGTTCGAGATCATTGGCCTCAACGCGCCGCGCCCCTTCATGTTCGGCAACGGCACGGAGGATAAGATTTTTCCCATCGCAGGCGTCCGCGAGACCTACCAGCGCGCGCAGAACGTCTACGAACTTGTTGCGACGAAGGATCGTGTCCGCAGCGTGGAAGCGCCGGAGCCGCACGGCTGGTCGCAGCCCTTGCGCGAGGCCTGCTATGGGTGGATGAATCTGTGGCTCCGTGGCGAAGGCGACGGCTCACCCGTGCCCGAGCCGGAATACGAGAGCGAAGACCCCACGCTGCTTGACCTGAACTGCTACGACGGCACCACAATGCCGGAAAGCCATGAAACCGTCGTTACGCTGAACCGCGCGGAAGCGGATCGCCTTCGCGCTGCGTACGCCACGCCCCCAGTCAGCGCCGAAGCCTGGAACGAGCGCGCGCTTGCGTGGCGCGAAGAGGTTTGGCAAGTCCTCGGCGGACGTCCCGATCCCGTTGCGCCCACGGCCCGCGTGGTCAATCAATTTGAGACGGACGGCCTCCACGTCGAAGTGCTCGCCATCACGACCGAGCCGGGTATGGAGGTGGGCGCGGTCTTCGCGCGCAAGGCGGAGGCCACCGGCGCGTTGCCGGCCACGGTCTTCATAGGCGGGCACGATAAGAAACGCGCCGCGATCCTGGATGGCTATGCCTCCGACGTAGTGAACGGCGGCGGCGCGGCCGTGCTCGTACTCGATCCTCGCGCCACGGGGGAAGCCTTCTGGCACGAAAACCACATCACCAGCACCGCCATATGCCTGGGTCGTCCTTTGTTCGCCCAGCAGGTCTGGGATGCGCTGCAAGCGGGGCGCTACCTCGTATCGCGCGACGACGTGACGAATGACGCGGTGACTTGCCATGGAGTCGATACCGGTGGACTTATGGCGATTTACGCCGCCGCGCTGGACGATGTGTTCGCGGGGATTCACGTCGAGGACGTGCTCGCGAGTTACCGGTACTTCTTGGAAAATGCCCAGCCGCAATCCATCACGCTGTGCGTTCCGAACGTGCTGAAGACCGTCGACATCCCGCAGCTCGTTGCGCTGGCCGCGCCGACGCCTGTCGCAATTGCATCTGCGATCGGCTATGAAAAAGCGCCCCTGGACTCGACAGCGCTGCAAGACGAGTTCGCATTCGCGTTGCAAGCCTTCAACATGGCGGGCGCTAACGACGCATTACGCCTCGAACCCTGACCCGAACGGTATCCCACTGACACGTTTCAGGGTTTGCGGTTCTTGGCGTAGTCGCAAAGGGCGCGGAGGTTTTCGAGCGGGGTGTCACGCACCACTTCGCAGCCCGCGCCGACGATGTAGCGCCGTCCTGCTTCGGCGTGGCATTGGGCGATTGCCTTAACCACTTGCTCGGGCTCTTTGTTACGAAGGCATGAGACCGGATCGACATTGCCCAGCAAGACCTGGTCAGGCCCCATGGCTTCGCGCGCCATGGCGAGAGGCGACGGATAGTCGAGATCGACAATCGCGCAACCCAGTTCACCCATGCCTTTCAAAATCGCGCGGGTATCGCCGCAGATGTGCAGGCGGACCAGCGCGCCCATGTCATGAATCGCGTCGACAAGCTGCTTTTCGTACGGCCAGACGAATTCCTCGTAGACTTGCGGGCCTACGAGGGACGCTGCGGCGTCACCGACACCGATGATGTCGGCGCCCGCGTCGATCTGAGCCTGCGCGAAGGCGATCTCCAGTTGAATGACCCATGCGAATAGATCGCGCACGAAGTCGGGATTCTCGAAGAAGTCGCACATGAGCGTGTTGATTCCGCGCAAATCGGCGGCTTCCGCGCAGGGGCCTTCCACCCAGCCCTCCACCAGTTTCTCTTTTCCGGCGCGTTCTTTGAGCAAGGCGACGCCGTCGATGCGATCGCGCATGCGCGTTCCCGTTGCCGGGTCAGGCATCGTGAGGCCCGCCAGCGCCGACGGTTCATGGATCAGGGCGCGTAACTCGTCGATAGCCGGAGGCTGATTGTCGAACCATTCGATGGCCGCGCCGCAGTCAGCCGCTTCCCGCGCGGGATCGGAAATGGCGGACACGTAATCGAATCCGAACTCGTCGGCGACATGGATCTGCGCCTCGGCCAGGACTCGATGGTCGGAGGCGTAACTCCGATAAGGTTTGCCGATTCGGTCGGTGGCAAACATCATGGTGATGGGCATCAGCGGCAGGCAGTCCACCGGTTCACCGGCGATCATCGCGAGTATCCGTTCCCGTCCCGTCATGGCAAGTCCCCCCAGAAGATTAGCATTCCCGGAAGTATACTTTAGGCGTCGGTCTCAGCGCACCGACTGTGCCTCACGAGGTGCCCTACCTCGGTCCAGAATGCGTTGAATGGACGAACGTGATACAGTTGCGGCAGACTCTGAGCATAATGGACATTCGTACCAGCGCAATTATGGAGTGCGGCCCCTTGGGGCTGCTTTGGCCGAGCTGGCTTGCCTGCGGCTTGACGGCAGGCAGGTAGTTCTTTTCGAGCCCACTTTGCATGAGTCAGAATTCTAAGGACCATCAAGACAGTCTAAAGCAAAGCAGCCCCAAGGGGCCGCACTCCAAAGTATTGCCGTCCATTGTAAAAGGTCGTACTTAGGAGCGTTGAGTTTACGACATGAGCGATACGACGATGCGCACCAGCGTGGCGGCTGTGGTTCCGTGTTACAACGCGGGGGACCGCGTTGCACCCGTGATTACCGGCCTGCGGGAGTTCCTCGACCACGTGATTGTCGTGGACGACGGAAGCACGGACGGCGCGGCGGAGCCTTTGCGCGAGTTGGGCGCGACGGTGATCGCGCTTCCGCAGAACCAAGGCAAGGGGTTCGCCATGATGCGCGGGTTTCGGGAAGCCCTGGCATTGCCCAACGTGACCTGCGCGGCGATTGTGGACGCCGACGGCCAGCACGATCCCAGGGAGCTTCCCGCCTTGTATCGCACCTTCGTCGAGGAAGAGGCCGACCTTGTCATTGGCGCGCGCGAGTTCGATCAGGCGCACGTGCCCTGGCGCAGCCGGTTTGGAAACAAGCTGACGGCCGGCATCACGCGCGTCTTGTTAGGGCAGCGCATCGGCGACACGCAGTCCGGTTTTCGCCTGCATTCGCGGCCCTTGCTCGAGTTCATCGTCGAGAAGATCCCTGGTGGACGTTATGAGACCGAAATGGAAATCCTCGTGAAGGCGGTCCGCAACAACTTCAAGGTAACCACGTCGCCGATTCAGACAATCTACGAGGAAGGAAATCCTTCGTCCCACTTCAACAAGTTCCGCGATTCCTTTCGGATATACCGGAAACTGCTCAAAGTCTCCCTATTTCGATAGTCTTCCGCGTTGTATCGACGATTCCGATTTGCCAGAATAGGCGATCATGAGCACTACCCTACTCTCCGACTTTGAATTCCACTGTTACGGTTGCGGCAAATCGGCGGCCGTAGAGCCCCGCGGCGCTGCGTGCAGCCATTGCGGCGAACCGCTCAGCCTGCGATTTGTGGGCGATGGCGACCTATCATGTTTGGAGTCACGCCCCGAATCCTTGTGGCACTATCGCGAGTTCCTTCCTGTCGCGGATGCGGATTGCACCGTATCGCTGGGAGAAGGCGCGACGCGGCTGGTGGAAGCGCCGCGGCTGGCGGCCAAGTTCGGGTTCGAACAGCTACTGCTGAAAAACGAGACGTCTAACCCGACCGGTTCGTTCAAGGATCGCCAGGTATCCGTCGGGATCAGCCACGCGCGCGAATTGGGTATGGATACGGTGGCCGTCGTGTCGTCGGGCAACGTGGCCTGTGCAGCGGCGGCCTACGCGGCACGGGCGGGGATGCGCGCCGTGCTGTTCATGCACGGTATGGCCGCTCCAGGCAAGATCGCCCAGGCTGCGGCGTATGGCGCCAAGGTGCTTTGCGTGGACAGTCCCTCGGCCGGCGCGGTGTTCGAACTCTGCGTCGCCGCGTGCAAAAAAATTGGCTGGTATCACCTGTCCACGTCGGGCATGCACGAGCCCTATAACGTGGAAGGGGCGAAGACGATTGCTTACGAAATATACCACCAAACTGGCGGGGATGTGCCGGACTGGATCGTGGCGCCGGTCGGCGGCGGCGGACTGCTCGGCGGCATCTGGCGAGGGTTTCTGGATTTGAAACGCGCGGGCGTATTGAATCGTATTCCACGGCTTGCCGGCGTGCAGGCCGCCGGGTGCGCGCCGGTCAAGCAGGCGATTGACAAAGGCACACCCTTCCTCGAAACGCTGAAGAACCCCTGGCCCAATCCGAAGACGATCGCGGGCGGTATTGCCGATGACATCATCTTCGACGGGCACACGGTGTTGCCGGCGATTCGCACTACAGACGGCCTCGCCCCCGTGGTCACGGATGATGAAATCATCGCGGGCGAACTGTTGCTGGCGTCGGCCGAAGGCATTTTGTGCGAGCCGAGCTGCGCGGTTGTCGTCGCGGCCCTGAATCAACTCCCCCGCAACGGACGTGACACGCGCGTGTGCTGCGTAATTACCGGTACCGGCATCAAGGACCTGGACGCAATTCGCAACCAGGTTGCGGCTCCCGCGAGAATCGCGCCCACGCTCGAAGCGGTCGACCAACAGGTGAATTCATGAGATATTGGATGATTGGCATCGCCGCGCTGGCGGTCATGAGCGGATGCTCGTCACGCGAAGTCGTGGTCGTGTACAGCCCGCACGGTCCGGATATCCTCAAGGACTACGAAGCGCGCTTCGAGGCGGCCTACCCGGAAGTGGACATGCAATGGGTGGACGCGGGGTCGCAGGAAGTCTACAGCCGGGTGAAGGCGGAGCGCGGACGTCCGCAAGGAGACGTCTGGTGGGGCGCGCCTTCAACGATGTTTATGCAGGCCGCACAGGAAGACCTGCTGGAACCATATCGTCCGGAATGGGCGGACGCGGTGCCCGCCGAATACAAGGACGCCGAGGATCGCTGGTACGGCACGTACCGTTCGCCGCTGGCGATCCTGTACAACAGCCGCCACTACACGGCGGAGCAGGTTCCGCAGACCTGGGACGAACTGCTGCTTCCGGAGTGGACGGGCAAGATCACCTTGCGGAAACCCCTGCCGTCGGGAACCATGCGGACGTTTATCGGGGCGATGATCTACCGCGCGCCCGGCGACGACGACGGGATTGCGTGGCTGGATGCGCTGCACGATCAAGTTGAAGCCTACATGGAAAACCCGCAATTGCTGTTCGATCACGTGAAGAAGCAAGAGGACCTCATCAGCGTGTGGCTCATGCCCGACGTGGCGCTGCAACGGGAACGCAACGGGTTTCCCTTTGAATGCGTCGTGCCGCCGAACACGCCCGTCCTGACGGAGGGCATCGCCATCATCAAAGGTGCGCCGCACGCCGAATGGGCCAAGAAGTTCTACGATTTTGTCACCACGCCGGAAGCGCTCGCGCAGCAGGCGGATGCCTTCGCGAAGGTCCCCGCGCGCACGGATCTTGACCCACAGACCTTGCCCGATTGGATCGCATCGCTTGACATCGAGCCGATGGAAATTGATTGGACCACGTTCGCGCGAAACGAGAAGCGCTGGTGCGAACGCTGGGAAGCCGAAGTGTACAACGCTCCATGAGTTCCGTGCGTTGCGAGAGCATTACGCGCGTGTACGACGAAGGCGGCGGGGTTCGGGAGTTTACCTGCACGATTCAGCAGGGCGAATTCTTCGCGCTGCTCGGTCCCAGTGGATGCGGCAAAACGACGACATTACGCGTGATCGCGGGGCTGGAAGTACCAGACAGCGGCCGCTTGTTCTTCGACGAACGCGACGTGACCGCGTTGCCGCCGGAGAAGCGCAACGCGGCCATGGTATTTCAGAGCTACGCGTTGTTCCCGCACATGAACGTGTTCAACAACGTGGCGTTCGGACTGCGCGCGCGCGGTATGGCGAAGGAGGAGATCGCGGAGCGCGTCGAGGAATCGCTTCAGCGAGTGCAATTGGAAGGCGTGCAGGAGCGCCCGGTGACCGATCTGAGTGGAGGTCAACAGCAGCGCGTGGCGTTGGCGCGGTCGCTGGCGGTCCATCCGGCCATCCTGCTGCTGGACGAGCCGCTGAGCAATCTGGACGCCGAACTGCGGTACGCGACAAGGCTGGAACTGGCGGAGTTACAGCAACGCCTCGGCATCACCGCTATCTACGTGACGCATGACCAGGAAGAGGCGCTCGATCTGGCGGACCGGATTGCGGTGATGAAGGATGGACGCTGCCACCAGATCGGCACGCCGGGGCAGATTTTGGACGCTCCAGAAACGGAATTCGTCCGATCCTTCCTTGAACGGCAGCGCCGGTTGATGACGCGGATGAAGGAGTCCGGCCCGACGCTTTAATGGCCTCCCTTCCACACCATGATATACTGATACGGCGTCAGGAAGGAGGAAACCATGGGCGACACACACGATAAACGAGAGTTCACCCGTGTCCATACGAACCTCGATGCGAAACTGCTCCAACCCGGCCGCCCTCTTGTATCCTGCCATCTGGAAGACCTCAGCATGAACGGCGCGCTCGTGGCGGCTCAGGGCGAGGTGGCGGACGGCGGCCCTTGCACCATGGAGCTTCTCTTACCGGGCGCGGAACCTCCGATTCGGATTGTGGCGAAGGGCACCGTGACCCGTCTGGAAGCGAACATGGTCGGTGTTGCCTTTGAGGAGATCGACGAAGAGAGCTTCGTCCATTTGCGAAAGCTGGTGTTGGTCAACGCGGACGATCCCGCGCAAGTCGAAGACGAACTCGACAGCAGCGTCGGCATTCGGCGTCAGCAAACGGATTTCTGATTTGCTGCGGAGGGATCCTTGCC
This sequence comes from uncultured Nitrospiraceae bacterium, assembly GCA_964632865.1. Taxonomy (GTDB): domain Bacteria; phylum Hydrogenedentota; class Hydrogenedentia; order Hydrogenedentales; family SLHB01; genus JAHDWY01. The sequence continues at coordinate 57,342 of CAZWDH010000002.1, forward strand.
CATGAAAATGCAAATTGGACACGGGACCATCGAAGTCGTTCAGGGGGATATTACGAAGGAGTCCGTGGACGCGATCGTGAATGCGGCGAATTCCGGTCTGCGCGGGGGAGGCGGTGTGGACGGGGCGATCCATCGCGCCGGCGGTCCAGCCATCATGGACGAATGCCGGAAGTTGGGTGGGTGCGACACGGGCGACGCAAAGGTCACGACGGGAGGTAACTTACCCGCCAAACATGTTATCCATGCGGTGGGTCCCGTGTATCGCGACGGAAAACATGGCGAACCGGAGTTGTTGGCGAGCTGTTACCGGCGCAGCCTGGAAGTCGCGGCGGAGAACGGAGCGCGTACGGTTGCGTTTCCGGCCATCAGTTGCGGTGTGTATGGCTATCCCATTCCCGAAGCAGCGCGTATTGCGGTGGATACCGTGTCTGAGTTTCTGAAAGGGCACGATTCCATTGATTCAGTTCGGTTTGTGCTCTTCACAAACGACGTGCTCGACGCGTTCCGGAACGCATTGGAGTCGATCGCGTCGTGAATGGCGTTGGATACCGCCGAGTACTACCGATCTTGCGCATTCTATCTTTCGGCCTGTGTTGTTGGATCGTAGCATTCGCGGCATCAGCGGATGATCAGGCGGACTTTCCCCCACTTCCCCAGTCCGACGGCCAAGCGACGATACCGGCGCAAGAGTGGCCGCGCCAGCCGGGGCCGCGCACGGTCGAAGTGTATCTGCACTATCCGGGAGGCGACATTTCCCAGGTCAACGAAGGCACCGGCCTGATGCTGAGCCTGCACAACTGGGGTGGCACGGGAGCAACGGGTGCGCCGGACCCGGCGACGCTTGCGAATCGCTACAACGTGATTGCCATCAGCGTCGACTACGTGCAGAGCGGCAAGTACGAAGCGGAACTGGGGGTGCCTTACGACCACGGGTACTTCCAGGCGCTGGACGCCCTGCGGGCACTGTATTTCATGTGGGACGGGTTGGCCCAGGCGGGGATATCGTTCGCGAAAGGCCGCGTGTATGCCACGGGCGGATCGGGCGGGGGAAATGTGTCTCTCATGGTGAACAAGCTCGCGCCGCGCACCTTCGCGTGCATCATTGATATTTGCGGGATGCCGAAGTTGAGCAACGACGTCGCCTTCAACTTGGAAGGCGGGAGCCGGCTTTATGCGGGGTACAGTGCCAACCCGGATGATCCGCGGTATCTCAATGCCGACGCGCAGGCGATTCGATTCGTAGGTCATCCCGAACATTCGCGGACTATGAACGCGTTGGGGAATGGCTGCAAAATTGTCATCGTGCATGGAACCACGGACGAGGCGTGCCTCGTATCGGACGCGCGCGAGATGGCGGCGAACATGGCTGACGCGGGGCTGGATGTGGAACCACACTTCATCGAGGAAGCGGATCTTGATGGGGAGATTCTAAAGACGACGGGGCATAGTCTTGGCGATCGGACTGAGATCGTGGAGAAGTTCGCGGGGGATTACCTGGCGCCCGATGGACCGAATGCGCTGGAGCGCGGGACGCCGTCGGATTTTGAGTCGCGGGATGAGAAGGTGCGGTACGAGACGGCGAACGGCGCGTTCGTCATTTCGTACGCGGCCGGATATCCGGTGGGCCGGTTCGAGCGACGGGCGACGGACGATGAGTAGGCTCGCGCCAGAATGAAGATGGGTCTCCGACGGCTCGCAGCGATTACAGTGCTCTGAAGATGCGCAATTAGGAGAAGACTTGCCGCAGGTACTTTTCGTCGGCGGTGTAGCTTTCCATGAGGCCGAGGGGTTGGGCGCCTTCGATCTGAATCCAGCCGCTGTAACCGATGTCGTCCATGGCTTTCCGGACTTCAACAAAATCGACCTTGCCCTGCCCGAAGATGTGTTCGTAGTCCTTCGCGTGGAACTCGCAGATGTGTTCCGTGCCGAGATCGCGAATCTCCTGGTAGATGTCGTAGCCGCGAAGGTGGCTGTTGCCCACGTCATAGTACACCTTGACGTTTGGCGAACCGACGCGCTCGATGATCTCGAGGTGCTGAGGTCCGCTCAACCAGGATTCGATGGCAAGGTAGACGCCCGCTTCTTCGGCCTTGGGCGCGACCCGTTTCAGGCGTTCAACCACGGTATCGACGCCTTGCGGATCGTCGCGGAGGTCGCCTTCGCTGAAGAAGGCGAGCAACACGACGTTTACCCCTAACGCCGTGCACACGTCGATACTGTCTCGAACCCACACCTCGGCGCGGGGATCGCTTTTGTAAGGGATTCGATTGAGTTCGCCGATGGCTAACGATGCGATCTCAACGCCCCCTTGCGATGCGGCGTCGAGGAACTGCTGCTGGATCTCCGGACGGCGCAAGTGCATGTCGTTGGCCTCGGTGCCGAGGCTGACCTGCACGCCGTCGAGACCCAGCTCCTTCGCAACGGTAAAGGCGCCGACGTCACTCTGCTTGCCCAGTGACCAGTCGCAAGCGCCAATGCGAAATCGCGGCGCAGTCTCCTGCGCCTTGATGACGGAAGGGAGAAACGTAATCGCCCCTGCCGCTGCGGTCATACGACGGAGCATCGTCCTGCGGGTTATACGGTGACCACGGTACTTCATGCCGGCCTCCTTCGATGCTACGACTACTCGAACAACGAGTTCAGGGTCGCGTGCGAGCGTGTTGCGGGGAACCGTTCGCCGAACTTCACGAACTCCACATGCCCGTCGAAGTAGAGCGTATTGCATCCCCCGGGAATGTGATTGTACCCGATCCCGCCGCTGGGATTCGTGCTGATCTTATCCCACATGATCGCCAACTCGCTTTGGGCCACCGCGGACCCGGCCGGGTTGTTGATGTCGGTGACCATGAATCGTTCCACGCCTTCCTTCAGCCGGTTGATCGTATCGCCCGCGCCGTTGCCGTAACCCAAGCCGCCGAATCCGTACGCCGCCAGATCAACCGGCTCATCGGTCACGTCGTCATCGGCGGGATCCATGTTAAAGAGAACACTGCCGAACATGAGCGATAGCCCGACCATCTGCGCGGGACCGGGAAAGGGCGCGGCGACCGTCGGATCGGATTCGTCGACGCGATCGAGGACATAACCGAGATAGTTGTAGCTTTGGTCGGCATAGGTGACTTCGTGCTCGTGCGCGCAGGTGCCGCTGCCGTCGTCGGCCACGATGAGGAGGGGATTGTCCGACCCGAGATCGCCGTCGGAAGGACAGAGCAGCACGTTCAGGTCGGTGAGGTACTCGGGATACACGGCCGGGATGCGGGGACCGAACGCGGTGTCGTCGTGGAACGAATCCGGATCGCATCCGGTCGCGTTGGCCGCGGCACCGAAGGCCTGATCGCCGTGTACGCGCGGCAAAGTCTCGCCAGTGCTTTCGTTGCCGTACATCTTGAACACGACACCCATCTGCTTCAGGTTGTTCTGGCAGGAGGCCCGCCGCGCCGCTTCGCGCGCCCGCGCCAGGGCGGGCAGCAGAATGGCGGCAAGGATGCCGATGATGGCAATAACAACCAGCAGTTCAATCAACGTAAATCCACGTTTGCGCATGATACTTCCTCGCTATTGCAGTCCCAGCAACGCGCGGGCGTTGTCGCGGAACACTTTTGCCTTCACATCCTCGGGCAAATCCATCTCACCATACAGACTGAATTGAACGACCTTCTGCCCCGGCGCGAGGTAGTCGGTTCCAAACAGGAGCCGGTCCGCGCGCCGAATCACGAATTCTTTGCCAAACGCCATGTCGCGCATGATCGCGTTGGCGCCACTGCCTGCGGACAGATCCGCGTAGATGTTCGGGAACCGATCCATGAGCGCGTCCATAGCGCCGCCGGGCGTGACGGGCCGGTTCGGGTAGCTGCCCATGTCCTCTTGCGTGCAATCGCCGGAGATGGCGGCCCACCACCCGTTGGCGTGACCGATGAAGACGCCCTCGGGGACTTGCTCCAGGACTTTCGTGAGTCCGGGCAGGCCCGGTTGGTCCATGTTGCGTTGGTTGTCCATATGGAACAGCACGGGGAGCTTGGCCTCCGCGCAGGCCGCATAGATCTCCAGATTGCGGGGGTCGTCCATGGCGACTCCGCATTTGTGCTCGCCGAATCCCTTCGCGCCCGCTTCCTTGTACCGAAGCAGCAGATCGAGTTTGGCCTGGTATCCGCTCAGGTTGAGCGTGCGCGGGTCGATGGAACAAAAGGGAATCAACCGGTCGCGATACGGTTCCGTTTGAGACAACACATAGTCGGGCGTCAACACGTGATCCCACGACTCGGGCGAAATCAACGGCAGCACGGCGGCTTGCGCCACGTTCCGGCTGTCCATCCAACGCAGCAGCCCTTCGGGATCAAGGGGCGGACGGTTCCCCCATTTCTGACCGAGGTGGGTGTGTATGTCGAAGAAGGGGCCCGAGGCCATCGCGGCCGTTTCTTAGGGGTCATACCCGCGCGCGGTCAAACCGATTGCCATGGCGGCGGTCGCGCCGAGGAAGGTGCGCCGCGAGAGCATGTCAGATCGTTTGATCCGGTCATCTTTACTGCGTTCCATGATCGTCCTTTCCATGCACTACACAACACGCCGGGTTGAGAACGGCGAGGGCGAGCCCTCGCACTCCATACGGACTAATCCCACCAGAAGTAGAGTTTGCCTTTGGCCAGTTCGTCGGCCAAGGCTTCGACCGTGCCGGTTCCTTGATCGACAATGTCCGGGCAGAACTCGTACATGCGCTTGGCCAGCGCGGGCGCGTTATCCGGCGGCGTCACGAAGTACCCTTCCAGAAAATCCAGCCCGGCGCCGGTCAGGGTAAAGGGATTCTGCTCTTCCATACCGCGCAGCCAGGCGATGACTTCTGCGTTGTCCACGTCGAAATTGACGCCGTCCGTGCCGACGGCCTGGATGACTTCATACGGATCCGTCGTCGGCAGCAGTGCAATTATGTCGGGTTGACCGCTGATACCGAAACGGCAGTCGATTCGAAACAGGAACGCTCCGTGCTTCAAGGCCGCCTGGTGCCACGCCAACAAGTTCCCCTCGGCGCTCTCGTACGACGCGGTCGCTTGATACGCGCCGCCTATCGCTTCCATCGGAGCAAATCGAAGTCCCAGTTCGTTCGACAATTGGCCCAGCGCACTCTGAAACTCCGGTTTGCCGCTCCGCTCGGAAAAGTCGATGGGAGAAGCCGGTGCAACATAGATCTCCGCGACCTGGGCCACCGGTGCAACCGCTTCAGCGGATTCTTCAGGCGCCTTGGCGGACCAGCATGCGGAGACCAGCACCGTGAGTACAGTGCCCGCAACGGGAGGGAAAACTTTTCCCATCCCGGACTTCTGCGTGCGGTCTCGGCCCATTCCAACCTCCCTCGTGGAGTTACTCCAACGAAGTCAGATACGCAATCAAGCTTGCGAGGTCTTCTTTGCTGATGGTCTGCTCCCAGCCTTCAGGCATGATGGACAGATTATCGCTCTTGATGTCATCGATATTCACGCGGAGCACGGTGTCGGCCTCGCCGTTGGCGCGCTTGAGCGTGATGCTCGTCGCGGTTTCCGACGCGATGATGCCGCTGTGGGACTCCCAGTCACTGGTTTCGATCGTGTAGTTCACGTATTGGGGATTCACCTCGCGATTCGGATCGAGGACGTTCACAAGAATCTTGTCGGGACCGGCCTGGGCCACAGTCGAAAGGTCGGGACCGACCTCAAAGCCCACGCCCTGCACCTTGTGGCACTTGCTGCAGTTTTCGGTAAACACAGCCTTACCGCGCTCGGGATCGCCCTTCATGGCGAGCACGTCCTGGTACGCGTCCACGACTTCCTGGCGCGAGCCGAGATTGTAATCGGCCAGCACGCGCTCCGCCTGGGCGCGGATATCCGCGTTGTCGTACGCGAGGAGGGAACGCACCCGCAGCGAATCGAGGTTCGTCGCGCGGAAGTCGCCTTCGCCGATGGCGTCCAGCAACTTGACCAGCCAGGGTTCCCGTGAAAACAGGGCTTCGATGGCTTGGGCGCGCAACGGTGGCGTCATGCCCGGCCAGGCTTCGAGGATGGCCGACGCGATTTCCAGGTTGTCGAACTTGCGCAAGGTGCCCAAGGCCGCACGTTGCACTTCCACCGGCTGACGTTGATCCAACATCGAAAAAAGGATCTCGTGGGTCTTGTCGTAGCTATCGAATCCGAGGGTCTGGATCGCGTCGACGCGGTTCGCAATTTCTTCGTCCGTGTTGCCCGCAACTTGATGAGCCGATTCCAGCATCTGGGCCAGCAAGGCTTCCGCCCGCTCGCTCGACGCGAGCACGCCTTGCGCTTCGCCGCCTTTGCCGGCCTGCTTCATCCCCTGAATGAGCCCGCGCACGGCGTTCTGCGCCAGCGCATCTTCCTCCGATGGAAGCGCGTCAATTCGTTCGAGGGCAACGGTCACGTCAGAATCGAGACCCGTCGCGCCGACCTGCAACGCAAGATCTTCCAGAAACCCGCGACCCTCGTCGGACTTGCGGTAGTCCACGTCCTCGGCCAACGCAGCAAAGATCTCACCGGACCCGTAAACAGACGAACTCAACAGCGCGAGTCGGAACCATTGGTCGTCGCTGTGCGCTTTGGCAATATCCACCAAAGCCCCATTGCGATCCTCACCCTGGCATTCGCCCAGCGAGAATGCGACCTGATACTGCACGCGTAGCTCCGGGTCATCCGCCAACGCGATGACCTTGCTGCGAAGCGCCTCGTTGTTCTCCCGAAGAAACGGCTCGGACAACCGGACGGCGTGTTCGCGGACGTGGTGATCGTTGTCCTTCAAAGCCATCGAAATCGTATCGGCATCGAGTTCGCCCATGCCGTCCAGCGCGTACAAGGCCTGAATGCGCCCCTCGGGGCGTGTCGCGTTGGACACGAGGTCGCGAATGTCGGACGCCACGGCAGTGTCCTGGCGCTCATAAAGCAACCGGGCTGCCGTTTCGCGGTGCCAAGCGTTTGGATGATCGAGCAGCGTGACAAGCCCAGAGGATGGCGCGGGGCCGAGATTGGGAATCGCGGGTTGGGAGAACTCCTCGGGAACGATGCGGTAGATGCGCCCGCGGTCGCGCCCACTGGTCAGGTCGAGGTGTTTCTTGATCACCGGAGGCAGGCTGTCGGGATGTTCGATGATCTCCCGGTACATATCGGCCACATACAATGCGCCGTCAGGTCCGTTCGCAAACTGGACCGGGCGGAACCAGATGTCGGACGAGGCGATGAACTCGACCTTCTCCTCGCCTTCCGCGCGCTGGGCGGAGAGTTCGACGCCTTTTGGCGAAATCACTTTCCGATGGATGAGGTTGCTTCCCACATCGGCGATAAACGCGTTGCCGCGGTACTCCTCCGGCCACGCGTCGCCCCGATAGATGGTCACGCCCGTCGCGCTGGTAAAGTAGCCGGAAGCCGTGCCTCCGCCTTCCACGGGACCGGGCACGAGCCCTTTCACGCGCAAGCGCGTGCGCACAATTCGCCACGGTTCGACGGGACTGATCCGAAACACGTCGGCGGAGGGACCGTCCACCGCGATGCTGATACGGGGACCCGGCGCGGCGAGATAGGGATTGCGATCGATGTAGCGGTCTTCGAACATGACAAGCTGAATGTGGTCGCTGTTCGAGCAGACGAATTTGCGGCCCCAGTCGTTGAAACTCATGCCGTGCTGCGCGCCACCGCTTTCGGGTCGAAGATCGCGCGTCACGGGATCAAAACTGAAATCGCGTCCTCGCAGCGAAATTGGCAGACGCGCGAGATCGTCCGCGGGCCGGACCTCCGCTCCGGAACTGCTCGTCGCGCCGTGAATGCGCGAGTCGAGGCCCCAGAGGAAGGTATTCATGAGGCCTTGCACGTTCGTGAGATTGAACCCCGTGTAGACGACCTCCTTGATATCGGCCTGCCCGTCGCCGTCCGTGTCTTTGCAGTAGAGGATGTCCGGCGCAACGCCCACGAAGACACCGCCGTCGTAACACGCGACGGCCGTCGGCCAGGCGAGCCCGCCCACGTAGGTGGAGGCCTTGTCGTAGATGCCGTCGCCGTCGACGTCTTCCAGCATGCGGATCTCGCCGATGTTCTCGTCGCGCTCTTCGGAGTAGCCGCGCATCTCCACCACGAACAGACGGCCCTGTTCGTCGAAAGCCATTGCGATAGGGTCGCGCACGAGCGGTTCGGAGGCGACCAGTTCGATGCGGAACCCCGGTTTGATCTGGAACGTCGGCATGACGTCGGCCGGTTCGGTCGGAGGTATTCGGGGGAGTTCAGCGCTGTAGTCGCGATCCACGCTGTCTTCGTCGAGGGCGTTGTCTTGCGCGAGTGCGAAGAATGGAACTGTGCAGAACGCGGTGGCGAGCGCCGCCGAGTATAGACGACGGTATATCAATCGCATAGAATGAGTCACACCTTTGTCTCGTTTGTGAATGCGGCGTGTGCCGCGGCCGACCAGTTGCCTCGTGCAGCGCGAGACATAGCGGGGAGCCTACCACGTACGGGGATCGCGTGCAAGGCGGGGTGCTGTAGAAGAGGGGAAGTTTAATCAATCGCCCGCGCTCAGCCGATCCTTGTATCCAACGGCCCACATCGCTAGAATCGCGCGCCTCAGGTTGCACCGCCGAAATCTGGAGGCGGGCTATAAGGAAACACGCGCGTCCCATGCTCCCGGAACTGATAGTCCTCATCGCTTTCATCATCGGTGGCATCGTTCACACGGTCGCCGGCTTTGGCTCGGCTCTCGTCACCGTGACGCTCACGACGTTGATCATCGACATCCAGGTCGCCACGCCCCTCCAGGCCATGGCGGGCCTGTCGCTGTGCGTCTACATTTTCTATCAGCACCGCGCGCATTGGCTCTGGTTCGAGTCTTTGCCGCTCATCGTCGGCGTCGCTGCCGGAATTCCCTTCGGCACTTATGCGCTCACGTCCTTTCCTGAGTCCATCGTCCTGGGTTGCCTTGCCGTTGTCGTCCTCGGCTACGCGGTCTTCGATCTGATCGCCACGCGGCGGCGCGGCCAGGGCGAACTTATCGAGGACGGCGTTGACGAACCGAGGGCCACGCGGACGCAAGTCGGCACGGCGACCATTGTCGGCGTGCTGTCGGGCCTTCTTGTGGGGGCTTTTGCGGCAGGCGGACCGCCTGTCGTGATTTACGCGGCCATTCGCGGATGGCACAAGGAACGATTCAAATCCATCCTTCAGAGCCAATTCATCTTCAGCGGCGTCTTCCTGCTTCTTTGGCAGGCGTACTACGGTCTCATCACGCGAACGGTCGGCTGGTTCGCGCTCTTCGCCTTCCCGGGGCTCCTCGCAGGGGTGCTCGCCGGACGGATTATTGACCGCCGAATCGACCACGCTCGGTTCCGAAAACTCGTCCTCGCCATGCTGATCATACTCGGCGTAACACTTCTAACCCGGGCGCTCGCCGGATAGCGTCGAGCTCTCATGGGTGCGCTCCGTCAGGAATGGTGCGCGCGGTTGCCTCCCAAATCCCGTCCTGAACGAAGCAGTGTTTCTCGTCTGAGCCGGTAGTACGACCACGCGGCAACGCTCAGCATGAGGTATGCCAGCGCGACGCCGGGCCGTTCGATCGCGATCAGCGCCACGAATCCAATCGACGCAATTACCGTGACTACCGTGCACAGGATGAGTACCCCCGTGGGAAATCGGATATATGCCGACGCAAACGCGTCCGGGTCTCGCGCGCGCAGCCGAAGACACGCGAAGCACATGACCGACGTCATGAGCTGAATCCCCACGGCCGCCATGTAGCCGTAAAAGTCCAGGTCGCGCTGCGTCAGCATGAGGACAACCACGAGCCCAATGAAGACGCTCAACGCCACGAGCGGCGCTTTGGCGTGAGGGGCAATCCGCGCGATACGCGAAGGCAACAGGCCGTCGCGTGCCTGGGCGTACAACTCGCGGGGAATCGCGATGGCCGCCGCGTTCAAGGATGTGAGTCCCGCCGTAACCGCCCCGAAATTCAAAAACGCGAGTAGCGCAGGCGAAAGTAACAGTGCGCCCGAAGCGCTGAGCGGGGCGTTGATCGACTCGTACGCGGCGGGATCGAATGGAAGAGAGTTGACGAAGACCATGCCGACGAGGATGTAGATCACCGCGACAAGACCGCTCCCCACAAACAAAGCCAGCGGTATGGTGCGGCGCGCATCGCGAATCTCTTCGCCCATCTCGGCCAGCACCTGGAATCCCAGGCAGGTGTTGTAACAGAGAATCACGGCGAGCAAGAATCCGCTCGCGCCTCCCCGAGGCACTACGGAAAACGCGAGATCGACCTGCGCAACGCCCGCAATGATGTATACGAGCAAGGCCGCCAGCATCTGCGCTGCCATCACAATCTGAAGTCCCATGGCAAACCGGACGCCCAGCAAGAGGATGAAATAGAAGATCGTGACCACCGCGACCGCCGCAAGATGCGGATGCGCAGCGACCGCCTTCGGCAATGGCATGTAACTGACCAGCGCCAGCGAAACGACACAGGTCGAACATGCGCCTCCCAATATCACCCATGCGGACGTGATCGTGCCCATCACGGGAGAGAGCAGCCGGCTGGCGTACAGATACCCCGCGCCCGCACGCGGCAGGGCGCTCGCCAATTGGATAAGTGGAATCGCGCCCAGCAACGACACCACAATGGCAATCGCGAACGCGAGCCAGATGGCCGTACCCGCCTGCGCGCCAATGGGGCCGATGAGCGCGTAGATTCCCGCGCCCACGACGCCGCCCACCACAAATGCAATCGCACCGCCCAATCCAATCGTCCGGGCCAGTTCAGGCGTACAGCCTGGTGCGTTCGCTTCCTTAATCATAGCGGGCGTCGCGGTGTGACGTTCCCATCAAGATCTAAACATCCTCGGGCACTTCTCCTGCCGAAGTAAGACGTTTCTTGGCTTCCTCGTACACGTCTGCGGGAAGAGGTCCGCGCATGGCCGTCTCCACGTTGTCGCGAAGGTGATCCGGTTCGAGCGTACCTACAATCGTCGTGTCGCAATGCGGATGCGACAGCGTAAACCGAAGCAAGAACGCCGTGCGCGACTCGCCGGGTTCGCGCAACTCGTCGAGCTTCGCCGCCTCGAACTTTTTCCACCGCTCCTCGTTAGACGCGCCCTTGGTCATGCCAGGTTCCCCGCGAGCCGCGCCGCCCCGGATGATGATCCCCGCACCTGCTTTGGCCGCCTTCGTGATGGCGTTTTCATGCCGGCGTTCCAGCGCAGAGTAAGGGATTTGGAACACGTCAAACACGCCCCAGTCGATATAGGTCTCCAGATGCGGATTCGTGCTGGAACACCCGATGAACTTCGTGGCGCCCATGGCTTTGATTTCATTCAGCGTATCCACCAACCTGTATTGCTCCGCCTGTTCGACGGTGGGATTGTGCAACTGCAGGATATCGACGTGGTCTACCTGCATCTTCAACAGTGAATCCCCGATATTTCGGAGAAGATTGTCCTTCGTCCACACGTGCGGCGTCTCGTCGTGGTCGCCCGCGTACGTGACGTGGCATCCGCATTTCGTCGCAAGGTAGAACTCATCCCGCCGCGCCGACAGGTACCGGCCCAGATACAACTCGCTCTTGCCGTAGTCGTTCGCCGTGTCGATGAAATTGATGCCGGCGTCGACGACCGCGTTGAGAATGATATTCGCCTGATCGTCCGTGCAGGGGCGTCCGCCCCAGATGCGTTCGCCACGGACCTCCATGGCGCCGTGACCCAATTGCGTGACTTCAAGGCCCGTCCGGCCCAGTTTGCGTTTCGGTAGACTCATAGCGGCACTCCTTATTGGTTCGCGCGCGTTGCGAATGAATGAATTGCTGCCCGAATCCATTCTATCGGAATCCGCGCGCTGAACAAATTGCTGCCGATGCATCGTGCAATGGGTTCCGGGTACACTGGTCCCGGCCTGCAAGGAGACCGATCATGGGCGCCATACTGCTTGCTTCAATGCTTATATTCGCCGAACCCAACGATGCCGAAATCGCTGGGGCACACCTGGACCTGCGCGTTGTCGAGTCCACAACATCAAAGCCCGTTCCGTGCCGGGTTCACCTGCTCAATGCCGCGGGCGAAGCGCAGGACCCCGGCAACCTGCCCTTCTTCCGCGACCATTTCGTGTGCCAGGGCTCTGTTGCCCTGGACCTCGCGCCGGGAACGTACACGTATGAAATCGAGCGCGGCCCCGAGTACGAACGCGTGAAAGGCGAAGTGAGCCTTACCGCGGGTCAACAGCTTACGGTCGAAACCAAGCTGCGGCGACTCGTCAATCTGCCCGAACGCGGCTGGTATCCCGGTGATCTCCACGTGCATCGGCCCGTCGAAGACATCGAACTGCTCATGCGCGCGGAAGATCTCTACGTTGCGCCGGTCATCACGTGGTGGAACAAGAAGAACCTCTGGTCGGAACGCTCGCTTCCCGGGGAGCCGCTGGTACGCTTCGACGGCGACCGGTTCTACCACCTCATGGCCGGTGAAGACGAGCGGAACGGAGGCGCCTTCCTTTACTTCAATCGCAACGAACCACTGGAAATTTCCGCCGCGGAAAAGGAATGGCCTTCGCCCATGGCGTTCCTGGAATCCAAAGGACCTGGCGTCTGGATCGACATCGAGAAACCCTTCTGGTGGGACGTGCCCGTCGTCCTCGCCCACGGCTTCGGCGATTCGATTGGCCTCGCCAACAACCACATGTGCCGTTCGTCCATGTACGAAAGCGAAGCCTGGGGCAAGCCCCGCGACGCGGAACGCCTGCCCCCGCCGCGTGGAAACGGCTTCTGGTCGCAGGAAATCTACTACCACATCCTGAATTGCGGATTCCGGCTGCCGCCGTCCGCGGGAAGCGCCTCGGGCGTGCTGCCGAATCCCGTGGGATACAACCGGGTCTATGTGCAGGTTCCCGGCGAGTTCACGTACGACAAGTGGTGGGACGGCCTGCGCGCCGGACGTTCCTTCGTGACCAATGGACCACTCCTGCTGGTTCGGGCGAATGGCGAACTTCCCGGCCACGTCTTCAAGTCCGAAGACGCAATCGAAATTGCGGTCGCCGCGGAACTGATCGCGCAGGATCCGATCCCCGCCTTCGAGATCATTAAGAACGGCGTCGTCGAACGCAGGGTCACCATGGAAGACT
>CAZWDH010000003.1:0-61435 GCA_964632865.1 uncultured Nitrospiraceae bacterium
AAGGAGTGATCGACGGGGATACGCCAAGGTTGATCGTCGGCGAACGCCACGTACGCTGCGGTCACCGTCATGAACGTGGCGCAGAAGCACAACCGGACGCGGAGCTTTGAAAACGTAGATGTCCCCTTCATGCACACATCCTCACTTGAATAACTGCCGCACGATCGTTGCACAAGAGTGTACGCAAGAAAAATGGGGACAGCCACCATTTTCCTTCTGAGCGACTTTGTAAAGTACGCCGTGATCTACAAGGAAAATGGTGGCTGTCCCCATTTTTCGTGGCTGTCCCCATTTTTCTACTCGCGGGTGGCGAGCAGGCGGAGGCCGTTGAAGATGACGATGAGCGACGCGCCCATGTCGGCGAGGATGGCGAGCCAGAGTGTCCCCCATCCGGCGAGTGCGAGCGCGAAAACGACGACCTTGAGACCCAGCGCAATGACCACGTTCTGGCGGATGATCCGAACGGTGCGCCGCGAATGTTCGACGAGCCAGGGGACTTTTGAGAGGTCGTCGGACATGAGCGCCACGTCGGCGGTTTCGATGGCAGCATCGCTCCCCGCGGCGCCCATGGCTATCGCGAGACTCGACGCAGCCATGGCCGGCGCGTCGTTTACGCCGTCCCCGACCATGGCGGTAGGTCCGTGGCGGTCGACGATCTCGCGAAGGCGCTCGACCTTGTCCTCCGGGAGCTGCTCGGCGTAATACTCGTCCACGCCGACCGCTGCCGCAAGCTCGCGCGCGGTGCGTTCGTTGTCGCCGGTAATCATAATGACGTGCGCTACACCGGCCCGCTTCAAGGCGGCTACCGCGTCTCGGCTTTCCGCGCGAACCTCATCGGCAACGGCGATGAGGCCGCAGACGTGCGCTTCCGTGCCGAGCATGACCACCGTGTGTCCCGCGTCTTCAATGGCAGTGGCGTGTACGTTCGCGACGTCATCATCGTGACCACGTTCCCGTAAGAGACGATGGCTGCCAATCCAATACACCCGATCGCCGATGCGTGCCTCCGCCCCTTTGCCTTCAATGGCGTGATAGGACTCGGCGGGCGTAAAAGCAACCTGCTGTTCGTGCGCGTGCCGCACTACCGCTTCCGCCACCGGATGACGGCTGAGGGATTCAATGCCGGCGGCCATGGAAAGCAATTCTTCGACGTTGTGGCCGTTCAGCGGGATGACCCGCTGCACACGCGGTTCGCCCAAGGTCAGCGTGCCGGTTTTGTCCATGGCGATGGCCTTGAGTTGGGCCGGCATCTCGAGGTACGCGCCGCCCTTGATCAAAACACCGGCGCGCGCCGCCCGCGTCAATCCCGCGACGATGCTGACGGGCGTGGATATTACGAGGGCGCAGGGACACGCGATCACCAACAATACGAGCGCGAGGTAGACGGAGTCACTCCACGCGGTCAGGCCAAGAAGCGGTGGCAGTACCGCGACGAGAATAGCCAGGATCATCATGGCGGGCGTGTAGTAGCGGGCGAAGCGTTCCACCCATTGTTCGGCGGGCGCGCGGCGGCTCTGGGCCTCCTCAACCATGTGAATGATGCGCGCGAGGCTGGAATCTTCGGCGGCCTTGGTGGATCGGAACTCGAAGGACCCTTCGTTGTTGATGGTACCGGCGTAGACTTCGTCGCCTTCACCCTTGGGTACGGGGACGGACTCGCCCGTGATGGGTGCCTGGTTGATGGATGTAGCGCCACGCGTCACGACTCCGTCCAGCGGAACGCGTTCGCCGGGCAGCACGGATACGGTTGAGCCCACGGGAACCTCGCCTACGGGGGCCTCCCGGAATTGGGCGGCTGTTTCCCCTGGCGGGTGGTAGCGGGCGGTTTCGGGGGCCATGTCCATCAGCGAGGATATCGCCCTCCGCGCACGGCCCACGCTCCATGACTCAAGGAGCAGTGCGAGCGAAAACAGGAAGCTCACCATGGCCGCTTCAAACCATTCGCCGAGGATGATCGCCCCGGTAATCGCCACTACCATGAGCAGGTTGATGTCAGGGCGGAGATTGCGCAAAGCGTACCAAGCTTTCGGAATCACGAACCAGGCGCCAGTCAGCGTGGCTACTGCGAGCAGGGACGTCGCCACCACGCCATACCCATGAATGTCAGTCTGGGTAACGGCCCCGCGCAAACCAAGGTTGAGAATCTGCACGACGAACGCCACGACGATACACCCGCCACTTGCGATGCACATGACTTCGCGGCCGTGGGTCGTCCAGTACCCACCCGCCGAACCGCTCCGGCTCTCGCGGACATGATCCTCCCACGGGATCGCGCGCATGCCTGTCTTACCGATGGCGGCGCGCATCGCATTTTCCGGCTCGTCGGTTTGCACCGTTAAGCGGCCGTTGATGAGGTCGAAGCGCAGGTCGTCTTCATGTTTCACGAATGGACCCAGCTCACGTTTCAGAATAGTGACTTCTTCCGCGCAGTCCATTCCGTGTATCTTGTAAGTGTGGGTTGTCATCGCGTTATCCCAACCAAATGCGGACGTGATACATCAACTAAAACGGTAACACCGGGAACGCGCTAGGACTTCCGGCAATCCGCGCAGCGTCCGTAAAGAAAGACTTCATGGTCTTCCATGACGAACCCGGCGGGCACCAAGCGGGCCAGGTCCTTGGGGCAGCCGTCGAAGTCGAACATACGGCCGCATTGGCGGCAGGTGAAGTGGTGGTGGTGGTCCTGACCGGACAGCTCGTACCGATGGGGTTCGCCTGGGACTTCCACGGGGACGAGCCAGCCTTCTTCGGTGAGACCACGGACGGAGCGATAGACCGTTGCAATGCCCAGATTTGGGACGAAGCGGCGCGCGCCTTCCAGGATTTCGTTCGGACTCAGGGGCCGGGCGGCCTCCCGAAAAACCTGTCGAATGGCGCGGCGTTGAGCGGTGTCGCGTTGCATATTCAGTTCCTGCTTGACAACGGTTATCGATAATATATTATCATTAAGAGTCAGCCCACCAATCCCCGCAGCAGTATAGCGAACGGGTCCGTTACCGCGCCAACGGAGGGTTGGGGCACACTGGCTGCATACCGATCGTTCTGAAAGAAGCGAGGAAATGAACCGATCTGGTGTAACGATAGTCGTCTTGGCGAGCCTGGTTGCCGCATGCCAACCACGCGAGGCGGCCCCGCGCGAGTATGTAGCGACCATCGCGCCACTGGCCCAAATCGTCAGCGAAGTGGCAGGCGACCGGGTGACGGTCCGTACGCTGCTCCAGCCGGGGACTTCGCCGCACACCTACGAGCCCCGGCCAAGCGATATCCGTGCGACCGAACGGGCCCTGGCGGTGTTCTTCGTGGATGAATCGCTCGACGCTTGGGCAGCGCGGCTGCCCGGCGCCACCAAGGTGAGCGCGTTGACGCTCGTGCCGGAGTCATTTCGGTTATCTTTCGAAGCGGAAGACGAAAGTTCCGAAGACCACGGGCACGAGCATGAACACGGCCAGTACGACCCCCACTTCTGGGGCGACCCCCTGGCGGTGAAGGCGATGCTGCCCGCGCTGGTTGAGCGGCTCTCGGAACTGGATCCGGAAGGCTCTACTGCATATGCGCAGAGCGCCGAACGGTTCGCTGCGGAATTGGAACAACTAGACCGCGATATGGACGCGCAGATGGCGCCGCTTGCCGGGGCGCCCGTGGTACAGTTTCATCCCAGTTGGAATTACTTTCTTCGGCGCTACGGCTTGAAGCCCGGGGCGTTGATCGAGCCGTCGCCGGGAAAGGAAGCGACGGCCCAGCACATCGCTGAGGTGGCGGAAACGATCAAGCGCGATGGCATCAAGGCGGTCTTCACGGAACCGCAACTGGCGCGCCGTCCGGCGGAGGTCGTCGCGGAAGCGGGCGGGGTGCCGGTGTTCGAACTCGATCCGCTCGGTGGCGTGTCGGGCAGAATGACATACGAAGAGTTGATTCGGTCGAACGCAAAGACGCTGCTTGAGGCCCTTCAATGAACGTGCCAGCCATAGAGACCGAACGGGTATCCCTGCGATTCGGCGATTTCCATGCCCTGCGCGACATCAGTTTTGCCGCGCCGGTGGGTGCGTTCGTTGCCATCATAGGCCCCAACGGCGCCGGCAAAAGCACCTTGCTGAACGTGATCCTTGGCATCCAGAAACCGGACCAGGGAATCGTGCGCATCTTCGGAAATCCGGTGCACGACGTGAACCCGATGGATGTGGGCTTCATACCCCAGGTAAAGACCCTGGACCGCCGCTTTCCGGGCAAGGCCATCGAATTGGTCGTCACGGGCATGACGCGGCGTTGGCCCTGGCGGGTCAGCACGCAGCAACGGCAACTGGCGTTGGATGCCATGGAGCAGGCGGGGGTGGCGACCCTCGCGGACCGGTCCATACCCCATTTATCGGGCGGCGAACTGCAGCGGGTGTATCTCGCGCGCTGTCTCGTGCGAAAACCGAAGCTGCTGATCCTCGACGAGCCCGGCGCCGGCATGGACGTGGCCGGTGAGGCGGAAATGTATCACCTGCTGGAACGGTACCAGCGCACGACCGAATCGACCGTGCTCATGATTACCCACGACTGGGAAGGCGCGCGGGTTCACGCCACGCACGTCCTCTTGATGCACCAGGGTATCGCCGGATTCGGTCCTCCAGAAGAAGTGGCGCGCGAGGAGCGGCTGCTGGCCGTGTTCGGGTTCACGGGCCACCGCGCGGCGAGCGGCGGATCGCGCGATGTTTGAGGCGCTCCAATATCCCTTCATGCAGCGCGCGCTTGCCGGCGGCGCCATGACCGGCTTCTTGCTGAGTTACTTCGGAACCTTCGTCGTCCAACGGCGGCTGGCGTTCATGGGCAGCGGACTCGCCCACGCGGCCTTCGGCGGCGTGGCGCTCGGGATACTGCTCCACTGGCAGCCCTTGTGGGTGGCCGTTCCGTTCACGGCCCTCGTGGCGGTCGGCATCGTCGCCGTGCGCGAACGCACCCAACTCGCGGAGGACACCGCCATTGGTGTTTTCTTCGCCGTGTCCATGGCCTTGGGCATCGTGTTTCTCTCCATCACCAAGGGCTACACCGGCGATGCCTTCGCGGTGCTGTACGGCTCCATCCTCAGCGTTTCGGGCACGGACCTGATCGTAACCGCCGTGGTAACGGTTCTTGCCCTGTTCACAATCCCCTTTTGGGGCGTGTGGGCCTACGCGACCTTCGACCGGAGCCTCGCGCAGGCGGACGGCTTGCCGGTCACCCGTGCGGATTACATTCTGAACGTGGCCATCGCAGTCGCGGTGGTCGTCGCGATCAAGGTGGTCGGCATCCTGCTCATTGCGGCGTTTCTGGTACTGCCCGCTGCGGCGGCGCGCTTAGTGACGACAACATTTCGGACGATGACTCTCGTGTCGGTAATCTTGGGCGTCCTCAGCGCGGTCATGGGCCTGATGGTGTCGTACTACTCAAACCTGCCAAGCGGGGCGACGATTATCTTGTTGCAGGCGACCATTTTCTTGGTGGCCGTCGGGTTAGGACAGGTACTCAGGAATGATTGATCGCGATCGGCCGTTTCCTTGGTATACTGAAACTGGCCGGGCACGCCGACGAGGAATTGAAAATGAGCTGTAAATCCCATCGCGGTCACGTCCACAAACACAGCGCTGACTGCGGACACCTCGCCATCGAACACGAGGGGCACACGGACTTCCTTAAGAACGGGCACCTGCTGCATCCCCATGGCGACCACCACGACGAGCACGAGTTGCCGGTAACCGAAACCAACCCCGACGCCTGCACGGAAGGACACACCTGCGAAGGCCATGATCCCGCGCATGTCCACGGTCCCGGTTGCGGCCATGAACCCGTTCCCCACGGCGACCATATCGACTACCTTGTCGACGGCCACCTGCACCACCCCCACGGCGACCACTGCGACGACCACGGTCCCGTGAAGATTGTGGAGCCGGAGTAGGCGAAGTCTCTTCTACACGTACTGCTTCAAGAACGATACCGTGCGCGCGAATGCCACCGCGCCGGGTTTAGGTTGATAATCCTGCATATCTTCCACGCGCACGCCGCCGTCGAATCCGTGGCCCCCGCCTGGAATCGTGACGAAGTCGTTGAACACCCCCTTCGCTTCCAGTGCCGATGCCATGTCGCTCGACTGTTCATAGGGCACGTCGGTGTCGTTGGTGCCGTGAAACAACAGCGTGCGCGGGTACTCTTGGGTCACGTTGCGAACGGGACAGTAGGGGTCGAAGGCGCGCGGTTGCGTGTGGGGAGCGAAGCCGGCCACTTCGTTTGGCCAGAGGCCGTTCTGGCGGCAGTAGAGGTAGAACTGAAATCGTTCGTTGCCGGGCGGCGGTTCGGTGAGCGGCGCGTTACCCACGGACGCGAGCGCGGTTTCGCGTGACACCGCGGGTTGCTGGCAGTAATGGGGGTCCGGTTCGGCGTACCAGGGTCCGGCGATGTCGCCGTAGCCGTAGAACGAGACCAGCGCTTTGGGACGCGGCTCGACGCAGAATCCAGACATAAGCGTCAGGTATCCGCCGGCCGACCAGCCGATGACGCCCACGCGATCGGGGTCGAAGTGGAAGCGGCGCGCGCCCTCGCCACGAATCCAGCGGAACGCGTCCTGGAGGTCTTCGATGATCGCGGGCAGCTTCGTCTCGGGCGCGAGCCGGTAATCGATCGAAACTTGCGCGAACCCTTCGCGGGCGCAGAGGAAGCGAAGTGTTTGTCGGATGTTTGTGCGGCTGCCCATAATCAGCGCGCCGCCATGGACAAGCACCAACACGGGTGCCGGCTTGGCGCTGATTACAGGATAGACGTCCGCCTTGATGGGGAGATCACCGACGGTCTTGTAGACGACGGTCTCCATGTCGTTGCTCGCGTGCACCGAATATCCTATCCCAACTGTTCCATCAGTAGTCGCATTACTGCGAAATCTACTAAGAACATCCCCCTTAATCCCCCTTCAAAGGGGGAATTGCGTCAACGACAGCAATCGGTATATCCAGCATGACCTGCTCAGAATCCAAGCGATTGGCGACTTGTAATGCAACGCAAAGCGTTGCGCGAGTTTCCCCCTTCGAAGGGGGATTAAGGGGGATGTTCTTCAAGTATTCGAATCTGAGTTCTGCCTGCAGGCAAATCGGCTCAGTTTCACCGGCACTATAATACAATCCAGTCTAGCGGCTCAGAGGAGCGATCGCGAATGCTGGACTGTCGAGATTGAGCACAATGATCGTATTGACGGGGTCCTGAAGCCCGCTTTCGACGTGCAGTTCGATACCATCGCCCGTTTGCTCGAACGCGATCTCCGCGCCGCCGAGGATTTGCGCCGACTCAACGCGCGGCGATATTGCCGGCAAGGCAAAGGTATCGCCATCCCACTGGAAGACGTGGACGTAGATCGTATTCCCATTGCACGTGGATGCGCCCCACTCGCCCGGAAGGAAAGGTCCGCCCCAGGTACCATAGATGCTTTCGCCGTAGCGTTCGAGCCACGCCCCCATCTCGCGCAGGCGCGCGGCCTGTCTGGCCTCGATGCTTCCGTCGGGCTGAGGCCCCACATTCAGCAAGAGGTTCCCATCGCCGCCGCAGGTGAGAACGAGCGTGCGGATGCATTCCTCGAAACTCTTCACAATATCGCCGGGTTTCCAGGCCCATTGCGTGCCGATCGTCATGCAGGTCTCCCAGGGACGATCGCGTTGGAAGCTGCCAATCTCCTGTTCGGGAGTATCGTAGTCGCCCGCGAAATCACCCGCCTCGGTGACGCCCTTCATTCCGCGCCGTCCTTTGTCGACGCGATTGTTAATGATCGAGGGCTGCAACTCTCGCACGTATTGATACAAATCCAGGCCGCGCTCATGCGTCCAGGTCGGCTCCCATTCGCCGTCGAACCAGAGTATTCCGAGCGGACCGTAGTTTGTGATGAGTTCGCGAAGCTGGTTCTTCATAAAGACGACGTAGCGCTCATAGTCGGCGGTGTCCGGCGGACGATTGTCGCCCTTACCACGAGGAACGTAATCGGGATGGTACCAATCGATGATCGAGTAGTAGGTGCAGAATCGCAGGCCTTCTTCGCGGCAAGCATCGGCGAGCGGCCGCAGGATATCGCGCCCGTAGGGCGACGCCATCATGTCGTAGCCGGTGCACTCCGAATCCCACAGCGAAAACCCGTCGTGGTGCTTGCTGGTGATGACAAGATACTTCGTGCCAGCGTCTCGGGCGAGTTGCGCCCATTCCGCGGCGGAGAATTGGGTGGGATTGAACCGGGTATAAAGGCTGTCGTATTCCTCGACGGGAACCTTCGTGCCGCGGGACCAGCCAATCTCGGTGCCCTTCTGAGCGACCGGCCCCCAGTGGATGAAGAGACCGAACCGGGCCTCGCGCCACCATTCAAGGCGCGCATCGTCATCGACCGCCACCTCTTGGCAACGCGCAACAAAGGGCACGCCACATGTCAAAAACACAAAGGTAAATGCGAATGCCCCACATAGTACATTTTGATTTCGCATGCAATAGCCCTCCCCCTGCATTCCTTCCCACGGAACGCTGCGACCATTCTAACGAATCGCGAAGAGGGGCGCACTGTGGTTGCGGCTGTGGAAAAATGGGGACAGTTCCCCTTTCGTTTTTAAGTTGCCGAGAAACCGTGCAACGCCTCAGAAACGAAAGGGGAACTGTCCCCATTTTTCTTCTGAGTGCATCCCGAACTGTACGATCTGCGCGGTCGAAGACCGCGTTCGCAGTCACTGATTCAGGCGAACGCGGGCGACAAAGGTTGCGCCATCGGCCCCGCGGGCGCGGGCGTCATCGCTCCAGATCCCTTCCGAGACGGAAACCCACGATTCGGTTGGCGTGATGGACGACGCGCCGAAGTTGCCGAGGGTCGCGCCGCGCTCGGGGATGAGCACGCGCTCAGTCTCCCGAAGGACACAAAGACGCTCCGGGTCGACTTGCGCGATAAACAGTGGCGCGCGGTGACGCATGATGTGATCGTTGTTGGCACCGCGCCGGGTATAAACGAGAAACAGCCTGTCTCCGAGAGTAAGCCAGTGCTGCTGCGTATTGTAGCTGCCCAGTTCTTCGCCATCATCGAAGGTCCACGGTTGAATCGGGCCGAAATGCGTACCGTCGTCGCCTGCGGTCACGTAACCCTTCACATCGTTGCGGATCGTCAGATAGTACCGATCCCGGAACTGAATGAGGGACGGCTCGACGAGCCCGCGCTCCACGTGTAGCGAAAGTTCATCGCCATGTTCAATGTATCGCATCGCCTCGCCGTCAAAACTGCAGCGCATGACCGTCGTCGAATAGACCTCACCTTCGGGGCCGCGATAGTAGAAGGGCAAGAGGATGCTGCCGTCGTCTTCGATCACGTATTGTCCGCAGCCGGGACTGACAAGATAGAACTTGCCTTCGGCTTCCGGCGTATCGACCATCTTCCACTTCGACCAGACATCCGACGTAGGATCGTAGATTGCATACGCGGCGTCGTGGGAACGAGGCTTGTCGTAAACCTGATCGCCGTCGTCGTAACGGACCTTGATGCCGATGGCGATAAGCTTTCCGGATTGCGCATGCCACGCGGGTGTCACGTCGGCGACCGCACAGATGATCCCCTCGCCCTCCTCCCATGCGTCCAACTCCGGGATGGCCGTCGGACCGGCCCACGTCTTGCCGAGATCGTCAGTCCGTAGTACGGACAGCCCCGAGTAATGGTCGGACTTCCCCAAGTGCTTCTGGATGGTCATGATTACCGCGGGATTGCCGTCTTCGCCGTATCCCGGAATCGCGGCCGCGCGTGGATGAAACCAAAGCCAATCGTGGTCGTCGTGCGTCACGACGGTCTGCACGTCGATGCTGTAGTCGAAGGGTGCGTCTTGCGCGGATACGATCGGCGCGAGAAAGAGGACGAGTGAAATCATCGGAAACAAATCTCGGAACAAGTTCATAATTCAATCCCTTGATCGAATGAACCCTAGCCTTCCGGTTCCAATCGCCGGAACTTCTGCACGCGGTGCGTTTTGCTGTTGTCGGCCACGTCGCCGAGATACAGGTCGCCCTTGGAATCAACCGCGATTCCGTGCACCCAGTCCAGATGCCCGGGGATCAACTCGCCTTCTTTGGCAAGAGGAAACACCCACAACTCCTGCGGCACGCCTTCCGTGTTGAACTTGATGAGCAGTTGATCCGACGGCGGATTACCGAGATTGCCGCGCTCGGTCCACCGCGCCGGAGCCGATCCGCACACGTATATCTCGTCCTTGGGCGTGATCCAGATTCCCCACGGATTGATGAGATTGCGCCACTGCTCCAGGGAGTTGCCTTCCTGATCGAAGATCTGGATGCGGCAATTGTTTCGCTCGCCCACGTACAGACGGCCCGCGGAGTCCACCGCGATGCTGTGGGGTTGGCTCAACTGGCCTGCTTCCACCCCAAGTTCACCCCAAGTCTTAACAAACCGGCCTTCCTTGTCGAAGTGGACGACACGATTGTTGCCATAGCCATCCGTCACAAAGATATCGCCCGCTGGTGTGACGACCACATCCGTCGGACGATTGAAATGATGCTCGTCCGCGCCGGCTTCATCGGGAACGCCCAGGGTCATCAGCAGCTCGCCATCTGACGTGAACTTGCGCACCGTATGCTGCCCATAGTCGGTGGTCCACACGTTTCCCCAGGGATCGATTCGGATGAAGTGCGGGTTCTTGAACAACCCCGTGCCCCAAGCGTCGAGCAACTTGCCTTCCGTGTCGTAACACTGCACCTGCGGCGCGAAGGCATTCAGCGTCCACACACGGTCCTGTTGGTCCACGGCGACGCCGGTCATGTAACGCCACGTGAGCGTCTTCGGCTTTTCGGGCCAGTCGGGCACGACCTCGTAGCCGACCGCAAGATTGATCTTCGGGTATCCGGCCGCGATGGCCGGAGCGCTTCCCGCAAGCACGACGGCAATTGCGATACTCATGACGCTGATCGACCGAATCATGCCTCACCTGCTTTCTGCTCCTGAGCAACCGGCTCGATGGTCGTAGGCTCACCCAGTTCGTTCAGCAGCTCGAAAGGCGGCCCTTCACCACGCTCACGCGTGGTGAAGAAATTGAACAGGGAGATACCATCCGCGCCGTCCTGATATAAGTCCCAGGCCATCGTGCGATAGGTATCCTGTTCCGGCTCGACTTCGATAGACGCGTAGATCGGCATGGACGGCGGAAGCAATTGCCGGTACTCGGTTACGGGTAACGGAAAATCGTTGCGAAGGTAGTGGGACACGATAACGAAATCGATGAGCCCCTCGTTCGCCCAGGTGACGGGGTCCAAACCGATACCGAGGTTCTGTTCCGGCTTGGCCATGACGCGCGCGGTCAATAGAATTGGCCGCCCGCGTTTCTCCCCCACTTCCCGGGTCATGGCGCGCACGTCGCGCATCCACGCGGTCATCGTCGCGATGTGATCGGCTTCCTCGCCTTGTTTGAAGTACATGGGAAAACGCTGGAAGTCGAGTTCGAGCCCGTCGGCATTAAACATCTCGCAGCATTCCCGCAGTTCCGCGAGCCGTTGCGCGCGCACTTCGGGAACCGCGAAGTTCAATCCCGCCGGTAGCCATGTGCCCACGATGGGACTTGTTCGCGGTCCGAGAATCTCCACATAGAGATCACTGAGCGGGTCGGCGACCTTGCCGATACGCCATTCGGGATGCTCTTTCCAGAACCGGGACAGGATCAGGTGGTCTTCCTGCTCGACGGCGTGGACCTCGTTCAACCGGAAAGACACGAAGGTTTCCAGCCCCTTCTCATTCGCGCGATCAATGATGAGGTCCAAAGGGTTATGCCCCGCCTCCACGAGCGCCCGAAGATTCACGGCGGCGCGTTCGGTGCTTGTGGGTTTGGTCTCCACACTGGGGGCAATCGTTGCCGCAAGCGCTTCGCTGACATCTGTACCGAGCATGGTGGCCACTTTGCTGGGATAACTCATCACCATGCCGAAGTTCGGGGAGGCCGCGAAGGTAGTCACCTGCGTTCCGGCCACCTCATCCACGTAGGGATAGAGGCCCTCCGGGGTCATAGGCGGTTCCACGTCGATGAACATGTTGCTGGCGTCGCTGTTGTAAATGAAACGCGAACCCAGTACCGGCGCAACCTCGTCGCCGATGGGCAGCAAGTCAAAACGCCGCACAAAAACCTCGGCGCCCTCCGACTGAATCTGCAACCGGCCGCTCGTCGGCTTCACGCCATAGCATTCGTTGACCTTCACGCCGTTGAGAAAGACCGTGATTCGGTCACCCGCCACGATCGCTTCCACGCGATTCCATTTTCCGACGGGATACTCGACATCCTGGGCGCCACGAAAATCCTTCACGTCCTCCCAGCCCGGATCGCGGCCCCACCAGTCGATCCGCCCGCCGTTGATGGTCAAAGGCGTGCCGTCTTCCTTGTACACATGAGGCACGCCCTCGGAAGCATCGGCCACGGTAGCCGTGAGTTCGTAGTCCGTTGACTTATCGCCGACGACCAGAAGATCGCCCGTGCCGCCTTCGATCATCTGCACTTCGATGGACTTCATCCAGATTCCACTGTACCCGCCGTCTTCCCCGGTGGAGTTCACGAGAATCCCGCTGTCGCGCGCACGATCGATCCGCGGTTCGTGGGTGATTTCGCCCCATTTGAACTCCGCCACGAGGTGATAGTTCTCGTACTCCTCGTCGGAGGTGACGCATCCCCACTCCTTTCCACTGATATGAAGCATACCGTCATGTACGGTAAACACGTTCTCGGGGTCCGTATCGCGACCGCGATCGCGAATCCAGGTGTAGAAGCCGTCCAGGTTCTCACCATTGAATAGCCGAATGCCCTCCGGGGGTGGTGTGATGCCGCCGTGCGCCAAACCGGTCATGCCCAACAACGCGACGACAGTCAACAGATAGTTAAGACGTAGCATCGAAAGTCCATTCCTCTCTCACGAGATTTCGTTCGTGTGGATCAAGCCTGCCCGCCGGCACAACAGAGAACGCCGCCCCAGCCGCATGATTAGACCGAGTGTATCGGGGTAACACGGCATTTTCCAGTCGCTACGCGCCGAGGATGTCTTACCGGATAGGAACTACAACGCCGCGCGGGATGTGCCTACGATGGCGGCGATACGAGGGGCTAACCGGTCCAATGGCACCTGCTCGTCGGACAGGCCGGCGTCTTCAACGGCCTTAGGCATTCCGAACACGCTACTGCTCGCTTCGTCTTGCGATATGCAGTATCCGCCGCGGGCTTTGATGGCGCGGACGCCATCGCATCCGTCCGACCCCATGCCGGTCATGATTACGGACAGCACGCCTCGAACCGCGTGCTGCGCGATGGACTGGAACAGCACGTCCACCGACGGGCGGCATCCGTGAACCAGGGGTCCACTGTCCAGTCCAATCTGGAACCCGCCTCGGGGCGCGCGCTCAAGAACCATGTGATACCCACCCGGTGCGATCAGGAGCACGTCCGGTTCGACCAATGAGCCCGACTCTGCCTCACGCACCGGCATAGGGCTCATGGAATTGAGGCGGTCCGCGAGCGTACGGGTGAATACGGGCGGCATGTGTTGTACCACGAGTACCGGGACCCCGAGCGACGCGGGTAGCATGGGCACCATACGCTGCAAGGCCTCTGGACCGCCTGCGGAAATGCCTATCGCAACGAGATCGATGGGCCGGGCGGGTTTCAACGGCCTTGAGGGGGCTCTGGGAGGACGTGGAGCCGTCTGCGTCAGTTTCCGGCTCGCCGCAATATGCTCGCGCGTCTCGTGCGCGGCCCGCCGGGCGTGGTAGGTACAGATCAGCGGAAAGATCTGGCGGACGAGTTCGGCTTGACCGTCTCCCGTGGATCTGGCTGCCGGGCGGCGCACGAATCCCAAGGCGCCCGCGTCGATCGATGCGAGCGCGAGTTCCGCTTCTCGCCGCACCGCGTCGCTCACAACGATAATGCCGAGATGTGGGTACCGCGTCTTCAAAGTGCGAATGGTTTGAATTCCCGCGGTGGCGGCCAACAGGATGAGGTCAATGTCGTCGCTGCCGATTCGCGCAAAGCCGCTTGGGCCAACGGCACCGGCTCCGCACAGCACGGCTCGGGGCATGGCGGAGACAACCTCGGATAGAATCCGGCGGCTCTCGCCGGAGTCTTCCAGAACTAAGACGTTTATCGTTTCTTTGCTCACGATCGGGTGTACCTTGAACGGAAAGTGTCTACGTGGAAGGATACCATACGGTGAAGTAAGCCGGTTGCATCACCGGAATCGGTCGCCTCACCATGTACGCGGGCAGAATCTCTGGACGCGATCTCGGACAAACCATGGCGACGGCATGGCATGTACAATGCCGGACTCGTTACTCTGGGTTCGCCCATGCGCCACGTGCGCGTGCGAGATAGGGCTGCAAGAGCGGAAATCGTTCTTGGTAGCATGCCGGATATCCGTTGCATCATCAGATAATTCTGCGTTGCCGAACGCAGTTGGCCCGAAGAAGGAGACGGACCATGCGATTTTGCCGAATAGTACCCTATGCGCTGGCCCTTGTATGTACTCTCTGCATTCCATTCGATCTTGAAGCGGCCGAATCCGACGTGCTCACAACGGTCAATCCCGCTATTCCGAAGGATGAGCTAGCGTTGCTGGTTCGTCCCTTGACCCGCGATGAGCTGGTTGTGGAGGCGGAGGCGTGGCAAGTCCTCGTGAAGGACAAAGTGCGCGAACTCGTGGATGCCGAATTGGCGGTCAAACATCAGACCAAGACCATCAACGCGGTTGAGCAGACGGCGAAAGCCGTGGAGAAAGCCAAGGCCGCGGCGGAATCAGCGAAAAACCCCGAAGAAGCAGAGAAGACGGCCGAAGCGATGAACGACGTTGCCGAAGCGATGGAGTCGGTGAACGCGGTGAAAGAGGTCGCGGAGCAACTCGAGGGCGCCGAGGCGGCGGTTGAGGCCGCGGAAGAAGAGATTCTCCAGGACGGCGGATCGCTGCAGGACAAGACGACTCTGGATGAAGCCGAGAAAGCGCTGACGGCGGACGCAGAAAAGCTCGAAGAGGTCGCTGCCGTTGCGGAACGCACCTCTCAGTCCTCAGCAGCGGTCAAGGAGCGGCTTCTGGAGCGCGTCAATCGGCTTCGTGACGAACGAGTTGCCCTGTCGGACCGTATGAAGATCATACTCGACGAACTGGACCGGAAAGGGGGTGAATCGGAAGCGTTCCGGACCTATCTCGTGGCGGTGTCCGGAATCCAGCTCGACGTGTCCGACACGGACGCGACCTGGGCGACGGTGCGCGGATGGTTCACGTCGCAGGAAGGCGGCAAACGCTGGGCGATCAATATCGTCAAATTTCTCGCAATCGTCGCATTGTTCTGGCTCATCGCAATCATCGCGGGCCGGCTGGTGAGGCGTGCCCTGCGCATGGCGCCGAACGTTTCGGGGTTATTGCGCGAATTTACCATGAAATCCGTCCGTCGAGTGGTCCTGGCCATTGGCGTCATCATCGGGCTTTCCGCCTTAGAGGTAGATATCGCGCCATTGCTCGCACTGATCGGTGCGGCGGGATTTGTTATCGCTTTCGCGTTGCAAGGAACTTTGGGAAACTTCGCAAGCGGATTGATGATTCTGTTCTACCGGCCGTTCGACGTGGGCGACGTGGTGGACGTGGCCGGCGTTTCCGGTACCGTCGCGTCACTTAACCTGGTCTCCGTGACGATCAACACCTTCGACAACAAGGTCATGATCGTACCCAACAACAGTGTCTGGAACGACGTCATCACGAACGCCACCGGCAGCATGGAACGCCGGGTGGACCTGGTATTTGGGATCAGTTACGACGACGACATTGGCAATGCCTTGTCAATCATGGAACGGCTGGTGAAAGAGCACCCGCTCGTGCTGGAAACTCCGGAGCCGGTCATCCGCATGAGCGAACTCGGCGACTCATCGGTGAATTTCATCTGCAGACCGTGGGCGAAGACCGCCGATTACTGGACGGTGTACTGGGACTTGCTGCGATCCGTTAAGGAGGCTTTCGATAAGGAGGGTATTTCCATTCCCTTCCCGCAGCGGGACCTGCATGTGTACCACATGGACAAGCGTGAGCAGGAGAATTTGCAGGGATGATGAGCCAAATTAGGTGCCACAATCGGTGTCAACGCCGGCAATACCGTATGAACCACATTGACGAATGTTGGAGATGCTTCGTTCGGGCGAATCGTCAACCGCGCTCTTATGACCGATGGTGGGCGTTCGCGGTGGCCATTGCCCTCACCCTGATCTTCACCCAGCCGTTGTGCGCGGATGACACACCCGGCGGGGTCTGGGGGCCGGTCGTGCTCGCGGAGCGCCAGGGCGGCGTGATCCTCCTTCCCGACGGACGTCTGAAGCGATTCGTTTCGGAGGGTACGGGTGAGGAGAACGTGTACAAGAATTACTCGCTGGTCTCGTCGGATGGCGGGGTCACGTGGGGCGACCGTCAGTTCGAATACGAAGGCCCCCGCGCCAATCTGCCCTTGCTCGACATGGACGGCGAGTACCACGTCTTCCCAATGGTGGCCCGGTTGGAAGAGGGGAAGCGCGAAATCGCGGTCACCTACTTCATCGATATCTGGCACGTCAAGACCTCAGGAGGAGGTACGGCGTGGGATGCGCCCAAGCGGATCTTCGAAGGCTACGTCGGGTCGATCAACAACGTGACACAACTCAGCAACGGCCGTATCATCGTTCCCTTCGCCAAGTGGATCGGCGGACGCCCGCAAGGTCCGCCGACCGGCGCGAACGTCTCGACCTGCGTGTATTCGGATGATGGGGGCGAAACCTGGTACCTGTCGCCCTCCGAGTTAACCGCGCCTTGTTACACGGACTTCAACGGCAGCGGATACGGCGCCTGCGAACCGGTCATCATTGAGCTGAATGACGGGCGGGTATACATGCTCGCGCGCACGGAAACCGGATTCCTCTACGAATCTTATTCCAACGACGGCATATACTGGGAGCCGCTCCGCCCTTCCCGCTTTCTCTCGACTGACGGGCCGGCGGCCTTGTTACGGCTTCCCGACAACCGCATCCTCCTCTTCTGGAACGGTTGCGAAAAGCCCCCGCGCCACAACGGCGACGGCGTGTACGGCGGGCGCGACGCGTTGCACGCCGCCATCTCGTCGGACGAATGCCAAACCTGGCAAGGGTTTCGCGAAGTGTATCTCGATCCGACTCGGAACGAATCGCCCCAGAAAACCGGCGACCGCGGCACTGCTTATCCCATGCCCTACCTCGCGCCGGACGGCAAAGTCATGGTCATGGCCGGCCAGGGGCGTTCGGGAGCTACTTTCCATTTCGATCCCGACTGGCTGTTGGAAACACATCGGGAGGATGACTTCTCGAAGGGGCTCGAAGGCTGGTCCGTCTTCAAGCACTTCGGCCCTGCGGAACGCTGGTGGCGCGACCGTACCCAAGGGCCGGTGCTGGTCGATCACCCCGAGATACCAGGCGCGAAAGCGCTCCACATCCGCCGCCCCGACGAGAAACCCGGCGACGGTGCGGTGTGGAACTTTCCCATGAGTCGGCGAGGCACGCTGACCATAAAACTGAAGCTCATGGAAGGTTTTGACGGCGCCGTAATTTCATTACTGGATCGGTTCTTCAATCCAACCGACGAGACGGGTGATGAAGAAGCAATCGTTTCACTTCCAATACAATCTGACGGACACGTCTCGCTCGGCAATGCACTGCCCGTCGGAGAATGGTGCGTGCTGCGATTTCAGTGGGACATCGATAACCGCACCTGCACCGTTGACGTGAACGGACAGTGGGAACTTCATTTGAAGCCCCATTACCGGGAACCGCTTGGCGTCAACTACCTTCGAATCCGGTCCTCCGCAGACGCTGTCGACCAATCCGGCCTGTTGCTGGAATCGGCGCGCGCGGAAGCGGGCGGAGTTGCGCCGTAGCCGATATGACATCCATGTATTGCATCCAAGTCCGCAATGAATCGAACCTGCTATGAGCAAAAAGACAAATCGACACACTCGGAAGTCCGAACAACTTTCGCCAGAGCCAATCAAATCCGGCCGAATTGTCCTGCTCATCGGCGGCGCAGTCACCTTCGTCACGTTCGTGGCATTCTCTCGCGTGCTGTTCAACGATTTTGTCAACTACGACGATGACATGTACGTCACCGCAAACGAAGCGGTAATGACCGGGCTTTCGTTGGAAGGCTTAATCTACATCATCTTCGACACAGCGACCGGCAATTGGCATCCAATGACCATGCTGTCCCACATGGTAGATTCGACACTGTTCGGCTTGAATCCGATGGGACACCACCTGACGAGTTTGGTTTTGCATACTGCAAACACCGGGCTGCTCTTCTTTGCTTTATACCGAATGACTGGGATGATTGGCCCAAGCGCCGCTGTAGCGCTCCTGTTCGGCATACATCCCTTGCACGTGGTGTCCGTTGCCCATGTATCCCAACGGAAAGATGTCCTGAGCACGTTATTCTGGCTCCTGACGATGCTCCTGTACGCCCGCTACGTGGCGACGGGGCGCGCCCGAAACCTCGCTGGCGCAGTCGCCACCTTTGGTATCGGACTCAGCGCGAAATCCATGCTTGTGTCCTTGCCGGTCGTTTTGCTGCTTCTGGACATCTGGCCTCTTCAACGGCTTACCATGAATCATGGGAACCGTAGCGCGGCGATTCAGCAGACGATGCGCCTTCTACGCGAGAAGATTCCATTTTTCGCGCTCGCGTTCGTCCTTGCGCTTGTCACCTTCGCCGCCCAGCGCGAATCGGGGGCGACTGCCGCGCTCCAAGGACGACCGCTCTTCTTTCGACTTCAGAATGCCACTGTTTCCTACGTGGAATACTTGATGAAGACGGTTTGGCCGACGGATCTTGCGGCGTTCTATCCCTATCCTGAGCAGATACCCTCATGGATGTTCGCGGGCGCTGCGCTGTTTCTCAGCGCCGTGACGATACTCGCGATCGCGTGCCTCAGACGCAGGCCTTACGTTACCGTGGGCTGGTTCTGGTACCTGATTACCCTTTTGCCCGTCATTGGCATCGTTCAGGTGGGGGCGCAGGCCCGGGCAGACAGGTATACCTACGTCCCACTGATTGGCGTCTTCATTATTCTCGCATGGGGTATTCAGGATGCGATTCGGGCAAAACCGCGACTACGGTCGCCGCTGCAGGGAGCAGCGTGCGTAGCCACGGCCGTACTCGTCGTCCTCTCATGGATACAGATTGGGACCTGGCGCAATTCATTCACCTTATGGAATCACGCCATCGCGGTGACCGACAACAATTACATCGCGCAATGCAACCTGGGCATGGCGTACGTGGAGGCGGGGGACTTTGCAGCGGCCGAACCGCACTTTCTGGAATCCCTTCGCATTGAACCGGATTTTGGTCTCGCCAAACACAACCTGGCCAACATTTACGCGATTCGTGGCGTCCAACTCCGGCAAGCGGGGGGTCACGCAGAAGCGCTAACCAGCTTCGCCAAGGCACTGGAACTGGAACCCGGAGACTACGACATCCTGGTGGAGATAGGACAGACCTATGCCGCCGCGCAAGACTACCCCAAAGCAATCGAGGCGTATTCAGCCGCACTGCAACGGCAACCCGAAAGCGCCGAAGTCCGTTACTACCTGGGAATTGCTTTCGAGAAAGCTGGCGATGCCGCGTCTGCAATTCGGGAACTGGAAATAGCACTGCAAATCCGACCGGATTTCGAACGTGCCCAATCCGTCTTGGAGCGCGTCCGGCGCGACAACGCGACGGAAGTAACGCCGGGGTCCCGCTGATTAGCGCGCGGGACGATTCTTCTCATCCGAAAGGAAGAAAATGAACCACGTCGTAATGATCGCGGAAACGGTGAACGTGCCATGGACAAAAAACAGCGACGCGTGGCGCTGGGTGATGACAGAGAACATGCTTTCACCGTCGGGCGGGAAGAAGAACTCCTTCAAGAAAAACGACCGCACGCAGGCTACGGCGTAGCACGCCCACAGAACGAGCAAGAATATCCGGCGGATCGGCCGCGGCCCCTGCTGAAATCGGAACGTGAAATAACCGACGGCGACCGTGACGGCCAGCAAAATCAAAAGCTGCACGGGCACGGGTAGCGCGTATCCGAACCGTTCGGGATCGTCCAGGTCTCGCACATAGTCGAGCACGCAATGGAACACCGTGAGTGTGACGGCGACTTGCCATGCGGCAAGAATGGAACGCAATCCCAGGATGATGCATAGGCCTCCGAAGAAGACGAATCCGAACAACACCCGAAAGAGGTCACGCACGAGGAGAGCAGATAGTGTGCGGCTTTCGGCGATGCCTTCGGGGAGGAGACTACCCACGACCGGGTAAGCAATGAACACCGCCGCGACGAAGGCGAAGAATACACCGACCGGACCCCAGGCAGCCGGCGGCGCCTCTCCTTCCTGCCCTGCAACGTACAGCCGCTCGCGATTCAAATACGCGCAGTAGCCAAGCGCCGCCCCCAGAATGAGGCCAAAGGAAAACTCCATCGCTTTCCACCACCCGACCCATTGCTGCGGAACGGGCAACTGCGGCCCGAAGACCATCCATAACGCGCCGCCGCCAAAGCCAATCGCGCCGCCAAGCGTCCCCCACAGGGCAAAGCGGAACGGCACAGCGAATGCCTCGGCCGAACCGCGGTACCGGAGATACCCCAGGAACGTAATCGCCGCGAAGAGCAGTCCTGCCCACGATTCATCGCGTGGTTTGTCGAGCCGGTTGGAGAAGTAAATGAGTTTCGGATCGTTGATCAGTTTGACGCCAACATAGAAGGCAACCACCGTCAAGACGAACGCCACGGTTAGCGTCTTCACATCGTAACGGTCGCGGGTAAGCCCCGTGCCCAGCACCGCGCCGCCGAGCAGTCCCCAGATTCCACCCTTGATCAGGCATCCCAACAGACCCCACAGCACCGTGTCGGATTCCCTCAAGAAGCCAAGGGTCTGCCCATACGTCATATCGCCGCCGTAACCGATGCCGACCGCGCCGAACAATGCCGCCATCGCCGCGGTTTCCATGCGGTACCCAAGCAGCAACGACAGGCTGAGCGCGACAAAGCACCCCGGAATCAACGCACCAAAGGGGCCGCCGCCGATATACCCGCGCAGACCCCAGCCCAACAACATGGTAATCGCCGGAAAAACCACATAGATCCACACCGGGTGTTCAGGCTTCGGCTTCATAGGTCCCCTGCTCTCCTTCTTTCCCGTAGTTTGACATCGGTCGAGCCCATACGTTACCAACTGCCTCTTGGGAATGAAAGGCGCGTCCATCCGCGTACTCGGGGAGTGAGTCGGAAACCTCTACCCATTGGCTCCGTCGCGGAGCGTTCTCGCTCCGATCGATGGAATCGCATGATTTGCATCACTTCGGCGCCAACCATAGGCGGGTCCAGGCAGGAAATGACGAACCAGCGGCACAGTACCACGCCGATTCTCTCAACGCCGATATTGCTCGGTGTTCTCGTCTTTTCCGCAATCGTGGTCGCGCGCGCGGAAACACCGAATGGTCCCTCAGGTACTTCCGGCCGAATCCGGGGCGATCTGAACGTCTGGGCGTGGAGCATCGCGGCCGCCAGTCTGGAGGAGCGTATCCCTGCGTTCCGTGAGATGTATCCCAGTGTCGGTATCAACATCAACATGAGCGGTTCAAGCACGGCGAATCTGCGGTTGATGTTGACTTTGTCGTCGGGAGTCGGCGCGCCGGACGTATCGCAGATCGAGATTGCAAACGCACCCCGTTACAGCATGACCGGACGCCTGACTGATCTCACCGAAGTCGCCGCGCCTCACGCGGATCTCTTCGTGCCCGCCAGCTGGGCGAATTGCACGCTCAACGGCCGCATCTACGCCATCCCCTGGGACGTCGGGCCCTGCGCAGTGTTCTACAAACGGCCGGTTTTCGCGCGGTATGGAATCGATCCCGGGTCAATCGACACTTGGGCCGACTACATCGACGCGGGCAAGAGGATTGTCGAACGTTCCGGCGGAGAAACAAAGATGCTGACCCTCCCCGCCAGCTACGTGTCCACCATGTTCGAGATTCTGCTTCAACAAAACGGCGGCCAGGTGTTCGATGACCACGGCCGCGTTGCCATTGACTCAACGCAAGCCCGCGAGGTGATGGCGGTCCTGGAATCCATGCTTACCGCTGGCATCGCCTCCAATACCGCCGTGTTCAGTCAGGCCTTCTACACATCGCTGAGCACGGAAGAGATTGCATCGTTTCCCATGGCCGCTTGGCTCGGTGGTTTCATCAAGAACTATGCCCCCGAGACCTCCGGAGAATGGGGCGTGTTTCCTTTACCGGCCTTAACGCCGGGAGGATTGCGAGCGAGTACAGCCGGGGGATCGGTCCTCTTCATACCCGCGCAAAGCACACACCAGGATGCCGCCTGGGCCTTCGTTCGTTTCATGTTGTGCAACGAGCAATCTCAACTTGCACACTACCGTAATTTCGATCTCTTTCCAGCACTCCTCACGACGTATGATGATCCATTCTTCGACGAACCGGACCCGTTCTACGGCGGCCAGAGAGTGCGTAGACTTTTCGCGAAAGATATTACGCGGATTCCACAATTGAACCGGACCGAAGATTGGCGAGAAGCCTCTCGCTACATCTCGCAAGAGATGAGCCACTGGGCGACCAACGAATGCCAGGAAACGGACGCGATGCTTGCTCGATTGGCTCGCCACTTGAGCGAACGGCTACGGCGGGAACTTGCCCCGCAAGTGCCGGAGGGCACCCCGTGAGCGCGCCACCGCCAGACGGCCGGCGGTACGCAGAACGAATCCGCCGCAATGGGCACTTTTACCTCTTCATTTCGCCGTTCTTCGTTCTGTTCGCGGCGTTCGCACTCTACCCAATCGTCTTCTCGTTTCTGCTGAGCTTCACCGAGTGGGATGGATTCGTGCCTATCAAATGGGTGGGACTGGACAATCTCCGCCTTGCCGCGCATGACGAAGCGTTCTGGAACTCGTTGTGGAATACGCTCGTCATCTGCGTCCTCTACATTCCGCCCATGCTGGTCGCCGCGTTTCTCTTGGCTGTGCTCCTCAACGCCACGTGGCTCAAGTTCAGGAGCCTGTATCGTGCCGTATTCTTTTTGCCTGTTATCACGCCGATGGTGGCAATTGCCCTTGTCTTCGGATTGCTCTACGACACGGATCGCGGACTGCTGAACGCGACCCTCGCTGCAATTGAAGAGGCAGCGCCATGGCTGGGGCTTCGCCCGCTGCCCTGGCTCACGAGCGAAACCTGGTCCAAGCCGTCTATCGCTATCCTGCTGATATGGCGATGGGCAGGAT
Source organism: uncultured Nitrospiraceae bacterium (assembly GCA_964632865.1). Lineage (GTDB taxonomy): Bacteria > Hydrogenedentota > Hydrogenedentia > Hydrogenedentales > SLHB01 > JAHDWY01. The sequence goes on from CAZWDH010000003.1 coordinate 23,307, forward strand.
ATGGAATGGTACTTATGCTGGCGGGTTTGCAGGGTATTCCGCGCACCTACTATGAGTCCGCACGCATCGACGGAGCCGGGGCTTGGAGCCGTGCGTGGCATATCACATTGCCCTTGATGCGCCCGGTGTTCATCTTCTGCGCCATCACCTCGCTCGTCGGAACGATTTACGCGTTCGACGAGGTTTTCATGCTGACCTATGGTGGCCCAGGGCGTTCCTCGACAAACTTCGGGTTGTACCTCTTCAATACCTCCTTCGACGATTTTCGTTTCGGCTACGCGTCCTGCCTGGCGTACGGTGTGGCCGCCGTGGTATTCATTGCCTCCCTGTTCATCCTGCGATTTCGCAGAAGCGATTGGAACTAGGGCCATGGCACGGCGCGGCACATCCTGGTTTCGAGCGTATCGGTATCTGAGCTGCATTCTCGGACATGCCGTTCTCACGCTCGCGGCCCTGCTCTTCCTGCTCCCGTTCTATTGGCTGCTCAGTTCGGCGTTCAAGGAACCCGGGCAAATCTTTTCCGCACCGCCACAGTGGATTCCTTCACCCTGGCACCTCTCGAACTTCCATGACGTACTTAACCTGTCCAACGTCGACTTCATTCGGTCGTTTGTAAACTCGCTGCTCATCTCGGTGAGCCATTGCGGCCTGGTTTTGTTCCTGTGTTCGCTCGCTGGTTTTGCCTTCGCCAAGTACCGGGACGCGCCCGGCCGACAAAGTCTCTTTGTATTCGTCCTGGGCACAATGATGATTCCCGGTTCCGTGCTCATCATTCCGATATACGTGATGATGGTGAAATTAGGCGGGATCGATACGTACTGGGCCATGATCGTTCCCGGCGCGGCGAACGCATTCGGCATCTATTGGATGCGCGAATACATCGGCGAGAACGTGCATGATGACTTGCTTGAAGCGGCGCGCATCGATGGATGCAGCGAATTGGGGATCTATTGGCACGTGGTGCTTCCCGTGATTCGGCCTGCCCTTGCCGCCTTGGGGATCTTTACCTTTATTTTCGCCTGGAATAATCTCATGGGATCATTAATCTTGCTGCATACCAAGGAAATGTATACGCTGCCCTTGGTGATCTACCTGTTGAACGGCGATTCCAGCATTCCCTATGGCATCGTGATGGCGGCAAGTCTGCTCGCGACTGCACCGCTCATCCTGGCATTTCTGTTTTTTCAACGCGACTTCGTTGAGGGGATGACTTCTGGAGTGCTCAAGGCATGAGCCGTCGTTGCGGCCGGTTTCCGTGCGCGGAGCCGATGTGGTACTTTGCGGGTCGAATTCCGGCGCGGTAGTTCGTAGAGTTTTTCGAGATCGACCGGATCGTACGAGGGACGTGGTAATGGCACAAAAGAAGGTGTGGCTGATTGGGATTGTCGTTGCAGCGCTCATCGCCGGCGCGGTATACGGGTATTATCTCAAAGCAGAATCCCAGTCGTCGGAAACGCAACGGGTCGACCCGGAAAAAGCGGAATTGATCCGTCAAGTAAACGAGAACTTCGGGAATGGTGTGCCACCGTCGCCCGGGCCACCTGGCCTGGAATAGCTGTGGATGCTCCGTCTTGATTCCAATCGGTGCGGAAATTCGTTCGAGGCACTGTTATTCCGAAAAAATGCGGCGCTATACGTGTCAAAGCGGTCTTTTCACCTTCACGTATGGACGGCCTCAGTTCGGCAGATATTGCCGGCGTTTATCATGGTCGGCATGAACGCGCTCGCACACGGCATTGATTACTACGTGAGCCCCTCGGGCGACGACCTGGCCTCCGGCGAACGGACAAGCCCTTGGCGCTCGGTGGAACGAGCCAACGCCGCTTCGCTTGAACCTGGAGATCGCCTGCTTTTCGAAGGCGGGCACACGTATCCGGGCACACTTACATTCGACGCGAACGATAGCGGCGTCGAATCACGCCCATTCGTCGTAAGTTCCTATGGCGAAGGCCGTGCCACCATCGACGGCGGGACGGGGTCCGCTATCGTTAGCGACGGCTGCGATTACCTGAGAATCGAGAACATCAACTTCACCGGCGCAGGGCGTAAGAATGACAATTCCGGTAGTGGTGTCCATGTACGCAACGCCAAAGGTACGACCATCACTCAGGTGGACGTGCAGGGATTCCGACACTGCGGCGTGTTGGTCGAAGGCGTTCAGGATTGTTTGATCGACTCCGTCCACGCGCACAACAACGGCAGTTCGGGAATTCAGGTAGGCGACGAGGAACTCTGGTCCGAGAACGTTCGGATCGTCCGTTGTATCGCGGAAAACAATCCCGGCAACCCCGCAAATCTAACGAACCACAGCGGCAATGGAATCGTAGCCGGGTTCGTACGTGGATGCACCATCGAATACTGCGAAGCCATGAACAATGGATGGGACATGCCGCGCGCAGGAAACGGACCCGTGGGCATTTGGGCCTGGAACGCCGACCGTGTCATCATCCAACACTGCATTTCCCACGACAACAAGAGCCCCAGCGACGATGGCGGCGGTTTCGACTTTGATGGCGGCGTCACGAATTCGATCATGCAGTACAACCTGTCCTATGGGAACGATGGGCCCGGCTACCTGCTCTGTATGTTTCCCTACGCATTGCCGTGGAAAAACAACATCATCCGTTATAATATCAGCCAGAACGATGGAAAGCCGGGTCAACATGCGGGAATCCGCATCTACTGGCTCAAGGGAATGTCGGACGCGGACATCTACAACAACACGGTTTACAACGAGGACGGATCGGCTGTCGGATTTTACGGCAAGCGCATGCCGGGCATGCGATTCCGAAACAACATCTTCGTCAGCGGCGGCCCGTCCATCGAAGGAGACATTCACGAGGCCCGTTTTGAAGGCAACCTTTATTGGCGATTGAAGGGCGCTCCATTCGCGCAGGACGACCATGCGAGCCTAGACGCGTGGAGCGCTGCAACCGGGCAGGAATGCGTTGACGACAAGATTGTCGGCATCTGGGCGGACCCGCAGCTCGTCCGGCCCGGTATGGCTTCGCTGGCCGATGTCGAAGCGCTGCCATCACTGCCGGAGTACGTGCTGAAAAGCGATTCACCGTGTATCGGCGCGGGCCTCGTCATGGATGAGAACGGAGGCCGCGACTTCTGGGGCACGCCACTTCCCGGCGACCGGAAACCCAGCATCGGCGCGTACGAGATCCCCGAGGAGTAATCGGAAGCGAGCGGATCTAGGAGATATTCGGCCAGGTCTTCGTCCAGCCGATGTGATCGAGCGCCCAGCGGAACTCCTTCATCACTACCTCGCCATAGGCCGGCGGAATGTCGTCATCCGGCTGGCACATGTTCGGTGTGTCGATGATCCCGCGCAGATGCAACATCATCTTCAGGTTTCGTTGCCAGTTCCCCGAATTGTAGAACATGAAGTAAGGCAGAATCTTCGTGAAGTAAATCGTCGCCGCCTCATCCGCGTCGCCCTTCAAGTACGCCGCAACCGCGGCGGCATGAAACTCCAACGCTTCCGTGCCGGTCATGAATGCCGTCACGCCGAGCCGCAACAGGTGAATCATGTGTTGCCCCCCCGCGCCGCCAATGACCTGCATCGTCCCCTCGAAGTGCTGCATGAGGTCCGCCGTCTTCGTGAGAAAATCCGCGCTCTCCGCTTTGATCGAGTGAACCTGTCCCGTCTCCTTCGCGATACGCATGACCAACTCCGGCGTGAGCACGTCCGCGGTCGCCGGGGTGTCCTGGATGATGATAGGCAGACTGACCGCCGAACCGATTTCGCGGAACATCGTGAGCGTGGTTTCCTGATCCAACTGTTCTTCAAACGGCAAAGACACCATGATGAGGTCCGCGCCGCGTGTTTCCGCCTCACGCGCGTAGCGCACGGTATCCGCCGCCGTGCGCCCCGTCACCCCGGCAAAGAATGGGATGCGCCCCGCCACCTGCTCCACGACCACGTCCAGCAACTGCGAACGATCGGCATCCGAGATCTTCTGAAATTCCGACGCATACGCAAAGTGACCGATCGCCACTGCCCCGCATTGAATGCAGTACTCCACGTGCCGCCGTTGACTGGCCACGTCGACCTTGTACTCCGCATCCACCGGGGTTGCCATGATCGGCATCATCCCGTGAAAGGGCGGTATCTTCGCCGTACCTTCAGGCGCTACCGCCCCTGCGCCCAATGTCGACAACGTCCCGGCTATTGCTGCCCCTGTACTCAAGACAAACGTCCTCCGTCCAATGTTGAATGATTCCATCGCTTGCTCCCCTCCCCGCGCAGGTTATACCTGTTCCGCCCAAGAATTGCCAAGTGCCGTCGTAAGGCTTGCGCAATCAGGTTGTCGGACCAACCCGCCTTATGCTAAAAACTTGACGGCCCTGTACGGTCGGCCTGTTCGCCAAGATTCCGGGAATCATGAAGGGAAATACACCTTGAAACTGAATACCCACTTATCGTGCCTCGTTCTGTCGATCCTTTTCATCTTCCTCACGGGAACGCCGCTTTGGGCCGAAGGCGCCAACAATCTGCGCGTCAGCGACAACGGACGCTTTCTGATTCACCCGGACGGCACGGGGTTCTTCGCCGTGGCCGATACCGCTTGGGCGATCGCGTGGAAATTGACGCGCGAAGACGTTGAGTATTACCTGCAACACCGGAAGGAGCAGGGCTTCAATACGATTGCGCTGGTCGCTTTCCCCTCTTATGAGGGACTTCGTATCGAGGCCAATGCGTACGGAGACTATCCATTTGAGGTTGTGGAAGGTGTCTGGAACCCGCAACGTCCTATTACCACACCGGGGGAGAATTTCGAAGATCCCGAGGAATACGACTACTGGGACCACCTGCAGTATATCATCGACGTGGCAGACGCCAGGGGATTGGCGGTGGTCTTGCTCCCTGCGTGGGGCGGATGCGTGGCCGGAAGTTACGTGAAGGGCGAACCCACCGAGGAAATCGTACTGAATTCGGGCAACGCCTACGAATACGGCCGCTGGATCGGCCGGCGATTTCACGATAAGAAGAACGTGGTCTGGATGATCGGCGGGGACCGTAGCGCCGTGTATGGCGACCGTGACTACAGGCCCGTATTTCGGGCCATCGCGGAAGGTGTCGCCGATGGCGTGAATAATGTCGACAAGCAAGATTCGCAGGCCGATTACAGCACGACGATCATGAGTTACCACCCCAGGAAGTGGCATCCGAACTCATCGGAATGGTTCCACAACGACCCCTGGCTGGACTTCAACTCGATCCAGGACCAACCCACCGACCAAATCGTCGCGGTGGAACACGATTTCCGCTTGTCTCCAGCGAAACCCACATGGCTTTTCGAAGGCGGATATGAAGCCCGTACCCGGGGGGACAGTGTCTATAAGGACTGGCAGATCCGTTTCCAGTCCTATCAGACCGTGTTCGCAGGCGGCTTCGGCGTCACCTACGGAAGCATGAACGTATTCCATTTTGACGGCGGCGTGTTAGACCTCGACGAACCCGTCACGGCCGACAATGCACGAGGGTGGAAAGCCGGCCTCGATGAACCTGGCGCCGTCGATATGCGGCATCTCGTTGACCTTATGGCGACCCTTACCAACGACCAGTTTCTGGACCGGATTCCGGACCAAACGCTGATCGACGGCGATACCGGAGCCATGGACGTCGGTGAAGGCGTTCGCTCGAGCTGTCTACAAGCCACACGCGGCGCCAACGGCGACTACGCCATGGTGTACAGCGCCAACGGCCGGAACATCCGCGTCAAGATGGATCGGCTTTCGCCGCAGCCCAAGAACGCCTATTGGTTCAATCCCCGCAACGGACAATGGCGGGTTGGCGACAACGAGTCCGCCGATGCGACGGCTTTCACGCAGAGCATCCCCAGCGGACCCTCCGCTCCCATCCAGGAGTTTGACCCGCCAGACAGCGTCGGCGACGGCAACGATTGGGTATTGCTTCTCAGGTCCGCCGAGTAATGAGTAACGATCGCAACGCGATCGGACACAAAAAAGGCCAGTGATCTGCGTACACAAACCACTGACCAGCGAAATTTTAAATGGTGGAGATGAGGGGAATCGAACCCCTGACCTCTTGTCTGCCAGACAAGCGCTCTCCCAACTGAGCTACATCCCCAATGGATTCCAGAGAAGAAGAAGTATAGCGAATGACGGGGACGTGTTGCAACTTTCGATCGGCATCGTTGATCGAGGGGATCGGGCTGAGCGCGGACTGGGTTCAAAATGGTGCTTCTATCGCCGTGTGGCGATCGGGTACACTCTTCCTCTTATGAACACAGCAATTCTGAAGGAAAAAGAAGACCGCCGCCTCTTGCGGGGGCATTTGTGGGCGTACCGGAATGAGTTCGCGAAATTACCCCGCGTCGAAGACGGGGCGGTCGTCGATGTAGTGTCCGATCGCGGGCGCTTTGTCGGCCGGGGGTTTTATCAGGCCGCTGGCGGGATTGCCGTCCGGATACTAACCCGCCGGGAAGGCGAACCTATCGACGGGGATCTGATCGCGCGGCGACTCACCAAAGCGAAGGATTATCGCGAACGCCTATACCCCGGAGAATCGGTCTATCGATGGGTTCACGGCGAAAGCGACCGTCTTCCGGGTCTGGTCATTGACCGGTATGGCCCGGTCTCCGTGGTCCAATCGTCCTGCGCGTTCTATGGCGCACAGGGCGACGCCTTGGCAGCGGCGCTCTTGTCTCACGAAGGGCTCGAAGGCGTGCAACTCAACCTGCCCGGCGGTCAGCGCAATGTTGGCGAGGTCCCTGCGTCGGTTGAAGTAGAATTGAGCGGCCTTCGATTCAACGTCGATTTGTCGCACGGCCAGAAGACCGGCTTGTTCCTGGATCAACGGGAAAACGCGCACGCAGTCCGGCCGCTCACAACGAGCGCGCGGGTATTCGACGGTCATTGTTATGCGGGGCAATGGTCTTGCCATGTGGCCGCGGCGGGTGCGGATTCGGTGCTGGGCGTGGATTCGTCGGAGTTCGCCATTGGCCAGGCTCGCGCGAACGCAGAGCGGAACGGCCTTTCCAATCGTTGTGGATTTGAATGCGGGGATGTGCAGACCGTGCTGCAACGAGGCGACCGGTATGATGTGGTCTTGTTGGACCCTCCGGCGCTGGCCAAGTCGAGCGGCCAGATTAAGAAAGCGGCCGGGCTGTATCAGGCGCTGAATAGAGACGCGATGCTGGCCGTAGAACCCGGCGGCTATCTGATCACCAGTTCGTGTTCCCATTTCGTGGACGGCCCCGCGTTTCTGGAAATCCTCAAGCGGGCCGCACGCGCGGCACAGCGCGACGCATGGCTGGTGGAGGAACGGGGCGCAGCGCGGGATCATCCGATCTTAATGGCCATGCCGGAAACGGCCTACCTCAACTGCGCGGTCTTGAGAGTATTCTAAGCCAAACTCGATTCTTAGCTGGCGGCGGACTGTCCGGCGTCTTGTCGCTGTTCCGCAATCGCCGCAATGCGTTGTTGCGTAAGTTCGCGAACGGCGCCGGTGATCTTCTGAACCTCGGACGCCGAGCCAATATGGCTGCTGGCGCCTGCTTCGACGGCGCGCTTGCCGATGTCGCCGGTTCCACCGTACACGACTATTGGCAGGTCCCGGAATTGGCGGGTCGATTTAATAATGCGGACCACATCGGCGCCGCTGATTATCTGCTGATCGGCAGAGGCAATCACAATAGACGGCGTCGCGAGACGGAGCCAGAAAAATCCGTCAACCGGCCCCGGCGCAAAGGTTACTTCATATCCTGCCGACTTGAGTCCAATGCGAAGATCGTTCACCTTGCTGGCGTCTGGTTCGATAATAAGCACGTGATTCGGGCCCGGCCGCTCCGCACGCAGCCGGGCAAGCGTCGTCGCGACGAAAAACTCGATGTCGTACAGTGTCGCCTCATCGGGATCGTAGTACTCGCAACCGATCCACGCGCCGTCGGAACCTTCCGCTGACGCGCAGACGATCGCCTGCAATTCCGCGATAGTTGAACCGTCGGGCAGCGGAAAGGACAGTGTGATCCGGTCCTCTTTGGGGAGGACATGGGGCACTGCGACTCGGCATCCGCCCGCACTCATGTCCACGAGTTCACCGTCGATGGTTCTGCCATTGTCGAGAACGATGGAGCAGGGCGCGTGCAAGTGAACGCGTTCGTGTTTGCGTACCCGAACGCAGGAGACCGAGTCCGGCCAACGAACCCGAACAAACGAGAAATGGGAACCCGTGCCCAGGTCCTCCACGATCGAGTTACAACCGCATGCATCGCCATCCGCCAGAAATCGCAGTACACAAGAGTCGCCGACGCGGAGACTCGTGGTCTTTGATGCGTTCCGCGGAACGTCCAGCAGCAGGTATGCGCCTCGCTGCCAACCCCGCATAAACGTCCGAACCCGTCCTTCTTCCCCTTCAATTCGGAGGGAGTGCAGGACAACCGCGCGTCCTACGTGGAAAAAGCTCTCGACCTCATGCTCCGCCATCGTTGTCCCCTAAAGCGACTGCTCGCACGTCAGCATTATAGCAGAGTCCTCGCTTCCGGTGAATTTGCATACACAGCCGCCAGAGGGCTTGCCTGGCACTCCCGGAGCCTCTACAATCCTCGCGTGCTTAGCCTCACCAAAATAAAATGGATGGCCGTCGCCATAGTCTCCCTTCTGGGCGCAGCCGCGTTCACGACATGGGACGGCGCGCTTCAGGCCACCCGACCGGATAGCGATTCTACCCGCCGGCTCGAAGTCGCCGTGTTTGAAGGTGGGTATGGCATCAACTGGCACCAGAAGATCGCCGCACAGTATACGCGGGCGCACGAAGACGAGGGGATCGTCGTAGATCTTTGGGGGGAACCGCGCTTGGCGGAGAAGGTCAAACCGCGTATTTTGCGGGGCGACCCGCCGGGGATAGTATTAGAAAGCCGATTGCCGTTCTGGCTGATGATCAGCACGGGAAAACTCTTGCCGTTTGACGATGAGCTGGACAAGCCGGCGTACGGCAGCGACCAGCCCTGGCGGGACCTGTTCATTCCGGGGACCTTGGACGCGTACACCAGCGACGGAAGCGTGTACGCCATTCCCACGAGTTTCGGCGCGTGGGGATGCTGGTACGACGCGCGTCAGTTTCGGGAACACGGCTGGAGCATCCCAAAGACCTGGTCCGAGTTCGAGGCCCTCTGCGAACAAATCCAGTCCGAAGGCATCGCGCCGCTCGCGTTCCAAGGGAAGTACCCGTACTACTCCTGGTTCACCTACGTGTCGTTGTTGCAGCGGTGCGGCGGCCTCGCCCTCATCAACCGCGTCAACGGCCTCGAACCGGGCGCGTTCAGCGAACCGGATGCGCTCCGGGCCGCGCAGATTCTCCAGGAAATGGCGGCCAAGTATTTCCAGAAGGGCGCCATGGCCATGACGCACACGGAGAGTCAACTCCAGTTCGTGAACAACAAGGCAGCGATGATCTTCTGCGGCGTCTGGCTGGAGAACGAGCAGAAGGACACGATTCCGCCGGGGTTCGAAATGCGCTGCTTCAACGTTCCCGCCGTGGAAGGCGGCAAAGGCAACCCGCAGATGTTTAATGGCCTGGGCATGGAGTTCATTTTTATGCCGGCGGAAGGGCAGCATTCGGATATCGCCGCGGACTTCACGCGCTACCTGGTCTCGCCCCTGAACGCTCCGGATATGGGCGAGAGTATCGGCGTGATCTCACCGATTCGCGGGGGCACCCCGCGTTCGGCCGTGAGCCCGGCGCTGCAATCGGTGCTGGATATGATGGACGAGGCCAGTATCAACGGCGCGCCGGGAATCTTCAGTTGCCGGTTGGATACGCTCCTGCTCGAATGGCATCAGCAGGTCATGGTGCCGGCCTTGGGCGCACTGCTGGAGGGGTCCATCACGCCCGAGGAGTTCGGGAAGCGCATGGACGACGGTATCACGCGGGTCCACGCAAACCCCGACATTATCATTCCTAACTTCACTCCCTACGACCCGGCCGCATTCGGGGAAGCTACATGAAACGTTCCCGCGAGCAGACCATTTTCATCGTCGTATTTCTCGCGCCGGCATTTCTATTGTTCACGGGCTTCGTCGCAATCCCCGGCATCCGTGCGCTTTTCTACAGCCTCCAGAAGTGGGACGGCCTTTCCACGCCCGAATGGGTTGGGCTCGCGAACTTTCGCGAACTCTTCACGGACGACGGCGTGTTTCTTCTGGCGCTCGGCCACAATGCGTTTCTCACACTCGTCGCGGGGTCGATGGTCTTGGCACTGTCGCTGTTCTTCGCCGCAGTGCTTCACAGACGCGTGCGCGGCGCGACGGTCTTCCGGGTGGCGTTCTTCTTTCCCAACGTCATCGCTTCGGTGGCCATCGCGCTGCTATGGGTACTGCTCTACAGCACGACCGACTTTGGCGTAGTGAATGGATTCTTGGGCTGGGCCGACCAAGTGTGGGATAAGAACGTTCCCGACGTACCGTTCTTCCTCCACATGATCCAACACTATCAAAAAGACGTCACGGCGCTGAACTTAACCCTTCCAATACTGGACAAGATTTGGCAGTTTCCCTACGTGGACCTCCCCTTCCCCTTCACGGGCAAGCAATACCTCATTTATTCCATTGTGCCCATGCTCGTCTGGACCATGACCGGCTTCTACATGGTTCTCTTCCTCGCAGCGATGGAAGGCATCCCGGAAACCTTCTACGAAGTCGCGGAACTGGAAGGCGCGTCGCCGCTGAGCCAATTCTGGCACGTGACGCTGCCGCTCATCCGCGAAGTGCTCGTGGTTGGCATCGTGTTCCTCGCCATCACCAGCCTGAAACTCTTCGAGCCGGTCTGGATCATGGACAACGAATGGCCGTCGCGAGACACGCACGTCATGGCGACGCTACTCTACCAGAAGGTTTTCAGCGAGTATAACGTGGGCTACGGGTCCGCGGTCGCGGTGCTGCTTTTCGTCCTCGTGCTTTTCGCCACGCTCGTCACATTGCGGCTCTCCCGCCGGGAGGCGCTGGAATACTGATGGGCGCACTTATCAAGAACGTGCTGCTGTACACGGTGCTCCTGATTTGGCTGGCGGCCGTAGTGGCGCCGCTGCTTTGGGTCGTGGCCAGTTCCTTCCGCAGTTCGCGGGAATTCGTCGAAGACCCCTTTGGCCTTCCCTGGCTTATCACGGGTTCGCCCTACGCGGACAATCCCGATGTCGAGACACCCGTCGAAGCAGTGGCGTCCAACTTTCAAAAAGCCTGGGTGAAATCGAAGTTCAGCCGCTACTTTTTCAACAGCGTGCTCGTGACCACGCTATCCCTACTGGGCATTCTCACCTTCTCGTCGATGGCGGCCTACGTGCTCGCGAAGTTCGCGTTCCCCGGAAGCCGGTTGCTATTCCTCTACTTTGTAAGCGGCTTGATGATCCCCGCGCAGCTCGTGTTGATACCGCTCTTCTTTCAGTTCACGACCTTGTCGCACTTGGGCACCGCCCTCCTCTCCCCCATCGGCTACGAGGTGCACCTCCACGATACCTTCACCGGACTCATCACGATCTACATCGCCCTGAGCCTGCCTTTCACGATCCTCGTGTTGACCGGATTCTTCAAATCCTTGCCGGGGACTTTGCGTGAAGCCGGCATCATCGACGGTTGCTCGGAGTACGGCGTGTTCCGTCACGTCATGCTTCCCCTCGCGAAGCCAGGGCTCGTCACCGCCGCCATCTTCAACTTCCTCGGCATCTGGAACGAGTACCTCTTCGCCCTCGTCTTCGTCAGCTCCGACACCCACAAAACCCTCCCCCTCGGCCTCGCCGCCGTCAGCATGCAGGCCCAATACAAGACCGACTTCGGCCTCATGTTCGCGGGATTGGTCATCGTGCTGTTGCCGACCTTGCTCGTGTACATCGTCCTCCAACGCCAATTGACACGCGGCATCACCGTGGGCGCGTTAAAAGGGTAGCCACCGGGACCGCCAGGCACCAGCCTGGCAAGCCTCGGAGCCGATGTTTACACGTCGAGAGAACGCCGTGCTATGAAGGCCCCCTACAGCTTCAAACCGATATGTCGAAATGCAGTACCTCTTCGCGCTTGCCCAGCTTCGTGTATAAGGCTATCGCGGGTTCGTCACCGAGATCCGCCTGCACGAAGATAACGTGCGCACCCCTGGCTTTGGCAATGGTCTTTAGTGCTTCAATCAGAGCTGTCGCAATTCCTTCGCGCCGATGCCCGCTCGCGACTGCGAGATCGTAAATATAGATCTCACTACGCTCCTGCTCGATTTTCTGGAGTTCGTATGCAGCGAGACCGCCGACGACTTCGTGCTCTTTCAATGCAACGAGCGCGACAAACGTCTCGCTCGCGAGCAAACGGCAAAGGTAGTCCCTTCCCGGACGATTGGCGCCATAGGTTTTGACCTCATCGAAGGCTTCACCGAAGATCGTCAGCAAGTCTTCCATCAAATCTACGTCATCGGCTGTAATCTGACGGATGCTGATAATCACACGCGTAGTCTCCACGATGGTTAGGTTCCACGAGGTCCCCGACGTAAAGAAGAAGGCGGGTTGGAAAACCCGCCCTCCTATTGGAATGCTCAATCCGCTTCGCGGCTTATTGGTCTGGAGGGCCTCCGGCGCGGTTGACCGTGCCGGTGACGGTGCGGCCGAGATCGGGTTTGTCGGTGATGATGCCGTCGACGCCCCATTCGACAAAGCGGGTCATGGTTTCGAGATCGTTGACGGTATAGACCGCCACCGTTTTGTCCGCGTCCTGGAACGCTTCGAGGCGGCCAATCGAAAGGGCGTCGGCGTTCATGTTGAAGCCGTCGAAATCAAAGAAGTAGCCGAGCCGCAGGTACTGTTCCCACTTCGCCGTCTCACCTTCCTTGAACCCGCCCAGGAACTCCACGCGGATCTCCGGCGCTTCGTGCTTCACGATGGCGCAGATGATGGGCGAGAAGGACTGAATGACCACGTGGCGGTGCATCTTGCGCCAGCGCACTTCTTCGATGACCTTGCGCGTCAGCGCGAGGTTGTAAGACTCCGCCTGCTCGATCATGTCGATCATGTGGTTCTTGAATTGACGGCTCGCATCCTTGTCGCCCTCGGCCTCCATGAGGATTTCCTGGAGCAGCGCGGAGTCGTCGGAACTGTCTTTGATCTCGATGTAAACGCCGATATTCCACTTGGCGAAGTCGAGGGCCTGACCGAGTGTGGGAACTCGTTCGCCTGCGAACTCGGGGGAGAACCACGAGCCTGCGTCGAGCTGCTTGATGTCGTACAGCGTCAGGTCGCGCACGTACCCCGTACCGTTCGTCGTGCGGTCGACCGTGTCGTCATGCATGCAGACCACCTCGCCGTCCCGGGTCAAAGTGCAGTCCAGTTCAAACCAGTCCGCACTCATCTCTTTGGCGAGTTTGAACGCGGCAAGCGTGTTTTCCGGCGCATAGGCGCTCGCGCCGCGATGGGCAATCACGTCGATGGCGCCATGGGGAGCGCCGGCTTCGTACCGCTGACATCCTGTCATCATGAGGCATCCTAGAACGGCTAAGCAGATTCCGACACGTTTCATGAGTATCTCCTTTTCCCGGTCCCCGTTGGAGTATACCAGATTCCGCAGCAGAGGCAAGGCCTTTAAGTGGCCGTGTTATCGGATGTTGCGCCGGGAACCAGCCACTCTATTCCCGCGCCGTCTGGGGTAAGTATCCCGAGAAGTCCGGAATCTGGCCGCCGCCGCGATAGGTGATAGGTGGCGGATCGAGGAGTTTGAGGAGAGAATCTTTGATCGCATACGCAAAAAAGTGATTGCCCGCCGGGCTGTAGTGTCCGATGAAATACCGGTTCAAGTACTGCTCCACGGACAGGTTGAACGCGGCGAAATCCCCGAGATGCACCTCGTTCATGTCGAAGTAATCGAATTCGTTCTCCGCCAAGAAATCGACTATCGGCTGGTCGTATCGCGGCTCGCCCCGCAGGAGCTGTCGCGTCACAGTCGGGTCAAGCAGGGCTATCAAAAGTTTCTTGTCGCGACTCGCGCAGAAGTCGCGGGCCTTGGTCAGGATATGGCGCGTCGCCGCAAAACCATAGGCCTTCTGCAACGCGTTCAGGGATTGGCGCAGCGCGTCGGGCGTTGCACGGTCCACGGGCGGCCTGTCCAGCCATTTCGCCAACTGATCCATACGATCAAGATCGAGACTCATCGGATCGACTGAGCGCAGGACGCTCAGTTGCACCATGAGATCGTCGCGTAAGGCCTCCACCATGAACTCGGGGTCGGTCATTCGATACACGCTCTCCGGGGTGGGCAACCGGTTCTCGTGCTCGACGAATTCCCCCGTATCCAAATCCATCTCGATGTTGGCCCAGAAGTTGTTGTGAAACGCGCGCCCGCCGTCCGAGTCCCACCATGGGTAAATGACCGCGTACCGGCACCGCATGACGCTGCGAAAATGGTCGTCGCCCCAGACGTACAACACCACGTACTCGGCGCCGAGAGTCGACTGCTCGACCTCGACCATCCGCCGGTAGGCCTGATACGTGCCGTATCCGCCCATGCCGAAGTTCCGCAGCGGCTCTCCAAAATGCGCCGCGAGGTACTCCTGCCAGGTCTCGCCGTCGCTGACCTGGTGGCACTGGGTGAAGCTGTCGCCGTAGGTGTTTATCCGGCACGGCCGATCGGTGTACATATGCGCGGTCCGCGCCCCGTTTTCTCCAGCGGTGGAAATCGTGCGGCTCTTGTCGATGCCGTCGCGCGGCATGTAATACCCAAGCCGATAGCCCAGAACCGGATCGAACTTCGCCCAAGACGGTTGGTCCGGGTCCAGAAAGACGTCCAGCGTTTCACGCGGCACCGCGCTCCCACGCAGGTAGGTTTCGTAGGTGGGCAAGGCCGGTTCCTCCTCCGCCTTCGCGTTCTCGGCCGTGGATGCAGCAGCGCACAAAAGCGAAGCGACCACGAAAATCTTCATAGTTCCAATACGTGCAAGCACCTGTGTTTCTCCTTACGCTCTTCACACTCGCATTTCTTGCCGCTGAACTCGCTCAAGCCTATGCAGTTCCATGAAGATTTACAACGTTCGCCCGTTCCCACAGAATGTCTTGCCGACCGACGGCGAGGTTGCTACTATGACGGCGCGTGGAACGAGGGGTCCAATTCGCGGAAGGTGAGGAACGTTTAATGCTGAAACGAATCGTGGTGGTGGGTGAAATGAGCCGCTGTACGGTTTCCTGACGAAGAAGGCCGCCGGGGACAACATGGAAGTCGTTCAGGTGGCCAAGGACGAGGCCCTGCCGGCCGGTACGGCTACCGTAGTGGGTGGCGCCGAAGACGCCGATGCGATTGGCGCGTTCGCCGTTTCCCTCGGCAAGCGACAGGAAGAGCTGCTGGAACTCATCGCCCATGCCATCGATTCACGGGAAGATCTCGCGCAGGGAACCTCGCTTCGCGTCAAGAATCACGCCACACGGTTTGCTCAAGCGCTGGGGCTGTCAGCTGCGGACCAGTTAACGCTGGAACGAGGAGCCCTCCTTCGGGATATCGGCAAGCTGAAGATTCGCAACGAGGTCTTGCTGAAGTACACGCTGCTCACGCACGACGAGTGGGACATGCTCCAGCGGCATACCCACATCGGCGCGGACCTCGTGAAGCGGACGGAAGGTCTCCGGGACATCGAGGACATCGTCCGCCGTCACCACGAGTGTTTCGACGGGACCGGTTACCCGGACGGCCTCGAAGGCGATGCCATTCCCACGCTTGCGCAGGCCATGCGGATTCTCGACGTGTTCTGCGCCATGACCAGCGCCCGCCATTACCGGCAGGGGACCTTCTCCGTCGAGGAGGGGCTTGACCATGTGAAAAGCGAATCCGGCAAGCATTTCCATCCCGAACTGGTGAAAGTCTTTCTGGACAAGAACGTCGGCGAAGCCGACTGATACGTGCCGTCCTGTGGCTTGGGCGTCCACGCCCAAGGCCCCGGCAGTAGATCTGTCGACTATCCCGCGGACTACTTGGGCGTGGACGCCCAAGCCACGCCCAAGGCGATGCGTTCTCGCTTCCTGAGTTATAGACGTACTCGATCTGTCACCAATTCCGCCGCATAAACGTCTTCTAAGTAGATGGTATCGAACTGATAGACCTATCCGGCGCGGTCAGCCGCTCCTGCCGTCGCTGATCGTTCCGATGAAGCGATGCCATTGAGGTACCAGGAGACACGGAAATGTCCAGGATGCGCGGATTTACGCTGGTCGAAGTGCTCGTGGTAATCGCGATTATTTCCATCCTGGCCGCGCTGCTCCTACCGGCCTTGAGCCGGGCGCGGGAATCGGCCCGGCGTACATCCTGCGCCAATAACCAGAAGCAAATGGGGCAGATCTTCCGCATGTTTGCCGACGAGCACGATGGCGAATGGGTGCCGCGCATGATCCCCTACCATCTGCCCTTCAGTCCCGTGAAACAGTGCTGGTCCAGTTTCGACGGAGCAATCCTGTATCCGGAGTACCTGACCGACTACCACATCATCATCTGCCCCTCGGACCCGGAGTACAACATGCTCTACGACTACTGGCGCATGTTTCGTCCGGTGGGTCCCGGTTGGCATACGGATCCCTACGACAACCCGGTCAAGCACATGAACGTGTACCCCGCACTCGCGGACTATTCCTATGTGTACTGGGGTTTCATGGTTGAGCCGCGCTACGTGAGGGAGCCCCTGGACATGGCCTTGCACGGGCTGCTCCTCGACAACCTGACGACCGACAGCGTCAACCTCGAAACGCGGTACGACGATCAACACGTAACCCTGCCGAGCACCGGCGGGGAAATCACCGTATACTGCTTGCGCGATGGCATCAACCGGTTCGCGATTACCGATATCAACAATCCTGCCGCGTCGGCCATCGCGGATTCGGAAGTTGCGGTCTGGTGGGACACGGTGAGGACAGACTACGGTCGGCCCATGTACCGGGAAATCAACCACAGTCCTCTCGCCGCCAATGTGCTCTTCATGGACGGCCACGTCGAGTTCGCGCGGTATCCGCAACCGAACGGCTCCAAGTTCTTTATGCTGTCCCAAGTAGCTACGGAGGACAACGTCCCGAATTTCCCGTAGGCGCAGGCTGCCGCTTCTGCGCCGTCGCTCCCGTCCCTGCGGTCCCCGGCAAGCGGACCTTGCATCCCCTTCCCCTTTTGCGCGACGATGCAAATGGAGCAATCGGGTGCTGCCGCGCGCAGCTACAGAAGGGGCATCATGACAGATAAACGACGAGTTGATCGGCGGAAATTCTTTCAGGACATCGCAGGCGCGGGAGCCTTGGGTACCTACGCGCTGTTATATAGGCCCAACCCAGCCGTTGCCGCGGCGGCGGAACCGCTCGACCCCAACGCGCGATTCGAGACTATCGCACCCCCGCCGGATTCGTTGCAGCGAGTCCAAGCGGAACCCAACATGCTCGCGGTCGATCTCGAATGCGACTTCTTTATCGCGGGCGGCGGCATGGCGGGCGTATGTGCAGCGCTCGCGGCCGCCCGCAACGGTGCAAAGGTCATCCTCGCTCAGGACCGGTCGCGCTTGGGTGGCAACGCGAGCAGCGAAGTCCGCATGCACATCGTGGGCGCGGATTGCCACGGCGGCCGTCCCGGTTGGCGCGAAGGCGGCATCCTCGAAGAGATGCGCCTTGAGAACGTGGTCCGCAACCCCCATTACGCGTGGGAACTGTGGGACCTCATGCTCTACGACAAGCTCGTCTCCGAACCGAATCTGACACTCCTTCTGGACAGCATCCTCTACGCGGCGCAGGTCGAGGACGGCGCTATCAAGGAAGTCCTGGTCCGCTGCGACAAGACCGAGCATATCTACCGAATCCGCGCGCCCTATTTCGCGGATTGCACCGGCGACTGCCGGCTCGGTCTGGAAGCGGGCGTGTCGATGCGGCTGGGCCATGAGGCGCGGTCGGAATTTAACGAATCCCTCGCGCCCGAGCAGGGTGGACCGGAGACTCTGGGCAGCAGCATCCTCTTCACCTCGAAAGACTACGGCGAACCCATTCCCTTCGTGCCGCCGGCATGGGCGCGAAAGGTGACCAAGGACCAACTCGAATTCCGCGGCATTCGCTCCTGGGAGTACGGCTATTGGTGGATCGAATGGGGCGGCGACCTGGACACCATTCGCGATAACGAACGAATCCGTTTCGAACTGCTGTCCATCGTCATGGGCATCTGGGACTACATCAAGAACTCCGGCAACCACCCCGAAAGCGCGAACTGGGGCATGGACTGGGTTGGCATGATCCCCGGCAAACGCGGGAGCCGCCGCATCGAAGGCGCCCACGTGCTCAACCAGAACGATTGCCAGGGCGGCTGGCGTCAGTTCACGGACAGCGTCACCATCGGCGGCTGGCCCTTCGACGATCATCCCTCCCGCGGATTCGACGCGCCGAAGGAACGGCCCGCGCGCCAGGAAAAGATCCAGGAGCCTTTCAACATCCCCCTGCGCTCGCTCTACGCAAAGGATGTGAAGAACCTGTTCATGGCGGGCCGCAACATCAGTGCGTCGCACGTGGCGTTTACGTCGACGCGGGTCATGGGCACCTGCTCGGCGGCAGGCCAGGCGGTGGGTACGGCTGCGGCATTTTGCGTAAAGCGCGGTTTAACTCCGGACCAGGTGGTAAATGACGCGGCGCAGATCGGGTATCTCAAGCAGGTCTTGCTGCGCGACGATCAGGCAATTCGCGAGTGCGTAAACGAGGACCCCGGCGACGTGGCGCGCAGTGCGACGGTGACAGCGTCGGGCCTTCTGGAAGAAAGCCAGCCGTCGAACATTCTCAGCGGTGTCTCGCGCGATGTGCCCCAGAGTTGGCTGAACCGCTGGGCGGGCGCCATGACGGACAGTGGAGCCTGGATCGCACTCACATGGAACGACCCTCAGAAGATCGGATTTGTGCAGATTACCTTCGACTCAGGCTTCGAGCGGGAGCTGACCTTGTCTGAACAGGCCAGCGCCATCTCGCGCGTCATCAAGGGACCGCAGCCCGAGACGATCCGCGACTACACGATTGAGTACCAGCCACCCGAATCGGACGAGTACCGCGAACTCGTTCGCGTCACCGGCAACTTCCAGCGGCTGCGCCGTCACGCCTTTGACGCGGTCGACGCCCGCAGCGTCCGCATATCCATCCAGGCAACCAACGGGTCCAACCTTGCGCGGATCTATGAGGTGCGCTGTTACGCGGAAACTCCAACCATCGAAGCGTGAACGCCCCGTCGCGATCCACTATCATGACGGAGGGAGGGAGGAGCACTTATGAAGACCGTACGTGTCCTGGGTGTGCAAATGCCCGTTTCCAGAAAACTCGATGAAAACCTCGAACGCATTCTCTCGCACTTGAAACCGACGGACGCGGATTTCGTGCTGTTCCCCGAAATGGCGTTGACCGGGTATCAGGGCGATTTCAGCCAGAAAGCCGTCGAGCGGGCCTGGAGCCAGATTGCGGAAGCCTGCCGGCAGACCTACACGACGGCGCTGGTCGGCACCGGTTCGAAGAACGGTGAGGGCACCTACATTCAAACGCGGGTCTACGGCGCCAACGGCGAACTCATGGGCACCCACGAGAAGATCATGGCCACGTCCAGGGACCGCGAGTTCTGCCGGCCCGGCGGGGAACTGCGCGTCTTTCAGCACGCGGGCATCCGGTTCGGCTGTCTCATCTGCAACGACCTTTGGGTAACGCCGGGGTGCGGACCGTACCCCGATCCGCGACTGACGTATCAATTGGGCAGGAAAGGCGCGCAAGTCATCTTTCACAGCGTGAACTCCGGCGCGAGCAGCATCCATGCGCCTTTTCACGAGTCAAATCTGATGCTGCGCGCGATGGAGAGTCAGGTTTACATCTGCACGGCGAACGCGGCGACCAACGAGGGCCCCGTGAACTGTCCCTCGGGCGTCGTATCGCCGGAGGGGAAATGGCTCGTCCAATGTCCACGCGACGGTGAGCAAACCTATACCTGCGACATCGAAGGAATCGCCGAGGAGTAGTTGAATTGAATCATCCCGTGAGTGGCCGCAGTCTCGTTCAGGTTGTTTTGAGTCTGGTCGCTGTTTTCATGGCGGTAGCAAACTCGGCCACAGTGCCTGGCCTGGAGTTCCGGGCGGGGTCATCCCCGGGCGACGGCGTTACGATGCTCGAGAATCCCGAGCGTGCCTTCGAACGGGTGCCGATCGATGGCGTCGAAATCATCGCCCCTCTTCCCCACTCCGACTATTTCTCTCGTCATGGCATCGTCTTTCAGGTGGAAAGGGAATGGCCGGGAGAACCGGGATCGGTTTACATCATCGTCGAGCATCTCGACCAGGGCATCGCCCTGATAGACGCATCGGTGAGTCTTGACGGGAAGGAATTGCCGGTCACGCCCATCGCGGGATATACGGCCCTTGATAGCGGAAAACGCCGTCGTGCGTTGTTCTCAATGCCGGAGCCTCCCCGCACCGGTACTCAAATTGAAGTCATCGGTGTGACCGCGTTGACCAAACTCTCGATCGTACCCGGCGACACGCCGGAACTGGTGGACGCAGTCGTGACAGAGATACCGGTCGTAGAACCAAAGCTATCACTGCGACGCCCACTCCAGTTGGTAACCACGGCGGGCGTCAATCCCAAAGGCGATATGGATCTCGACGCGACACTAAGCGCCATGCGCGAATTGAGCCCGGTCGCGCGCGCGTTGGGTTTCACGGCAGTCGAAAGCTACGTGCGCTGGAATTTCGTCGAACCGGAACGAGACCGGTTTGATTGGAGCTTCTACGATGCCGTCGTGAACGAGGCGCAGCGCCACCAATTGCAGTGGTTTCCCTTGCTCATCGTAGGCTCCGCGTACGCCTTGCCTCCCTGGTTTAAGGATTCCGAAGAGAACGTCGGTTTCGTCTGTCTGGAGCATGGCGAACGCAACAACATCCAGACGATCTTCGCCGATATCCAGCGCCCCCATGTCGAACGCTTCATGAAAGCCTTCGGCGCTCACTATGGGAACTCGGAGGCCCTGTTGGGCGTGCGTCTGGGCCCTAGCGGCAACTATGGCGAGTCCCAGTATCCCGCCGGCGGCAACTGGGGCTACGGCGGCGAGCGCGAACACATCCACATCGGCTGGTGGGCCGGCGACGAATACGCCGCGGGACATTTTCAACGCTACCTCCGCTCGCGGTATCCGGATATTGCGGCCCTGAACGCCGCGTGGGACGCGTCCTACGCGCAATTTGAAAACGTGCAACCCTTCATCGCCCAGTTCGCCGAGACCCCCCGGAAGCGTAAGGACTTCGTGGATTGGTATGTCGACGCCATGACGGATTGGTGCGAGGACTGGGCCGTGTGGGCGCGTGACGCGATGCCGGACACGGCGATCTACCAATCCTCCGGCGGCTGGGGATTTGTCGAGTCGGGTACCGATTTCACCGATCAGACGGCGAGCATGGCGAAGATTCACGGCGGCATCCGCGCAACGAACGAAACCGACAGCTACGCGCAGAACTTCTACGCCACGCGCATGATGACCTCGGCCGCGCGGTTTTACGGCGTCCCCTTCGGCTCCGAGCCCGCAGGGTACGGGAGCGCCCGGGGCGTGCTGGCGCGGCTGTACAACATTATCGTCAACAACGGGCAACATCTCTTCTACTACCACTCGAACCTGCTGGCCAACGATCAGGCGGTGGAGAAGTGGCTGACCTATGCGCCACTACTCGACCAGCGGGACGATCCCTTTATCGAGGTGGCGGCGTTGTACCCCGATACCATGAGCAAACTTGATGACGCGCTCTTCCGAAATCTCTACGCGTTTACCTTCAACCGGCAGGTGGCGGCGTTACGGCCCAAGCTCGACTTCGATTTCTGCAGCGAACGCATGGTGCTCGACGGCGCCTTGTCGCGATACAAGGCGCTCATGCTGTTGTGGAATCCCATCATCGAAGAAGCGCCGCTCAACGCTATCGATGCATGGGTGCGTGACGGCGGCACCTTGCTCATCGCCCAGTGGCGCTCGCAGCCGGTCGAAACCGTGGAAGGCGACCAGCAGGTGTTCCGGCGCTGGCGAAACGGCGATACAGGCGACGGCAAGGTAATCTTCGTGCCCGACGACCGCGAACCATCGAGCCGTATGGCCAATTCGATGGCGGAAGTCTTGATCGCGCTCGATTCGCTCGACCCAAGGACCAGACAGATGGTCCAGATCGACAAACCGGACGAAGTGTATGTGAGCATCCTCCGAAACGGTTCGTGGGCGCTGCTCAACTATAACGACCGTACCGTCCACGTCGCGATACCCTCGAGACAGCCTGTGGAAATGAAACCCTACAGTATCGTCATCCTTCCCGAAAGCGACGCGTCCGAATCGTAGACGCAGGTCGCAGATCCCGCGCGAATTTGACGTTGCCACGACTGTTCCGGTAGGGTTTGCGCCTCGCGCGCTGTGCCTGTCACTCAAGAAGAGAATCCATGTCACGCAAGGCTCCACATGCACCCGGCCACTTGTCCGAACAGGATGCCAAAGGCGTTCTGCGCATCGTATTCTTAACCGTGTTTCTCGATATGGCGGGCTTTTCCATCATCTTTCCGCTGTATCCGAAGATGCTGGAATACTACCTTGCCCATGAAGGAAACGTGGGCCTGTTGGGCGGAGTTGTGCGCGGGTTGGAGGCCTTTAGCCGAGCCGTCGGCGCCGATGCCGATACCGGTTTGGTCGTGCTGTTCGGCGGCTTCCTCGGCTCCCTGTACGCCTTGCTCCAGTTCATTTGCGCGCCGATCATGGGCAGTCTGTCGGATCGGTTCGGACGGCGCCCCGTGCTGTTGGTATCCATCGCGGGTCTTGCGATCTCCTACGCGCTCTGGTTCGTGGCCGGCAGTTTCACGGTGCTCGTCGCGGCGCGGTTTATCGGCGGCCTCATGAGCGGCAATATCTCCACGGCCAGCGCGGTGATCGCGGATGTGACGCCCGACGCGCGCCGTTCCCGCGGCATGGCGGTTCTGGGCCTGGCGGTGGGTATCGGGTTCATGTTTGGTCCGGCGTTGGGCGGTATGTTATCGGGCATTGACCTGTCGGAGATGTGGCCTTCGCTGGCCGCGTACGGTGTGAATCCCTACAGCATGGCGGCCTTTGCAGCGTTTGTGCTTGCCACGGTCAACTGGGTGGCCGTCCTCGTCAAACTCCACGAGACTCGGAAGGTGCACGCCGGCGCCAGTACTGCCGCACGGCGGCCCGTTAATCCGCTGGCACTCTTTCAGACGACCGACTACCCCGGCGTTACGCGCACCAACATCATCTATTTCCTCTACCTGCTCGCCTTCTCCGGAATGGAGTTCTCCCTAACGTTTCTGGCGGCAGACCGCTTCGACTATGGTCCAAAGCAGATCATGGTCATGTTTCTCTTCATCGGAGTCATTCTTGCGCTTATGCAGGGATCGTACGTGCGCACGCGAAGCGGTGTGATCGGACCAAAGAGGATGGGATTCCATGGTCTGCTGCTGGGTGTGCCCGGTTTGGCGATTGTGGGTTTCGCGCCGAACCCCTGGGTGTTCTACCTCGGGTTGCTGGTTATGGCGCTGGGATCGGCACAGGTACGGCCATGTTTATCGGCGCTGGTCTCACTCTACTCGCCGGTACGCGAACAAGGCCGTATTCTTGGGGTGTTCCGGTCGCTGGAATCCCTGGCACGCGCCATCGGCCCGTTCGTCGCCTGCGTCCTGTACTGGCGGCTCGGGTCGTCCATGGCCTATTACATCGCCGCTGCCATCATGACCTTGCCCGTCGTATTGACGAAGGCGTTGCCCGAACCTTCCAGCACCGTGGCCGAGGATCCCGTGTGAACGTGGTTCGTCCCGTCAGTGTCCGCTGCGGATGCGCATTTCCTCAAGGCGCGCCCGAAAAGCCTGCAGTGGATATGAACCACAAAGCGTAGGACGAGACGTTGGCTCCTCAATGAACTCGCATTGAGACAGTGCAATCTCCAGGTTTGGCGGTTCTCCGTTCAAAAACGCTTCGGCAATCCGGCCAACCGACACGTCTTCGTACCTTTTCCATATGATGCCGCTAGCCGGGAGATTATCGCCAGGACGCATCACGCCGATCGCAAAACGGATGCGTTCGCCGAATTGGATTGCGGCCCCACCACGGAATATCCGCTGGACAGAAGCTTCAATATTGGCGAATCCGGGTGTTGTTACCTCAGCTTCCACGGACTCCAATCGCAACTGCACATGGAATCGCGCTCGATGACGCGCCACTTGATAGAAGGAGGCCGGCAGCATCAGGTGCCCCCAGTCTCGAGATGAGCCCTCCACGCCTCTTGCGATCGGGCATGGAGATAATGCTGGAGATCCCTCAGATGATCGCCAATGTGGAAGCAGTATGCTCCGGTCAGCGCTCCCATTGCTTGTTCTTCCCCGCGCGAGTCCCACACCTTCAAAACCGCCGCAAGCTCGGACGTGATGTCCACGATATCGTCAATCGCGTCGCCAACGGATATCGGCGTGACCGCGATGTCTTGAGTAATCGAGGCCGGCGTGTTGTAGAACCCCAGGTCCGGAAACCGCGCAGCAACCCGAGTTCGACGCTCGCCGTTGTCCACTCCGTCCCCGCCTTCGTAGTCCAGGTACTCAAAGGGCACGGGATTCTCGGCGACGGCGAGGGCGATTCGATCCAGCAACACGCGTAATCGAGATTCACTCGCCAAGGACGCCCCGCTGTCCTCGTCCACCATTTGGACGAAGTCCCTCATGGCCTCTCGCAGCTGGTTTGGAGTCATTGGTGTGCACTCCGGCTGGTCTGTTCTCGTTCCGTCAGGTTAGCATGGATTCAGGTTAGATACGCGAACGGCCCGGCGAGCGTTCGCCGGGCCGTCGATCAAAATAACTCCACCAGGTGGAGCCTTCTGGTTACGTCACTCGAGGACCACCTCAACGCGGCGGTTCTCTGCGCGTCCGGAGGCGGAAGCGTTATCCGCGGCGGGCGCGCCTTCACCGAGAGCGGAAACCACGATCTGGCCGGCGGGAGCGCCGTGTTCGATCAGGTACTGCTGAACCGCGTTCGAGCGCCGCTCGGAGAGCTTCTGGTTGTAAGCCTCCGACGCGGTGTTGTCGGTGTGGCCCTTGATGTGGAACTTCAGTTCCGGCCACTCCTTGAGGAGTTCGGCGATACCGCGGAGGTAGCCTTTGGCGTCCGACGAGAGCGTCGCGCTGCCGCTCGCGAACCGGATGGTTTCAAGCACGGGATACTCGTCCGGAGCGCCGTCGAAGTCGTGCCAACGGTTCTTGGTTTCGGGATCGTTCGGCATGACATCGTCGAGGTCAAGTTCGCCGTCTTGATCGTTATCCGGATCGGGTACGCCATCTTCGTCTTCGAAGTTGTCCTTGTCTTCGGGCGCCCACGGCGCACCGTCTTTCATGTCGATGATGCCGTCGCCATCGACATCCTGCGACCAGATCGTATCGATGTCGGCTTCGACCGTACGCAGATACCGGATCCCTTCCGGATAGTGGCACCGCTCGAGGATTTCATGCTCGCCCGCGCTGAGTGCCGCCTCGATATGGGCATAGAGCACCGGCGACACTTCGATGGCCTTTTCCTTGTCGAGTTCCTGGTAGCGGGCTTTCAACCGCTCGAACTCAGCGACAGCCCCATCGTAATCATCGGGCATGGCCAGCTCGCCGCCGTCAGGAATACCGCCCTTGCTGATGGCGGCCTCGGCCATCTGACGGGCGAGCGCGGCATAATCCCATTCGCCGCGCCGGCCGTTCTCAGCGCGCTCGTTATAGGATTTCGCCAGATACATCTCGGCCGAATAGTATTCGTAGGGCGCGTAATGCTGGGCGCCCACACGATGCGCCTGGTCAACCAGAGATTCAACGTCGCGCGGGTCGTCCTTGGAAAGATGGGAGTAATCGCGAGAGATGGGTACCGTATGCATTGCCGTCGATTGACATCCGACGGCTGTGACGAGGAGCACTGCCGCCCCGATGGTAACGCTAACTCGAAGCATTTTAGAAAACCTCCTTTTCTTGCCTTGCCATAGGGAAAGATAAACACACCAGACCCTTCGCCGATCCAGTTAGGCGAAAGGTTTTCACGCGTACAAAATCAACACGGTAAAAGCGAGATTATTGAGATCCCGAAACGATTGGTAAAATGGAACAGGCCCACATGCAAGCCCACACCCACAACACTCAGCAGCAGTCGAATCACCCTACACTTAATTCATACCACAGAATTCGCTGTTTCGCAAAGTTTATCGGCACCAAGTGCTGTGGTACCAATTGAATGGTCGGATTGCCCCACGTACAATGCGGGTTCACTCCGTAGCGACCGGTAATTGCGGTATCTCAAATGAATGTTCTCGGCATATCAGCGTTTTACCACGACAGCGCGGCCTGCCTCCTCCAGAATGGCGATATTTCCGCCGCCGTTCAGGAGGAACGGTTTACGCGCCAGAAACACGACCCGCGGTTTCCCGACCACGCGGTCGCGTATTGTCTTGAGCAGGCAGGTTTGACCATTGACGACATCGATTGCGTCGTTTTCTATGACAAGCCTTTCGTGAAATTTGAACGATTGCTGATGACCTATATCGCCACGGCGCCAAAAGGGTTGGCTTCGTTCATCAGCCAGATGCCCTTCTGGCTCAAGGAGAAGCTGTTCACCCGGAACACCATCCGGCGTCAGCTTGGGTACCAGGGTGAAATCCTGTTCACGACCCACCACCAATCCCATGCCGCGGCGGCCTTCTTCCCCAGCCCGTTTGAGGAAGCGGCCATCGTAACGGTGGATGGCGTCGGTGAATGGGCAACGTCGACTTACGGAATTGGACGAGGCAATCACGTCGAGATTCTGAAGCAGATCAACTTCCCGCATTCACTCGGGTTGTTGTATTCCGCCTTCACGTATTTCACCGGATTCAAGGTCAACAGCGGCGAGTATAAGCTGATGGGGCTCGCCCCTTACGGAAAACCGAAGTATGCCGATATCATTCGGCGGGAACTGATCGATATCAAGGATGACGGGTCGTTCCGGTTGAATATGGAGTATTTCGACTATTGCGCCGGGCTTCGGATGACCAATGAGCGATTCGCCGAACTGTTTGGAGGACCGCGGCGAGAACCCGAATCGAAAATCACGGGTCGGGAAATGGACCTGGCGCGGTCGGTCCAGGTCGTGATCGAAGACGCGCTTCTCGCCATCGCGCGCACCGCCCACAAAGAGACCGGAGCGCGTAACCTCGCGCTCGCGGGGGGCGTCGCCTTGAATTGCGTCGCCAATGGCCGCTTACTGCGAGAAGGGCCATTCGATGAAATCTGGATTCAGCCTTCCGCCAGCGACGCAGGAAACGCGCTGGGCTGCGCCCTCTTTGCCTGGCACCAGATCTACGGCAACGAGCGAACACCTGACCGGCGCCGCCAGAAAGCGACCTACCTCGGACCGGCCTTCACGGATGAGAACATCGAGTCATATCTCGTTGAAGAGCGCATCCCTCACCAGTGTCTCGGCGAGAACGAGTTGTGTGAGAGGGTCGCCGATCTGCTCGCCGAGGAGAACGTGGTGGGGTGGTTTCAGGGCCGTCTTGAGTTTGGCCCGCGTGCGCTTGGCGCGCGGAGCATCCTCGCGGATCCCCGGTCTCGCGACATGCAATCCACGCTGAATCTTAAAATCAAATTTCGCGAATCCTTCCGGCCCTTCGCCCCGGCGGTATTGCGCGAACACGTTTCCGACTACTTTGAACTCGACCGCGAGAGCCCCTACATGCTCTTGGTGGCGGCGGTAAACAAGAACCGCCGGCGCAAGTTGACCAAAAAGGAGCGTCTGGCGTCGGGTTTCGCGAAACTCCGCGTTGTTCGATCCGACATTCCCGCCGTGACGCACGTGGACAACTCGGCGCGTATCCAGACGGTGGACCGGGAGGACAACCCTCTGTTCCATGAGCTGATACGTCAATTCCATCGTCGAACCGGGTGCCCGGTCCTTATCAACACGTCCTTCAACGTGCGCGGGGAACCGATTGTTTGTACCCCCCGCGAGGCCTATGCGTGTTTTATGCGAACCCACATGGATTACCTCGTCCTCGGGCCGTTTCTCCTGGACAAACGCCAGCAACCGCTGTGGACGGAAGAGGGTGATTGGCAGGAAGCGTTCGAACTCGACTAGCCGGGGTCTTTCTCGCTGAAACGGCTTCATCCAGGACTCTTCCAGTATGAGACGGCGCGGGTGGCATCCACGAGGTCCGTCCGTATCGCTGGCACTTCCCCAAATGGGTCGCACGCGGGGCGATTTTGAGTGTCCGGCACGGGGGTGGTACACTACGCTCGCGGAGGCCACTGTCGAAATCCGGAAATCCGAGCGGCGGAGCGGCTATCACCGCATACAGCGAATTGGGCCCAGGTACGGCACTGCAAAGGTGTACGACGGGAGGGGCTCTAGTGTTAAGGGATACCCAAGGAATGATTCTCACCAAGTACATCACGAAGCCGTGCGTTCTGCCTGAGATGACCGCCACCACCAAAGCGGACGCATTGAAAGAATTAACCCACTTGCTTTTCGAGAAGCGGAAGATGGACGGTCACGGTCCCGCGCTGGATCAGATCATGGCGCGGGAAGTAACGGAAAGCACGGGCATCGGCCGGGGTATCGCGGTTCCCCACGCGCGCGTGACCGGGATGAAGACGTTGGCCTGTGCCGTGGGCCGGATTCCCGAGGGCCTGGACTTCATGGCCGTGGACCGGAAGCCGGTTCATCTCGTCTTTCTGATTTGCTATCCGCCGACCGAACAGACCTCCTACCTCAATTTTGTGGCAACCGTGGCCAAGCTGCTGAGCGACAAGGAACACCTGAAAGCCATGCTCGAAGCGCCAACGGCGGACGAGATGTACGATTTGCTCGAGGCCACCTCGGAGTCTTTTGCGGAAACCCACGAGCAGGATCTGCGCAAGATGAAAGCGGACCCCGAGTTGTCCAAGGTGACAGACGGGCATGCGGACCTGATCTTGCTTGCGCGGCTTCAGTTGTGTCAGGAAATGTTGCAGACGGCGCGGAGCGGAAAGACGCAAGTCAATCAGCGCATCGAAACGATTCGTGCGCTCGTGGAACCACGGGTGCTGAAACATTACGACCGTCTCACCAAAAGCCGCGCTCCCGCGCTGGTGTCGGTCGAGGGCGACACGTGCCAGGGCTGCTTCATGCGGCTGCCATCGAAGTTTGTACAACAAGTCCGGCAGGACACGACCCACATTCACACGTGCTCGAACTGCAGCCGGTTCATTTACGTCGTGTAGCCATTACGGCCGTTGGCCGCGGGATCGTGTAGTAAAACCTTTTCAACCGGAGGTGTCACACGGATGTCGACGACCAAGTACGAGGAGTTGGCCCGACGGGTTCCGCTCTTTCGGGGCCTCAGCCCGGAAGACGTCGCGAAGATCATGTCAAAAGGCATGACGATGGATGTCAAGAAGGGCGATGCGGTTTTCTACCAAGGCACGGTGGGCAATCAGATGTACGTGGTGCTCGGGGGGAGCGTCGGACTCTTTGACGGCAAGAAGCACCTCGCCACGTTACGAGCCGGTGACATGTTCGGCGAAATGGCGCTCATCAACAACGAACCGCGCAGCGCAACTGCCACGGCCGCCGAAGACTGCCGCCTGTTCGTATTGAGCGAAACGACTTTTCAAAAGCTGATGACGAAGAAGGCGGCGATCCGCATTCTGCTGAATATCATCGGCACGATGAGCAAGCGGCTTCGCGACATGAACGCAAAAATGGCGCAGCTTTCGGAGTAGCCTTGGCCACCGGCTTCCGTGACTGAGTCCTCGCCGGCCGTCTGGATTCCCAATCCCGGAATTGCAGGTACCCACGGAGGATACAATGCAGCGAGCCTTGATCGTGCTTGCAGGATGTCTTTTCGCGGCGACGGGTTTGACCCAAGCACCCGACACGGGCACGCCGCGGGTGTTTCTGGTGGATGCGGAACGGCTCGTGGATGTGAGGGCGCGAATTGCCGCCGGCGACCCCGCTTTTGAACCAGCCTTTGCCAAATTGCTGCGCGACGCCGATGGCGCGATGGACGAGGGTCCGTTTACGGTGGTCTACAAACCCATGGACCCGCCGAGCGGCGACAAGCATGACTACATGAGCGTGGGCCCCTATTGGTGGCCGAATCCCGACACGGAAGATGGCTTGCCCTATGTGCGCCGGGACGGCGAGACCAATCCCGAGCGGCACAATTATGACAACGTGGGACTCTCGAACATGTCCAGCGCGGTACGCACACTCGCGTTGGCGTACTTCCTGACAGGAAAAGAAACTTACGCTGAACGCGCGACGACACTGCTTCGGGTCTGGTTCCTGGACCCGGCCACCCGCATGAATCCCAACCTCAACTTTGGCCAGGCCATTCCCGGGCGCGTGGAAGGCCGCGGCGTCGGCATCATCGATACCATGGGACTTCCCTTGGTCGTTGACGCCATCGGCATGCTGGGATCCACCGAGGCGTGGACGCAATCCGATCAGGAAAGTTTGCAGCAGTGGTTCTCCGATTATTTGGACTGGATGTTGAATCATCGCTACGGCAAGGACGAGCGCGGAGCGCGCAACAACCATGGGACGTGGTACGACGTGCAGGCCGTAAGCTTTGCACTATTCGCGGGCCGCGATGAACTCGCGAGGGAGATTCTCGAGTCTGTGCCGGAAAACCGGATTGCGAAGCACTTCGACCCCGACGGCAGCCAACCGCACGAACTCGCGCGAACAAAGTCCTTCGGTTACAGTTGCATGAACCTCACGGGGTTCTTCTATCTCGCCGCACTTGGCGAGCGTTTCGACTTGGATCTGTGGCGCTACAAGACGAAAGACGGAAGCGGCTTGCGGCAGGGACTGGACTGGATTATCGATCACGCCTACGGCGACGGCGAATGGAAACATCAGAATTTGTCGCCGATCACACCGGACCGCCTGTTGCCATTACTTCGTATGGCGGCTATCGCCTATGAGGAACCGGCATACGAGCAGAAGCTCCACGAACTCGTGGCCGACGACTGGGCCGCCGATCGCGTGAACCTGCTTTGGGGCGCGCCCAAAAACTGAACGCGGGCAACGTGCCCGCGCTCAGAAATGGAATCGCCACCGCAAATATCGGCGTCGATTAGTAGTCGAGGGTCTCCTTACGAATCTTTTCGGCTTGATCTTCGCGGAATGCATGAATCCGTTTCGCCAGCGCCGGATCCTGCAACGCCAGAATCGCCGCGGCGAATAGCGCGGCATTCCCCGCGCCCGCATCGCCAATCGCCAAGGTCGCTACGGGAATACCCTTCGGCATTTGGACCATCGAGAGCAGTGAATCCAGACCCTGAAGCGATTTTGACTGCATAGGCACGCCGAGCACGGGGAGCGTTGTCTTGGCGGCGACCACGCCTGCGAGATGGGCCGCGCCGCCCGCGGCCGCGATGAACACCTGGACGCCGCGCTTTTCCGCGTCGGCCATATACTCAAATAGTTCGTTGGGCGTGCGGTGCGCGGACAGGACGCGGCATTCGTGCTCGATTTCCAGCTTCTTGAGCATGTCGCTCGTGTTCTTCATACAGTCCCAGTCGCTCTTGCTTCCCATAACTACAGCCACCCGAGGGGCGCCCGATTTCGCTCCGGCCATCGTGAGAATTCTCCTTTCGCATGTGTGACATTAGGTTGGCGCTGCCGCGCAGCGGGGATTTGGCGATGAAACAATAAAATGGTGCGAATTATTCTACCCCGTTCAGACACGCAGCCGCATCTTTTCCCGGGAACTGAGGCGTATTTGGCCCGTGTGCATGGGAAGCGGTATAATCGGCGGTCGCCGTTCACAATCACACGCCGGAGTTGGGACTCCCGTGCGTAATTCTTGTGAGAAACCCTGCAATTGGAGTGAGAGAACCGTTCCATGTCCGAGACAAAGCAGTTGGTTGAGCCGCGTACCTTGAAAGGCTTTCAGGATCTGTTGCCGGAAGACCTGATCCCCCGGAAAGCGGTCATCGCGTCCATTGAAACCGTCTTTCAGAAGTACGGGTTCGCCCCGCTGGAGACCCCGGCACTCGAGCATCTGGACGTTCTCCTGGGCACCGGCGGCGAGGAAACCAACAAGGAACTGTTCCGCCAGGAAAGTCCCGAGGGCGAACCCATCGCCATGCGCTTCGATCTCACCGTGCCCTTCGCGCGGCTACTCGCCCAATACCCCGATAAACTCAAGGCCCCCTTCCGGCGCTACGCCATTGGCCCAGTCTGGCGGGCGGATAAACCTGGTCCCGGCCGGTTCCGGCAGTTCACCCAGTTCGACATCGACGCCGCGGGGTCGGAGTCGGTCGCGGTGGACGCGGAGATCATCTCCATCATGTGCGAAGTGATGGACGTGCTGGGCGTGCCGGACTATCGGGTCGTCATCAATAACCGCAAGGTCATCGATGCGCTCTTGTCCAGTTGCGGTATCGACGATCCCGGTCGCCAGAAACACGTCTTGCGCGTCATCGACAAGCTCGCCAAGGTGGGGATGGATAACGTTCGGCTCGAGCTGGGCCCCGGCCGGATCGACGATTCCGGCGATCCAATTCCGGGAGTTGGGCTTGATGACGAGACCATCGAGAAGGTGGTGTCCTTCGTTGGGCTCAAAGGCGGTACACGGGCGGAAGTTGTCGACCGATTGGCCAAGGCTCTGCCTGAAACCGAGGCGTCTGCCGAGGCGGTGGCGGAGATGCGCTCCCTCGCAGATGCGCTGGCCGCACTCGGCGTCAGCGAATCTCACGCGGTTTTCGACCCGAGTCTCGCGCGTGGGCTCGACTATTACACGGGTCCCGTGTTCGAGACGGTTCTGCCGAGCGCGCCCGAGTTTGGGTCTGTCATGGGTGGCGGCCGCTACGACGGGCTTGTGTCTCGCTTCATGGACCGCGCCATCCCGAGCACGGGCATGTCCGTGGGGCTTGATCGGCTTCTCGCCGCATTGTCCCACCTCGGTCTCGTGACGCGTGAGCGAACGACGGTGCAGGCCCTCGTGGTCAGTCTCGGGGGCGTGCCGGAGGCGGAAGCGCTCAGAATCGCGAAGGAATTGCGGGACGCGGGCATCCGGGCGGAGGCCTATTTCGGCAAGAAACGGAACATGAAGGTGCAACTTTCCCACGCCGATCACTACGAAATCCCTGTCGCGGTCATCGTGGGTGGGGACGAGTTGGCTGCGGGGGTCGTATCGGTCAAAGATCTGCTTGCCGGCAAGCGGGAACGCGAGGAAATCGAAGATCGCGAAGCCTATCGGCAGGCCGGGAAGACCGGCCAGGTCACCGTGCCCCGGGGTGACATGATCGCGACCGTACAGGGGTATCTCGATTCGCAGTCCTAGGTTAGCTTCATCTGGGCTGCCTCGCCCGCCCGGCCGTTGGCGCGCGGGAGCGACACCACGAAATCGCGCGCAACATCCGTTTCATGCTACACTTGCGCGCTTGGGTCTCTGGAGAAATTGGAATGCTGGGTTTTCGAACACTGGTTCGGGATGCCTTGATCGAGGACATCGGGCAGGGCGACATTACGACGAATGCGACCGTTCCGCCGAACGTCCGCTGCAAAGCGCGTCTCTACGCGAAGCAGGATGGTGTGCTGAGTGGGATTACTATTTTTCGCACCGTGTTCGAAGAATCCGGCGCGGAAATCGCCGATTGGTATTCGCTCGAAGACGGCACTCAATTTACTTCAGGACAGGACGTCGCCCTGTTTTCCGGCGTTACGCGGTGCGTGCTGGCCGGTGAACGCGTGGCGCTGAACTTTGTGCAGCGGCTCTCGGGTGTCGCGACGTTTACGGCGAAGTTTGTGGCCGAGGTCGAGGACTTGGGTGTGCGAATCTGCGATACACGCAAGACAACGCCTCTCATGCGCAATCTGGAAAAGCAGGCCGTCATTCACGGCGGCGGCGCGAACCACCGGTTTGCACTCTTCGACGGCGTTCTCATCAAGGAAAATCACATTACGGCGGCGGGCGGCGTGACGAATGCCGTGACTCGCGCCATCAAAGGCACCCATCATCTTATGAAGGTTGGCGTGGAAGTCACAAACCTCGCGGAGTTCGACGAGGCGATCGCGAGTGGCGCCGACGCGGTCTTGCTGGACAACATGAGCCTCGACGACATGCGCGAGGCGGCGGAACGCGCGAAGGGACACAAGGTGGTGCTGGAGGCCAGTGGCAACGTGTGTCTGGAACGCCTGCGCGCCATCGCGGAGACCGGTGTGCACGTAATCTCTATCGGCGCGCTGACGCACTCGGCGCCGGCTATTGACTTCTCCATTGAAATCGCCAATGTCTAAGACGATTCGCCATCCCTTGACGCTTGCTACGCCATTAAACACGACGTTCGTCGGCTCGCGCGTACTGGTGTATGAAGAGGTCACATCGACCAACGACCGCGCCCTTGCCCTGGGCGGCGACGGGCTGGTCGTCGCCGCCGACATGCAGACGGCAGGGCGCGGGCGTCATGGCCGATCCTGGCACAGCGAACCCGGGCTGGGTCTATGGTTCAGCGTCGTATTTGAACGGCCACTGGAGGGATTGCCTATGGCCGCTCCCCTGGCCGTGCGCGATGTTTTGAAGGCCTGGGGCGAAGCTGTCGTCAAATGGCCAAATGACGTTCTCCTCAACGGACGCAAAGTTTGTGGCGTGCTCGTGGAAAGCCGGCGCAACCGCACGGCGCTGGGAATCGGCATCAACGTGCACCACACGGAGGAGGATTTCCCGTTTGAACTGCGCGACCGCGCGACCTCCGTGGAGATGGCATCGGGCAAAACGTGTGATCGACGGGTGCTGCTCCGGGATGTCCTGGTGCGACTCGACGAGCGTGTCGCGCAATTGCGGGGCGGAGGCTTTGCTCAAATTCACGCGGAGTGGTCGGAGGCTTGCCATATCGTAGGACGCCGGATTCGTCACGAGGGCCGCGAAGGCTTCGTGCAGTCAATAGACCGCGACGGCGCGCTCGTCGTAGAGACGTCAAACGGGCGGGAACGAATTCTGTTGGGTGAGATCATCGAATTGGACGGAGCCTAGGACGGATGCTGCTGGTCATTGACGTGGGCAACTCGCACACGGTGCTCGGCCTGTATGAGGGCGACGCGCTGCGTGCCAACTGGCGCCTGGTCACTTCCTATAAGACGGCGGACGAGTTGCTCGTCCTCTACACCATGTTGTTCCGGCAACAGGGTCTCGATCCCATGGCGGTGAACGGGTGCTGCATTTCGAGCGTCGTGCCCCAGTTCAATCACGAATTGGAAACGGTATGTAAGCGTGCTTTTGAAGTCGTGCCGCTCTTTGTAGGGCCGGGGATTCGCACGGGCATCGTCATCCAGGTGGATAATCCAAAAGAAGTGGGCGCGGACCGTATCGTCAACGCCGTCGCCGCGGTGGAAGAGTATTCGGGGCCGCTAATCGTAGTGGATTTCGGCACGGCCACGACCTTCGACGCCATCTCCGAAGCCCGCGAGTACCGCGGAGGCGTCATCGTGCCGGGATTGCAGATCTCGGCTGACGCCCTGTTCGAGAAGTGCGCGAAGCTGCCGCGCGTCGAGATTGCGCGGCCGGAAAACGTCATTGGTAAAGACACCATTTCCCACATCCGTGCCGGGCTAACCTATGGTTATACGGACCTCGTGGATGGCTTGATCGGCCGCATCTCCACGGAGATGGAAGCGACTCCGACCGTAGTTGCTACGGGCGGTTTCGCGGGACTCATCGCCAAGATCAGCACGAAGATCGACCACGTCGATCCTCTGCTGACCCTGAAAGGACTCAAGGCGGTTTACCGCAAGAACGAAAAGGTGCAGGCATGAAGACGATGCATCTAGTGCCATGGGCGCTTGTGCTGGCGCTGACCGCCGGGTGCAACAAACCGGCCTCGGAGACTCCGAAGGACGATGCGCCTTCCGAGACGGCAGCGCAGACGACCGGCGATTCAACCGCTGCGGCGCCAGAAAGTGCCCAGGTCAACATGACGGGCAGTATGACGCTACGTCTGTTTGAACCCGATTTGGAAGGGGGCGAATCGCGCGAGGCGAGTTTTGAGATTTCCTCGCCCCAGTGTTCGCTGCTTGAGGACGGCCTGTGGGCGCTGACGCCGGCCACGGCCATTATCTACGGCGACGATGGCGAACAAACGACTTTCCAGGCAGGCAGCGCCGAGTTCAACGAGAACGCCGATACCGCGTCGTTGCGCGACGGCGTCACCGTGGATTTTGGCCAACAACACGTCGAGTTGCAGGACATGACTTGGAGCAACGCGGAGAGTCTCGCCACCTCGGAGAGTCCGCTCACGCTAACCGACGGCGAGACCCGGCTCTCCGCACAGGGTATGGAGTTTCACGCCGATTCCAAGAAGCTCCAACTGAACGGTGTCACGGGGACGGTAAGCCTGCAACAGGGAGGGGCGGCATCATGATCGCGCGAAGCCTCGTTGTGATCCTGGCCCTGGTCGCCCCAATCATCGCCGCGGCGCAGATGGGATCGACCCAGTACTCCTATATCGATATCGACAAAGCGGCGCCGCTGGTCGAGTTTGAGAATTCGCGGTTGACGCGGATCTCGGGCGGTGTGGAAATCGTGTTGCGCGGTGCGGACGAATCGGTCCGGCCCATGCGGCTCGAAGCCCAGGAAATTGCCTTTACCTGGTCCGAGCAAGGCGATTCCCCAACGACTATCAATCTGAACGAAAGCGTACGCGTGGACAGCCCGCAGGGCGACATCCGGTCCGCGCGCGCCGTATTGGATCTCAATGGCGGCGTGCTCACCTTCACCGGAAACGTCAGCGGGACGTCGGAGCAGATTACGTCGTTCCAGGCCGACGAAATCGTATACGACCTAAATTCCGGCGATTCGGAGATGGTCAATCTGCGCGCCACGGGCATTGGGCTCGGCGGGGGCGAAGGCGACGTGTCCACGCCGGACTCCGGGTACTCGGAGATGGATATCGACCGCGCGGGCGCCGTGAAGTTCGTCGATGGCCAGGTCGAAACCATGTCCGGCGGCGTGTCGATTACCCTGCAACCGGCCCAGGCCAACGCGCAACGCCTCAAGCTGGGCGCGTCAACAGTCGGAATCGCGTGGGCGCCCTCGGGACAACCAGCCGCGATTCAGATGCGCGGCAGCGTGCGGGTGGACGGACCCCAGGGCGACATCCGCTCCGAAAGGGCGGACCTCAACCTCGGCAAAAAGACGCTGGAATTCGCGGGGAACGTCAAAGGCACGACGGAGCAGATCGAGGCCTTCGATACGGACACACTGACCTACAATCTCGATTCCGGCGATACGCTGATGACCAATCTCCGCGCGCAAGGGCTGGATATCGGCCAACCGGAACCCGAGGCGGAGTCCGGCGAGGAAGAATCGGCCAGCCCCTTTACCAAGATGGATATCGAGAAAGCGCCGGAAGTGTCCATGACGGCGGGAACCTTGAATTGGATGCGGGGCGGCGTGCAGATCCGCATCCATGGGCGCGAAGAAGATGCGCCGCCGCTGACGCTCGACGCGAACGAACTCACCTTCGCCTACTCCGAAGGCGCGGCGTCGCCGGACCGCGTGGTGATGACGGGGAATGT
Source organism: uncultured Nitrospiraceae bacterium (assembly GCA_964632865.1). GTDB lineage: Bacteria > Hydrogenedentota > Hydrogenedentia > Hydrogenedentales > SLHB01 > JAHDWY01. The sequence goes on from CAZWDH010000003.1 coordinate 60,852, forward strand.
GGTCGTCGATGGCCCAAGCACCGACATTACATCGGACACGGCCGAGTTGAATATGGCGAGCAACACGCTGACCTTTACGGGGAACGTGAAAGGCAGTCAGCCCGGTCTTACCGGCGCGACGGCCCGGCGCGTGGTGTATGATCTCGCGACCGGAAACATGAGCATGCAGGGCACGTCCATCGAAGAGATGGATCACCGCCGCATGAACGAAGAAACGGACAAGGCCGAGGAGCCGGCGCCCGTACAATAAGCGGGAAGGGAGAAGCAGTTTCGTGTCTGGGAACGGTGTGCCCCTGTTGCGGGCGGATGGACTGGTTAAGCGGTTCAAGCGCCGCGTCGTCGTGAACGACGTGTCCATCGAGGTCAATCCCGGCGAAGTGGTCGGCTTGCTCGGCCCCAACGGCGCGGGTAAGACGACGACCTTCCGCATGACCGTCGGTATGTTGCGCCCCACCAAGGGCAGCATCTGGTTCGCCGGGCAGGAAGTGACGCGCTTCCCCATGTACCGCCGCGCGCGGGCCGGCATGGCCTATTTGCCGCAGGAGCCTTCCGTCTTCCGCAAACTCACCGTGCGCCAGAACCTC
>CAZWDH010000004.1:0-20165 GCA_964632865.1 uncultured Nitrospiraceae bacterium
CTCGTTGCGGGACTTAACCCAACATCTCACGACACGAGCTGACGACAGCCATGCAACACCTGTCTCCAGGTCCCCGAAGGGAAGACCTACTTTCATAGGCGGTCCCGGGATGTCAAGCCTGGGTAAGGTTCTTCGCGTTGCCTCGAATTAAACCACATGCTCCACCGCTTGTGCGGGCCCCCGTCAATTCCTTTGAGTTTCAGTCTTGCGACCGTACTCCCCAGGCGGTGCACTTAATGCGTTAGCTGCGGCACAGAAGGGGTCGATACCTCCTACACCTAGTGCACAACGTTTACGGCGTGGACTACCGGGGTATCTAATCCCGTTCGCTCCCCACGCTTTCGAGCCTCAGCGTCAGTAACGTGCCAGAGAGCCGCTTTCGCCACCGGTGTTCCTCCAGATATCTACGCATTTCACCGCTACACCTGGAATTCCACTCTCCTCTCACGTACTCAAGCTCAGCAGTATCCAAAGCACGTCCAAGGTTGAGCCCTGGAATTTCACTTTAGACTTATTGAGCCGCCTGCGCTCCCTTTACGCCCAGTTATTCCGAACAACGCTCGCAACCTCCGTATTACCGCGGCTGCTGGCACGGAGTTAGCCGTTGCTTATTCCTGAGGTACCGTCAGGACCAGAGCATTTCCTCCCCGGTTTGTTCTTCCCTCAGAAAAGAATTTTACGACCCGAAGGCCTTCATCATTCACGCGGCATGGCTGGATCAGGCTTTCGCCCATTGTCCAATATTCCCTACTGCTGCCACCCGTAGGTGTCTGGGCCGTGTCTCAGTCCCAGTGTGGCCGATCAACCTCTCAGCTCGGCTACCCATCGTTGCCTTGGTGGGCTGTTATCCCGCCAACTAGCTAATGGGGCGCGGACTCATCTTCCGGCGAGGCTTTAAAGGCCCCTTTCCTTGTCGGGTCCGAAGGCCCAACAATCGTATGCGGTATTAGCGGCCGTTTCCAGCCGTTATCCCCCACCGAAAGGCAGATTATCCACGTGTTACTCACCCGTTCGCCGCTTTATACACCCCCGAGGGGGCTTTAATCGCTCGACTTGCATGTATGAGGCCTGCCGCCAGCGTTCGTTCTGAGCCAGGATCAAACTCTCCGATAAAAATCTAACAAGCGCTACGGCTAAATGCAGCGCCTGTCGTAAGCGAGTCTGATTCCATGTTGTTGGAATCTAGAATTGTGAGCTGCCTTCCCGTTTCCGGAAAGACGCTCAGGGTTGGTCCAGGAACCGAAGTTCCTGCACCCGCACATGACCATGTCTTTCGACATGCATCGTATTCAACTCTCAAAGAGCACTTGGTCGAGCCAGCCACCCCGCCGCCCGCGAAGCACGTTAAACGCGCCAATTGGGCGAACTATTCCCTTGCTAAGTTTTGTGTATTACACCCAAACTACGCAAGAGCGGATGGAAACCACCACCGGTACAGCGCAAATCCTTACGCCATCCAGCCTCGTATTGTAACACCGGTTTGGGCGCTTGTCAACTCTCGTGTTCCGCGACACAAACCAACCCCGTTTTGGAGTCGTGTGTGGGAATCACTGCTGACTTCCGCGCACCACCTCGGTGGCGACGAGACGCGTACTTTAACAAACGGAAAACCCCATGTCAACAGAAAAATAAAAAAAGTTTTCGAGGGGTCTTCGGCCCCCCAAAAAGGAGCGCCGGGCGAGCTGCCCATTTGGCCGCTTCGCCCGGCGCTCGCAGGTAACCTTGGATAACTAGGCTTCTGCTACTGCACCTTTCCAGTTCTCCCAACCCGCCTTCATGTCCGGCACCGGGTTGTCCGGGCTCTCTTCGTACTCCATCATGATGGGGCCGCTGAAGGACAGGGCATTCAATTCCTTCGCCACGGCAACCAGATCCAGATCGCCCTTGCCGATGATCTGCTCTTTGCCGCCGTGCATCCAATCCTTGAGGTGCAGGGAAATCAAACGCTCGCCCAAGGCCTGGATTGTTTCGTGCGGCTTTTCTCCGGAGCGGATGCAATGCCCCGTGTCGAGGCAGGCGCCGATGAGCGGACTGTGGCCGCTTACCGCGCTCAACGTGTCGGACACCTTGTCGTACCGCGCGCCGGGGCCGTGATTGTGGATCGCGATTTTGATCTGGTACTCCTCGCAGAGCTTGTCGAGGTTGTCGAAAGAATCGGGCGTCGGATCGGCGGTGAGGATTTCGATGTCGAGCGCTTTCGCGAATTCGAATTTCTTTCGGTTGGCTGCTTCGTCTGCCGTGAACCCTTCGACGCCGTAGCACGGCACCGTGATTCCCGCCGCTTCAATCGCCGATTTTACCGCGGCGAATCCTTCGGCGTCCTTGTCGGGTGGGAAGTGGACCGCGCAGAACTCCATCTCGCTCAGACCCAGTTTCTGCAGGCAGTCGATGGCGCCGTTCAAATCGAAGTTGCGGAAACTGTAGCTCTGCGACCCCATGCGAAAATCTCCCCCACTTCGCCCCCCGCGCGCGGCGTTCGCGACCAACGAAACCGCGGGCACGGCCAGTGCGCCGCGCACCAGAAACGATCTGCGATTCATCTCAGTCATGACAGTGACTCCTCCATGCAATACCTGCTATTCGTTCTCGCAGGACGGGAAGGATTCCCGTCCCGGATCGTGCAGTCTATGACCATTCGGCGGTTCATTCGATCCGCGAATCCACAGCTCCCTACGCCGTCTCGCTGCTCGCGGCGTATTGACGCAGCCGGACCGCAAGACATGCCAGCCCAAGCAAAACCGCCGTAACGCAGGCGAGCGTTACAACCGCGCCGGTCGCGCTCACGGGATACACTTCCCGCATCAATTCGACCGGCAACTCCACTTTGGCGATCTCGATACGCTTGAAGGGGACCTCCGGCAACAGCCGTCCGAAATACTTCTGCAAGGTCAGAAAGTCGGCATAGCCTGGTATCGCGATGACCATCTTCTCCCAACCAAAAATGAAGAGGGCCGCTACCAGCACGGGCCGCTGAGTCAGCGTGCTCACCGCCAGGCACAGGGCGCCATACGAGCCGAGCCCGGCCACACACAACATAGCGTATCGCGTCAACAAGGCATGATGCGCCCCAGTCGCCGGAAGTTTCAAGAAAAGTACACAAGCGTAAAAGGTCACGACGAGGGACGCGGCGAGGAGCAGGGCCGACACGAAGAGAAAGGCCGCGAATTTGCCGATCACCAGAGCGCCCCGGGGCACAGGCCGCGAAAGCAACAGGGGGAAGGTGTGCCCTTCGATTTCTTCCGATAGAAGGGCGCACGCGTAAAAGAGCGCCGTCAACGGCACAAGCGTGTATACGTAAAGGAAATCGAATAGGGCTACTGCGAGCCGATCCGGAGGCATGGTCAGCCCGGAATCGAATCGCGCGTTCAGGTAGGCGACAAGCGGCGGCAAAAGGGACGGGGTGAGAATCAGTATGGCCATAATCCAGGTGCGCCCCCGCCGAAGATGCGTCCGCGCCGTCATCAACGCGACGGAGACCAGCACCCGTATATAGTGTCTTATGCCCATTATCATGAACCATCCCGTGCGCCGTATGCCGGAGTATAGCATGAGACTGCGCGCGTTCGATTTCCCCTTGACAAGTTCAAGGGTTTGGCACACACTCTTGAGATTAACGAGCCACATGGGGAGAAGGCGCCGTGGACAAAGGCCATGCTCAGTCCCAATTTCAGAAGGCCGACGACCTGTATCGGAGCGGCCGGTATGAAGAGGCCCTCAATGTTCTGAACCGGCTGGAGGCCGCCTTTCCGGAGAAGAAGAACATCATGTTTCCGCGCGCCCGTTGCCTGCGCCGGCTCAAACGCCCGCAGGAAGCGATGGAAGTGTGCGACCGGCTCATCGAACTCTATGGCGATGAGCGCGCGGCGAAACTCAAAAACTCCATCGCGGCCGCGGAAGCCGCATCCCATCAGGAATCGTCCATCGGTTTCGCCCCCCTCACGCTTGAAGATCTCGGTATCACCAACCGGCCCGTCGCCGAGCCGCCCCCCGTGGCACGGCGGCACGGTTCGCGCGCGTGGGTGCTCGTCGTGCTTGCCGTGCTCGCGGTGGTCGTTCTTGGGCTGGTCATCATGCTAAGCCGGGTGCGCTACTGAAGCGCGCGTTTCCCGCTCGGCGGCGTAATTAGCAGGGACGGCGCGGCGTGGGGGAATGCTGCTGTCTGGCGCGCAAAAAAAGATCGAGGAACCTCTCGTGCAAGAAAGGTTCCCCGACACTCAGGCGCCTCCTACGCGCCCAAAAGATTTACCACTCGAGACTGGCCGCAGTCTGATATTCGGTCACGCGGGTCTCGAAAAAGTTTTTCTCCTTCATGAGATCCATCGTCTCGCTCATCCACGGGAAAGGATTGCGCGATCCGTACTGCGCTTTCAAGCCGATGCGTTCCATCCGCCGATCGGCCACGTACTGTACATACTCGCGGAACAGTCCCGCGTTCAACCCCAATATACCACGAGGCAGGCAATCTTCGGCATAACGAATTTCGTATTCGACCGCTTCCTGGATGAGCGCGAGGATCTCCTGTTGCAATTCGGGCGTCCACACGCCGGGGTTTTCTTCCTTAATCGTGTTGATGAGATCGATGCCGAAGTTCAGGTGGATCGTTTCGTCGCGCAGGATGTACTGGAATTGTTCGCCGATCCCGGTCATGCGGTTTTGACGGTGGAAGGACAAGATCATGACGAAGCCGCTGTAAAAGAAGATGCCTTCCATGATCACGTAGAACCCGACAAGATTCTTGATGAACTGCTGAATGCCCTCGATGGAGTCCGTCGAGAAATCCTCGCGCATGACGTCCGCGGTCAACTGCATGACGAAGCGATCTTTGCCTTCGATGGAGTCGACTTCGTTGTACATGTTGAAGACTTCGCGCTCGTCGAGCGAGAGGGATTCGACGATGTAGTGGAAGGTGTGCGTATGCACGGCCTCTTCATAGGCCTGCCGCAGGAGATACTGACGCGCCTCGGGGTTCGTGATGTGTTTGAAGATGGCCAGGACGATGTTGTTGCCCACGAGACTCTCGCCCGTACTGAAGAAGCCGAGGTTCCGCATGATCACCTGGCGTTCCGCCTCGGTGAGCGAATCGGATTTCCATAGCTCGATGTCCCGTTGCATGGACACCTCGCTTGGCAACCAGTTGTTGTTGCAGCCGTTCAGGTAATGTTCCCAGGCCCACTTGTATTTGAGCGGCATCAACTGATTCACGTCGACCTGGCGGCAGTTCAACAACCGCTTGTCTTCGGCGTTGATGCGTTTCGTCAAATCGTAGGGCTTCGGCGGCATCCCCGTCGCGTTGCAACATGCTGACATTTTGCTCGTCTCCTTCCGTCACTAAATCCGAAATTCGAATTTCGAAATCCGAAACAAATTCAAAATCCTAAAACTCAAAACGGTCGTTCCAGTTGAGGCGCAAAGGTCTGCGCGCTCTCATCTCTGCAACTTCATCGAACTCAACAGCAAGTGGATAATCCCTCATACGCGCGGCGGCACGAATCCTTGTTCACGTTTCGATATTCGGTCATTCGAATTTGCTTCGGATTTCGTGCTTCGTATTTTGGATTTCCTACTGGCATGCTTCGCAATCCGGGTCCGTGATGCTGCATGCCTTGGGCAGTTCCGGCGCTACGTCGCGCTGGACCTGCACGTTGCTCGAGGCGGACTTGTTCTTCATCCAGCGCGGCTGAATGCCGCGGCGGTTGATGTCCACCGTCGACTTCTCGACCTGGGTGGCGCCGAGGGACCGAAGGTAATAGGTGGTCTTCAGTCCCTTGCGCCACGCGTAGAAATACATCTCGTTCAACATCTTCCCGCTGGGCGTGCCCAGGTAGAGGTTCAAGGATTGCCCCATATCAATCCACTTCTGGCGGCGGCTCGCGCATTCGATGAGCCACTTGGGATCGATCTCGAAGGCCGTCAGGTATTTGTGCTTGATGCGATCCGGCACCCGCTCGATCTCGGTGAGGCTCCCGTCGAAATACTTGAGGTCGTCCACCATCTCCGCGTCCCAGAGGCCGCAGGCTTTCAGGTCGTTCACCAGGAAGGTGTTCACCCACGTGAATTCGCCCGACAGATTCGACTTGGCAAACAAATGCTTGTAGGTGGGCTCGATGGACTGTGTCACGCCGGTGATATTCGAGATGGTTGCCGTGGGCGCAATGGCCATGGTATTGCTGTTGCGCATGCCGTGGGCTTTGACCGCCTCGCGTACGACTGCCCAATCCATGGTCGACGAACGGTCGACATCCATATGGCCACCCCGTTCGACGTCCAGCAGCGCAATCGTATCGATCGGCAGCAAACCCCGGCTCCATTTCGAGCCCGGATAACTGGGGTAGTGCCCCCGTTCGCAGGCGAGTTCGGTGGAGGCGAGGATGGCGTAGTACGAAATCATCTCCATGCTGCGGTCCGCGAACCCGACCGCCTCGTCGCTCGCGTAGCTGACATCGAGCTCGAACAGGGCGTCTTGAAAACCCATCACGCCGAGACCGATGGGACGGTGCCGGAGGTTGGCGTTGCGCGCCTCCGCCGTGGGATAGAAGTTGATGTCGATCACGTTGTCGAGCATGCGCACGGCCGTGCGCACCGTTCCCGCGAGCAGTTCCTCGTCCAGGCCGTCCGGGCCGACGTGGGCCGCGAGGTTGATGGAACCGAGGTTGCAAACGGGTGTCTCTTCGGGAGACGTATTCAGGAGAATCTCGGTGCACAGGTTGGAGCAGTGCACGACGCCGGTATGGTCTTGAGGCGACCGGATGTTGGAGGGGTCCTTGAAGGTAATCCAGGGATGGCCCGTCTCGAAAAGCATGGACAGCATCTTCCGCCAGAGGACCTGCGCCTCGACCTTCTTGTACTGGCGCAATTCGCCGCGCTCGGCCATGGCTTCGTACTCGAGGTAGCGGGTCTCGAAGGCCTTGCCGTAGAGGTGATGCAGGTCTTCGACCTCGGACGGATTGAACAAGGTCCACTGGCCTTCCTCGGCAACCCGTTTCATGAACAGGTCGGGGATCCAGTTGGCCGTGTGCATGTCGTGCGTGCGGCGCCGTTCGTCGCCGGTGTTCTTCCGGAGTTCAAGGAAATCTTCGATGTCTAGGTGCCACGTCTCCAGGTAGGCGCACATGGCGCCTTTGCGTTTTCCGCCCTGGTTCACGGCTACGGCCGTGTCGTTGGCGACCTTCAGAAAGGGGATCACGCCCTGGCTGGTGCCGTTGGTCCCTTTGATGTAGCCGCCGGTGGCGCGCACGTTCGTCCAGTCGTTGCCGAGACCGCCCGCCCACTTGGACAGGCGCGCATCGTCGCCGATGACTTTGAAAATGTGTTCGAGGTCGTCGTCGATGGTGGACAGGTAGCAGGAACTCAACTGGGGATGCAGCGTGCCCGCGTTGAAGAGCGTCGGCGTGGACGACGTGAACAGGAACGTGGACAGAATATCGTAGAACTCGATGGCCCGTTCGTTCTTCTGTTCGCCTTCGTTCAGGGCGAGGCCCATGGCAACGCGCATCCAGAAGTACTGGGGCGTTTCGATGCGCCGGCGCTGATGATGGATAAGGTAGCGGTCGTACAGGGTTTGCAAACCCATGTACGTGAATTTCCGATCCCGTTCCATGTCGAGGGCGTCTGCGAGCTGATCGAGATCGTAGTCGAGTAAAGCGGGGCTCAGGCGCTCAAGTTCGATGCCCCGGGCGAGGTAGTTCTTGAAATGGCTGCGATGCACGGCCGATAGCGAACCGACTTCTACCGTGTCTGGGAGCACTTCGCTGTAAATCACGTTGAGCAGCAATCGCGCCGCAACGTAACTGTACGCGGGGTCGCGCTCGATGCGCGCTTTCGCCGCGAAGATCATCGCCTTGGCGATCTCGGCCGGGGTGATTCCGTCGTAGAGGGTCTGGAGAATCTCACTCTGCATCTGGTCGACGGCGACGAGTTCTTCGTGTTCGGCGCAGGCATCGGAGAGGTTCTTGCGGATGCGCTGGGCCGAGAGTTTCTCGCGGGCGCCGTCCGGCAGGTGGACGAACATCTCGGCGAGGGCCGAGCCCTGCATGTCGGTATCCCCGCGGAGGGCGCGCGCTTTCTTGCGCTCTTCGCGATAGACGATGTACCGGCGGGCGACGGCGTAATCGCCGTGCTTCATGAGATGCCGTTCGACGGCGTCCTGGACGGCTTCCACTTCAATCCGTTCGCCGGAGGCCGCCCGTTGCAGCGATTCCGACACGACCGCAGTCGTGATTTCGTCGACGCGGGCCTGGGTTACTTCGTCCAGGGATTCCGAATCGGTCAGCGCCAGTTCCGCTCTGAACGCTTTCTCGATGGCCTTTAAAATGCGAACCGAATCAAAGGAGACCGTCCGCCCGTCTCGTTTCGTGATGGTGTGTGATGTCTGCGCCTCGATCACCCTTGGCACCTCCTGCACTCGTCTCGGCGTCCCCTCCGCCTGCCTAAATCCGCCCTCTCAAAACAGATAACGCATCTTGGATCCCGCACGGGTTTGCGTCCGTCGCCAAGACATTCCTTTCCGCCCCAGTCAGGAATGTGATTCTACAAAACGTGGCGCCGAACACCCGAACGGGATTCAAATGCTTGTACAGCCTGCATTTAAACAAGGAGAGCCCAAGAAGTCTCACGTGAACAGCCTTGCGAGAATTCAACCCCTTGCACGCGAACAGCCGGTCGAAACCGATGTTTCTGCGGTAAAACCCACAATATACTGTGGTCTGTTTTTTTGTCAATACCAAATTTTGCGTATTAGACCTTTTATGGAAGTTTCGGACTTTCAGGTGTAATATTCGCAAAATTCGCGCCTATAGCGTCAACTGATTATTTGCGCGCTCCTCCATGCGCCAATCCGAATCGTGCTGCCCGTCGTCTTTGACTTCGTCCCTGTCCTTCGGAAATAATACCTGGCAGGTCAGGAATAGAAGGACGCCATGAATATCTCTTCACGTTGTGAGTACGCATGCCGGGCCGTAGTGGAACTGGCTCGTCACGAAAACAGCGAGGCACCGGTCACGGCCGTGCATATTGCGGAGCGGCGGGGGATTCCCGAGAAATATCTCGTTCATATCCTCCTACAGCTTAAACGGGCCGGGCTGGTCAAGAGCATCCGTGGCGCCCAAGGCGGGTATCTTCTCGCGAAATCGCCCGACGAGATCTCGTTGCTCGACTTGGTTCAGTCGATTGACGGGCCTATCTTGGACCCATTGCCGGTTGAGGACGAGGGCGGCGCGGACCTGCGGATCGCCTGGCAGGAAGTAGCGCGCGGTATCGAAACCTGCTTGGCCGACATCACCGTGCGGGATATTTTGAACAGGTCCGCCAAGGGGACTATGTATTACATCTGATGGACGTTATGGACGGGATGGACATTATGGACGATCGCGAGCCACTAAGGTTCAGGTAAGCGCCCTAACCTGAGAATGCACCAGTGAGCATTACCAGCATGTGTCCATACGGTCCATAATGTCCATACAGTCCATACATACACCGAGGAAATTTCCATGCAGCATTCAATCACCCACAACGACGAACCCAAGGCCAACGACCTTCGCAAGCGGCTATCCGCCGTTTCGGGTATCGGCCAGCGCACGTATACGCCCACGCAGATCGTCGTTGAGAAAGCCAAAGGCTGCCGGCTGTGGACGGTCGATGGCCAAGAACTGCTGGATTTCACATCCGGCGTTCTGGTCGCCAATCTCGGGCATGGACACGAGGGATTTGAAGCCCAGTATGTGAAGTATGCCGGCTCCCTGCCCCGCACGTCGTACAACATGGTGACCGAAATCGAGGTCGCTGCGGGGGAACGGCTGGTCGCGAGCATGAAGTCGAACTCGCGCGCCGAGAAGGTGCTGTGGGCGGCCAGCGGCTCGGAAGGCATTCAAAAGGCCATGTGGGCCGCGATACACAAGCATCCCGACCGGCCGATTCTTCTGGCGACGCGCTTCGGATTCCATGGCAAGAAGGGTCTGGCCGGCGACGTAACCGGCGACACGAGTCCGAATCCGAATGTGCGGTTCATCTCTTTCCCGATGGAGGAAGAGCGAACGCCGGAATTCTACGAAGCCGAGTTGGATGCCCTCGCTCGCGAGTTCCCGGACAAGATCGCGCTGCTGATTACCGAACCCTATCTCGGAGCCAAGGGGTCCTTCCATCCGCCGAAGTGGTATCACCAATTGCTTCAGAAGTGGTGTAACCGCCATGACGTCGCCTTCATCTTCGACGAGGTCCAGTCCTGCCATGGCCGGACGGGCAACCTCTACGCGCACGAGAGTTACGAGGTGGAGCCGGACTTGGTGGTGCTGGGAAAGGGGTTGGCCAACGGCGAACCCGCGGCGGCGGTCGTGGGTCGGGCGGACCTGATCGATTCGCTGAACTACGGGGAAGCGTCCGACACCTTCAGCGGAAATCCGCGGGCTTGCGCAGCGGTCTGTGCGACCCTGGACATCTTCGAGCGGGAGCGGATCGTCGAGCATTGCCAGAAGGTGGCGCCGGGGTTGCGCCAAGGCTTGGAAGCGCTGAAGGATGAATTTGACTTCATTACCGCCGTCCGCGGCGAGGGCCTCGTCTTCGGGGTGGAGATGGAAGACCCGGAAGCGGCGAACCGTTGCGTGCTCGAGGCCTACCGAGGCGCGGATTCCAAGGGCGTCCATTTCCTGGGGCCTTTGGCACAGAAGGTACTCCGCGTGAGTCCGCCGCTGATTATTTCGGAGTCCGAGATCGCGCAGGCGCTGGAAATTCTGCGGAACGCTTGGACCCGGGTTGGAAGCATCCGCTAGTCGGTAGGCCTGCGACAGGATCTAGAAGAAGTCCCAGATGGCCTGTCCCTGCTTTTCCTTGTCGTCGGCAGATTCTTCTGAATTCTCGTCGGACGCAGCCGGAGTTACAGCGGGAGCGGGTTCCGGTTCGACTTCCGTTTCGGCCGGGGCACTTTCCTCCTCGGGCTCTTCCACAGCGTCGGCGTCGCGATCCAGGGCGACCCTGTCCGGGGCCTCCACCTCTTCCTCGCGCGGCTCGACCGGGTCGGCTTCGAAGGCAACTTCGGCGCCCTGCGGGTGAGCCGCTTTGCGCTTGGGTTTGGCCGCGACGCGGACCCGCGTGTTGGCCTCGGGCTGCAACTCCTCCTCCGCGAGAACGCTGCCTTCGCCGTCCCAACCTGGGGCCAGGTAGAACACATAGTCCACCGGCTCGCGGAGCAACCTGGAAATCTTCAAGCAAATGAGAATGGAAGGGTTTAGACGACCTTTCTCAATGGCGATGATCGTCTGGCGGGTGATGCCCACTTCGCGCGCCAAGTCGGCTTGGCGTATCCCCAACCGCGCCCGCAGCTCCTTCACCCGGTTTCGGAGAGGCGATTGCTTCTTCATAGGCAAGAGAATACTCGGGTTTCGGCAAAATATCAAGCTTTGATTACATTCTGTAACCAGTGGGTTACATTTTGAGCCGTATTCGGCGGATAACCGAAGTACATCCCATTCGTGTCCAAATCTGTACACCCCTCGGAAGCACGTCGAATCGCGTACAATTTCGGACAGAACGTCATGACGGGTGTAATGTTGCCTCGTGTATGGCGGTACGGTTTCGTCGTGCGGCTGGCCGCTTCGCCATAGAAGGCGCACACTCGTGGTCTGCATAAAACATACTCGTCCGACTTTTTGGTTGGGAGAAGTTCGGCAAGTGACAAAAAGAAGTCGTGAGAGGTCAGTTCGGCATTGGCATGGGCAATTCTGCAAGGCCCTCTCGCGCTGAAGCTGGCTTGGACACGCTCAAGAATTCAACAGCAGTGCAGCGAGCGGCCCTGTGGACAACTCTGAGGTTGTTCCATGCGAAACAGGGGGCGGATTCCAGCACCGGGTCGAGCCGGAGTCCCGTCGTTGCCTTTTGGCACGCGCAAATAGGTACACTTCAAGACCTGAGCGCACGACGCTAGCTGGGTGCGCCGAACGCTCCGGTTCCTCTAACCCAAAACGCAGGGACGACTCATCGTTTTTCCGGGGATTTCGTGTGTCGGGTGGGTAGCGGCGGTTCGGTTTGGAGCCGTGGAACAGGTGCTCCGGACGACCATCCCGGCACCGCAGCGAGATTCGGTCAACGGATTCAGCCTGAATGCCGCGTTTCAAATTAAATCACGTAAAGAGGTTCATATTTTAGCGATTCGTTTTTGTACACATTAAACGCGGAAGTTCAGAATCAATCAGACCTGAGATGCGTATACGGACTCCGAGCCAGCGGCAGGACGTCCAGTGATACGAAGCGGGCTCCCCTGTACCGTACTCCGGCACGGGTTTTCGCCGGGAGAATTCGGCACTTGAACCGGGTAACGGAAGCCGACAGATTTCGGGGACGCATGTCGAGGATCGGCGTCTATCGCAACGGAGTCAAAGGAAGTGGTAATGGCCCGCTCTTAAGGCGCGCATAGCGCATTGCGGGAGTCTGCATGAGGGCCGAATTACGGGATTGGACGATTTTGCACGGCTCGAAAGCTGTGGAGTGGCGTCGTGGTGGTCTGGTCCACCCTTCTCGCGCGGAAGAGACGCTGGCGGGTTTGCGGTTCGTATTGTATAGCTCTCGCGCACCATCGCTTCGGCTAACCGTCATGCTAAGACGGGGGTAGAAATGGATGGGCGATTTGTGGTGTTATTGCTCCCAGCCCGGCGCGGCGCGCGTCTTCCGGAGTTCTGGAAGAGGCGCGCCGCGCTCGGGTTGTTTCCAGCAGTTCCGTATTCGCGTAGGTGAATCGTCCCCGGTTCTGGGGACACAGCAGGGGTGATTCCTCCGAATGGCAAGCAAGGCATGTGGCGTCGATTTCGGTACCTCGAATTCGAGCGTGGCCATGGTCACGAACGATGAGATTCGGGTGCTGGATGTCGACCACCTGAACGACAGTCCAAAATCGCTGCCGTCGTTGCTCTACATCTCGAGCGATGGCGAAACCATCATCGGCAGGGCGGCCGCCAACGCCTTCATCGAGCGGAATGTCGATCGGGAGGTCGTCCTGCAGCAGATCGACCTTGGCATCAGCATCGAAGGGTACGTGGCGTCCGAGCCGGACAAGGCGGATGGGTACCGCCCCCGGGAGGACGGCGATACGCTTCGCGAGGCGGTTCGAGCCAAGGCGACCGTCGAGGTCAATTCGCCGGGCCGGCTGTTCCAGTCGATCAAGAGTTCCCTCCGGTACCGGGAGTTCAAGGGGACGGAGGTCTTCGGAACGACCTACCAGATCGAAGAGCTGACCGCCATGATCCTGAACCGGATCAAGGAGGCGGCGGACCGCGAGGCAGGGGAACCTGTGGAACGGGCGGTCTTCGGACGCCCCGTTCATTTCTCCATGCGTCCCGGCGAGGACGATGTGGCGGAGGATCGGCTCCGGCGAGCGGCCGACCTCGCGGGCTTCAAGGAGGTGGTCTTTTTTTTCGAACCCGTCGCCGCGTGTGTGGAATACGCCATTGAGCGGGATCGGAAGCAGCGGCTCATGGTGGTCGATATCGGGGGCGGCACCTGCGACATTTGCATCATGGAGTTTGGCGGGGCCAGCGGCGCCGCGGAACGGTTGGCGGAGAGCCGGATTCTGGGGGTCGCGGGCGTGCCCATCGCGGGCGACGCTATCGACAAGGAAATCATCCGGGCCAAGGTTTTCCCTTGCCTCGGGAGCCGGTCCCGGTACGGCCCTTCCAAGCTGCCCATGCCGCAGCATGTCTACAACGCCATCATCGACTGGCTCATCGCCACGGAGGTCAGCTCAACCCAGCCGGAGGCGATCCGCGCCTTGCGCACGCTCATCCAGCGGAACTACGGCTATCCTCTGGTCCGCAAGGTCGAGGCGGCCAAGAAACTGCTGTCCACCGAGTGGGAGGCCCATCTGGAGATCCACAAGGAGGCCATCCAGATCAGTGAAAAGCTGGGGCGCACGGAGTTCACCCACATCATCGAGCCCACCCTGGAGGACATGTTCGCCAGCATCGACGAGGCGGAGAAACTCGCCGGAGTTCATTCCGCGGACATCGACTGCGTCCTCACCACGGGGGGCACCAGCCTCATCCCGGCGGTCCGCCGTATGCTCACCAGCCGCTTCGGCGCGGAGAAACTGCTCCAGCGCGATACGTTTACGAGTGTCGCGTCGGGGTTGGCGGTAGTCGCGCAGTACGCCTGAGGTGCCACGGGCTTCCAGCCCGTGAGGGGCGGGGCAGCAAACTCAGGATAGCCCGATCATTCGCCTGAAATCAGGAGCCCGCAAACTTTGGCCCGGCCAAGACACGGCCTGGAAGGCCGTGACACCTCGAATCTTGGGCTGGAAGCCCAAGCCACCTCGCGGATTGACATTCTAGAGTTATGAGCATATACTCATAATAGAAAGTACAATCAACATGGCTCGACCGCACAAATGCCGTTGGATCGGCGCGAATCCGCCCGCCCGGGTCTTCAAACCCGCCGGGACTCCTCTGGGAGACCTGGATGAGGTGGTGCTGCGTCTGGATGAGTTGGAGGCCCTTCGCCTGGGGGATTTGGAAGGACTGTACCACGGGGATGCCGCGAAGCAGATCAATGTGTCGCGGGCGACTTTTGGCCGACTCATCGCGGGGGCTCGCCGGAAAGTGGCGCAGGCCCTGGTCCAGGGTTTGGCGGTGCGAGTCGAAGGGGGAAGTGTCGCCATGAAACGCGATCGTCATTTCATCTGTTCTGAATGCAACCACCGCTTTGCCGTACCCTGCGGCACGCCGCGTCCGGAAACCTGTCCGGCCTGTACCAGCGAACACCTCCACCGCGATCCGGAAGAACGCGGTCACGCCTGCACCGGGAACCAAGGCCAGGAACGCCATCACCACGGCGTATGCTGTGGGCATGGCGGCGGACATGGGCATGGGCACGGTCATGGACATGGACAAGGGCGATGTCATGACCATGAACCAGCAACGAGCGAGGCGACGGAGTAGTCACAGCCAAAGACAACGAACAGCCAGTTGTGGTGCAGGCTTCCAGCCTGCGAAGCGGGCAGGCTGGAAGCCTGCACCACAATTGAGGCGTCATGCACCCTCGAAAGCGGGCAGTCTCCACGCCTCCGGAGAAAAATCGGGACAGCCACCTTTTCGTTTCTGAGCCGTTGAGAAAAAAACCGCGCCGGAGAAACGAAAAGGTGGCTGTCCCGATTTTTCTTCTGAGTCGCCGCGTCTCACACAGATTTATGCGGCTTGTCTTGCTGTGGGGGTTTCTGGAAGGATGAGTTGAACTCAGCATCCCCATGAACAGGAGCCGCTATGGGCGCAGTATCCCTCTCCACCATCGCCGGGAATACCCGTTGCGAGATCCGCACGGACGACTTAACCCGCCAGCTTTACGCGACCGACGCTTCGCTCTACCAGATCCCGCCGGATGCGGTGGCGTTTCCGCGGTCGGCGGAGGAAGCGGCCGAGGCCATGCGCGCGGCGGACGACGCAGGTCTTGCCGTCATCCCGCGGGGGGCGGGCACCGGACTGGCGGGCGGCGCGGTGGGGCGCGGCATGATCGTCGATTTTTCGCGCTACAACCGGGTCATCGAAGATTTTGATAAAGACCGCCGCACGGTTCGTGTGGGCGCGGGCGTGGTGCTGGATCAGCTCAACGCGTTTCTTAGACCCCACGGGCTCTGGTTCGGCCCCGACGTGGCGACGAGTTCGCGCGCGACGCTTGGCGGCATGATTGCCAACAACTCGTCCGGCGCGCACGCGCCCATCTACGGCACGACGGCGGCCCACGTTCAGGCGCTGGAACTGGTCATGGCCGACGGCCGTATCGAGACCATCGGCCCCGGGTACGACACCCTGGCCGATCTGCGCGCTTCGGTCGACGCGGTGATTCAACAACACGCCGACCTAATCCGCGAGCGGTTTCCGCACGTGCTCGTGAAACGATGGCCCGGCTACGGACTGGACCGCTATCTGCGCGAGGGCCCGTATCTCACCCACGTCATGGCGGGGAGCGAAGGCACCCTGGCCGCCATCGCGTCGGCGGAACTGCGGTTGACGCCGTTGCCCGCGCGCAAAGGGTTGTGCCTCATCTTCTTCAACTCCATCACGGAGGCCGCGCACGCGACCATCGACCTGCTGGACTACGAACCGGCGGCCATCGAAGAGATCGACGACGTGCTCTACGACCAGACGCGCGGACAGATCGCTTTCGCGAAAACTCGCGGCTTACTACAACTCGACGACAAACCCTGCAAATGCATTCTCATCGTGGAGTTCTTCGACGAAATCGACGACAAGCTGGCCGCGGTTTCCAAGCTCGACATAGGCATCCGCAAGCAGATCATCACCAGTCCCCGCGAAATGGAAATGGTCTGGGCGCTGCGCAAGTCGGGTCTCTCGCTACTGACCGGGTGCAAGGGCGCGGCGAAACCGGTACCCGGCATCGAAGACGCTGCCGTACCGCCGCGCAAACTCGCGGAGTATGTAGACGGACTGCTGGCGCTCTTCGACCGCATGGGATTGCAGGGGTCGTTCTACGGTCACGCAGCTTCGGGCCTGCTGCACGTGCGGCCCGTGCTGGACCTGCACAAACCGGAAGATATCGTCCGGTACCGGCAGGTGGCGGAGGAAGTCTCCGCGCTTGTGCTGGATGTGAAAGGCTCCATCTCCGCGGAGCACGGCGTCGGCATCGCGCACACCGAGGATATGCCGAAACATCTCGGCCCGGACGCGTTGGCAGCGATGCGGGCGATCAAGGCGCTCTTCGATCCGAAGAACCGCATGAACCCAGGCAAGATCATTCCGCTGGAGGGCTACGATTTCCGCATCGACACGAACTTGCGCATGGGGCCGAATCACGTAACGCCCATGCCTTTCGAACCCGTGCTCGGGTTTGTGGCGAAGGACGAATCATTCATCGGCAACCTCGAACAGTGCAACGGCAGCGGCGTGTGCCGAAAGGCATTGCCGACCATGTGCCCCACGTACATCGCGACGGGCGAGGAGATCATGTCGACCCGGGGCCGCGCCAACACGATTCGCGCGGTGCTCGAACACCGCATCGACGTGGACCCGCTGGCTTCGGCGGAACTGGACGCCGCGTTGAGCAACTGCATTTCCTGCAAGGCCTGCACGACAGAATGTCCGTCCAACGTGAACATGACCTTGCTGAAAGCGGAACTCGTCCACGCCCGGCAACGCAGGGACGGCGTGTCCCTGCGGGATCGTGTTATCAGTTCCGTCGACCTGCTCGGCCGTCTCGGCTGCGCGATGCCGCGCATCACCAACGCGATGCTCGGGAACCCGCTCGTGCGAAAACTCATGGATCGCGTATTGGGCATGACACCGGAGCGGCCGCTGCCCGCATACACGACACAACGGTTCGATCGCTGGTTTGCGAAGCGGCCGCGCAACGGGCGCGCAACACGCGGCAAGGTGATCCTGTGGGACGACACCTTCGTGCGCTACAACGAACCAAACATTGGGCGCGCGGCGGTGACGGTGCTCGAAGCGGCGGGGTTCGAAGTCGAGCTGCCGGAGGGGCGTCAATGCTGCGGCCGCCCGGCCTTCAGCGTGGGCCGGCTCGACATGGCGAAGCGATACGGCGAGCATAATATCCGCCTGCTGCGGAACGGCGATGCACCGATCATCTTCCTCGAACCCTCGTGCTGGTCCATGTTCCACGAGGACTACGCGGAACTACTGATCGACGGCGCGCAGGAAGTTGGGAAACGCTGCGTGCTGTTTGAACAATTCATGTGCGGCCTGTTGGAGAAGGAGCCCGACGCACTGACATTTCAACCGGGCTATTCGTGGGTCGCCATCCACGGCCATTGCCACTCAAAGGCGCTAAGCGATACGAGCGTGGCGGAGAAGTTGGCGGCGCACCTGCCCAACAGCACGGTGCAAACGATGAGCACGGGGTGCTGCGGTATGGCGGGCGCCTTCGGGCAGTTGTCGGCCAAGTACGAACTTTCCAAGAAGATCGCGGAACCCTTAGTCACGCAGATCAACGCGCTCCAGGCCGGCACCGAGGTCGTCGCATCCGGCACGAGTTGCCGCCATCAGATCGATCACCTGACGCCGGTCAAGCCGCTGCATATGGCGGAGCTTCTGGCGAACGCCTTGGCCTCGGGCACGGAGTAGTGCGTAAGCAACCCGGTAGGGCAAACATGCGATTGCTGAACAGCGAACAACTCGCGCAGTCGCCAGTGGTCGCCAATTGCCGGATGAACCGGGAGCGGCAGGCTTCCGGCGACAACAGCTATGAGCGCGAGTTGAATCTGAACCCCATTTCATTTCTGCTTGATCGCACTCGGCCGGAAGCACAGGTCCGTTGGCTTGATCTCTGTTGTGGATCCGGGAACGCACTTATCCAAGCCGCGCAGTACTTGACCGATGTGGATGCGGGTATCGGATTCCACCTTATCGGCGTCGATCTCGGTGGACGATTCCTGGAGGTACCGCACGATTTGGCAACCGTCGATCTTGTCGAAGCTTCCCTGGAAACATTTACGCCAGATGGGCCTTTCGATCTCATCACCTGCGTGCATGGTCTGCATTACGTGGGAGATAAGCTGGAGGTCATCCGCAAGTACGCGGCCCGGTTGAAGTCCGATGGTGTCTTCGTGGCTAACCTCGACGTACGCGATATCTTCGATGCTGAAGGGCAGCGGCTTGACACTGAAGTGCGCAGTTGGTTCTTCGAAAACAAGCTGGACTACGACTCGACTGTTCGCGTGCTCCGGTGTGATGGCCCCCGCGAAGTAAAGTGTCGCTTCGAGTTTGCGGGCGCGAACGACCAGTACGGAAAGAACTACACCGGGCAGGAGACGGTGAGTTCGTACTATCGCCGATTCGAACCGCCCCATCCAATGCAACCGAAGCGACGGGGAAGATAGTCGCGGCATGCCGCGGCGCCTATGACACACATGTGTATCGCGTGAGACTGCGGCTGTGTGTCACCTGAAACACCTCGCCTGAGAGGCCGGTACCGTAGTTACGACCCTATAAGCTTTCACACCAGCCACTTACAACTTCGCCGAAGTTTCCGGCACACGGGTTGCACTTCTCAGCGCACGGTGTGATGTGCCGCGCGGGGGTCCACGGTGAGACCGTGCATTGGTTTCTCGCATCTTCGGGTGCGGCCACACCGAAAACGGGAACGGAGGCATTCAACGGGGGAGAGATTCCATGGTACTGCGAAGGTTCATTGCGCTTATAGTCCTGCCCATACTGATCCTGGCGCTTCGGGGGGAAGCCGCCACCACGCGGATACTGATCGTGGGCGATAGCTGGGGAATGCAACTGACGTCGGACAACTACGACAATTTCCCCTCAAACGATGTTTTCGACGACGTACTTGCGGCGAACGGGTTGGGCGACTATGTGGTACGCGGGGCCGTTACCGCCCGTGGCGGTCGTAGCGCGGCGTTCTGGGCGAACCCGACAAACCTGGCCAGCATCGTGTCGGAATTGAACGCGTATCCGTCCATCGATTGCGTGCATCTCATCACGGGAGGCATCGACTTCCTGGAATTCACACGGAACAACAACGTCCCCGCAATGAGCCCGGCCACGCGTGACGCGCAATGGACCAGCATCGCGACGGACATTCAGACGATCGTGGATGCCTGCCTCGCGGTGCGCCCGGACATTCGCGTGCTCATCGCGGACTATGACTATCTCGATTACGCGCTGATCGAGTCGACCTTCGGCTGGAGTTTCTCGGGCGCAACCGTGACGCAGATGAACACCTGGTTCACGGAACTTGGCCAGAAGAAACTCGCCATCGCACAGGGTACGGACCGATGTGAATACGTGCAGAACTGGGGCACCATGCAATACTGGTTTGGATCGCCCGCTCAATCGGTCCCCTATCCTGGCGCAGCGCCGGCGTACACTCCCTATCCGGGCGGCGACATCGCTTCGCCCATGCCCTCAGGAGTTTCAGCAGATGGCGTCCACCCAAACGATGCGGCTCACACGAGAATGCTTCAAAACGCCGTGGACCAGTATTACGCCGATTGGCTCGCCCCGGTTGGGCTACCCCTGGAAACGCGGGTATCCGGGGCCCTGCTACTGATTGGTCTTGGCATCCCGGGAGCGTACGTGCTTTATCGTCGCGCCAGGAATAATCCCATGTGATCGAATACGGTAATCCCTGCACAAAGCATTCATGCCACAAAGAACGGCGCGGGGTACATAGGGCGCCCAAGGAAGACCCGCCCGGCAATTTGTATG
>CAZWDH010000004.1:20175-27030 GCA_964632865.1 uncultured Nitrospiraceae bacterium
ATTACAGCCAACACCGCCGGGGGGGCGTACCTCGGACCACGCAGTGCCCCCCCGCCAGTCATTTTGAAGGTTGAAGGACTATAGGGCGAGCGCGCGGTATTTCTTTCGCAACGCTTGGGGGGAATCCGACTGCACTTCGTCGATGTTTTCGACGATCTTCGCGACGGCCTTGGCGATGTCGTCCATGTCTTTCTGGGTTCCCATGAGCACATGGTGATGTACGGCGACGCCGGTTGCGCGATGCGCGTCTTCGCAGATCGGCAACGAGAAACGCTTTGGGTTGATCTTCTTCCAGTATTCCGGGTTCAGCTTGTGACGGCGCTTGGTGTGGGGCTTGTACAGGCCGCACGCGTTGAGCGGTTCGTAGGGCGGCTCGAACCCGGCAAGCGTTTCCGCGGCGAGGGCCGCGCAGAAATGGCCGTTGTTGAGATCTTTGCGGCCTATCTTTGACCAATCCAGTCTGAACGTAAAATTGAAATAGCTCGCTTGCGTGATTTCCTTGCGGCGGCGCATGGGAACGATGCCCGGGATTTCTGCGAGTTGCTTGTTCAGATAGATGGCGTTTTCGTCGCGCAGTTTGACCTGGCCGTCGAGGCGGCCAAGACCGCCAAGCAATATCCCCGCCTGCCATTCCGTCAAGCGGTAGTTGCCGGACTGCACCGCGTTGGTCATGTCGTCTTTGTACCCGCGGCCGCAGTTGCGGAGTGAATACAGGCGCTCGAAGAGAACGTGGTCCTGCGTCATGTTGAACCCGCCCTCGCCGCTGGAAAGCACCTTGCTCTCCTGGAAGCTGAAGGAGGAGATGTCGCCCAGACTGCCAACGCCCTTGTTCTTCCAGAATCCACCGTGCTGGTGGGCGCAATCTTCAATAAGATAGAGGCCCTTGTCCTTGCATAGCTTCTGGATCTTCGTCATGTCCGGCATACAGCCGTAGAGGTGAACGACGATGACGGCCTTCGTTTTCCGGGTAATGGCAGTCTCGATGGCGGGGACACTGATGCACCAGGTGTCCGGCTCGACGTCTGCGAGGATGGGGATGGCGTTGACATCCAGAACTGCCGCGGCCGTCGCCTGCCAGGTCATGCCCGGTACGATCACTTCGTCGCCCGCGCCGATATCGAGCGCTTCGAGGGCCAGCTGAATGCCGACGGTCCCGTTTGCGCAACAAATGCCGTACTTGGACTTATGATAGGCCGCAAATTCTTTGGCGAACTGCCACTCGTAAGGACCGTCGTAGGACCAGCGGTTTGACTTGGTGATCGCGGCAAGGAGGTTCACGTCGCCGGCATCGTGAACCGGCCATTGAGGCCACTTCGCCGTCTTTCTGCGGACAGGCTTGCCGCCGTTGATTGCAAGCTTCGCCATGGAATTCACCTCCCTTTCGCGTTGATGGTCGGTTCGCCGAGAAGTGGGACAAAAACAGCGCAGTCTAGCATGCGGACCTAAAGTGTTGCAAATGGGGCGGTTATTCGAATTAGACGACTGGCCATATCTCCAGCCGCTTTGTGTGTAAGCGATTTTATGGCAGGGATTTAGCCTGGTTCTACATGGCCCGGGGCACGACCGTGAACAAGGCCGTGATGTAGGCAACGAATACAACGAGGAGAAAGGCGCCTTCCGCGCGGCTGATCTTCCGGTGGCTCATCATGATGGGCATGCAGGCGATGCTCAGCCCGATCATGACGGGCGTATCGAGCCAGAGGACTTGGGGACTGACCTGCTGGTTGCGAACGATGCTGGTGATGCCGAGGATGCCCAGCACGTTGAAAATGTTGGAGCCGAGAATATTGCCGATAGAGATATCGGACTGTTTGCGCAGCGCGGCCACCAGGGAAGTGACGAGTTCCGGTGCGGAGGTACCGGCGCTGATGATGGTGAGCGCGATCACGAGTTCGGACACGCCCAAGCTACGGGCGATATTCACGGAAGACTCCACGAGCAGGTTCGATCCGCCCACGAGCATGAGCAGTCCGACTGCAACGAGAAGGATTGCCACCGGCAATCGGACTTTTGAACCTGTTTCATCGGCCCCGAGCCGTTCGTCAAGTTCCTTGACGATCTCCGCGCCGGTTTCCGCCTTCTCCGCACGGGCACTGCGGTAACCGCGCACGAGGAAGGCGACGAGCCCCGCCGCCATAAGCGCGCCTTCCCAGCGCGTAATCTCGCCACCGGTTAGTACCGCGAGAAAGGGTATGAACGCGGTTCCGATGACGAGCCATACCTCGCTGCGCACGACGGACGTGTTCACGGGGATGGGGGCGATGAGCGCGGTCAGGCCCAGGATGAGCGCAATGTTGAAGATGTTGCTGCCGACGACGTTGCCGATGTTGATGTCGGCGAAGCCTTTCATCGCCGCCGTAATCCCGGTGGCGAGTTCCGGGGTGCTGGTGCCGAAACCGACGATGGTGAGGCCGATAAAAAATGACGAAACACCCATACGCCGCGCAAGACCTGTGGCGCCGCGCACGAGCGCCTCGGCGCCAAAAGTCAAAATCGCCAGAGAACCGATCAATCCAAGAATGCTGAGGAACATTATTTACCCTTCGTTGTGCCAGTTCGTTCCCTTATGGAGAGGGGGTCGCGTTGCCCGAAGCGAAGACGAACAGCACTGTTACATAGGCCGCGTACACGCAAAGCAAGAAAACACCCTCACCCCGGCTGATGCGGCGATGGCTCATCATGATGGGCAGACACGCGCAACTGACGGCCACCATGACGGGCAGGTCAAAGATGAAGACCTGACGGTTGACGGTCTGCGGGCTGATCAGGCTCGTGACTCCGAGAATGCCGAGCACGTTGAAGATATTGGAACCGAGTATGTTGCCGATCGAGATGTCGGATTGCTTGCGCAATGCGGCGACGAGGGATGTGAAGAGTTCCGGCGCAGAGGTTCCCGCAGCGACGATGGTGAGCGCGATGACCAAGTCGGACACGCCCAGCGAACGGGCGATGTTCACCGAGGACTGAACCAGCAATGTTGAACCGTAGACCAGCATTCCGAGTCCGATCAGAATCAGGACGATCTGACCCGGCACGGAAGCACGCGGAAGCGGGGCCGGTACTTTCATCTCCGCGGCGATTTCAGCGGTCAATTCAGCGGACAGTCGTTCCGGCTCCTGCCTGCCCGCGCGGTAGCCGCGTGAAACATAGACCAGCAGCCCCACCACGAGCAGGGCGGCGAAAGGCCGGATGATCTGGCCGCCGGTTGCCAACGTCAGGAAGGGGATAAGCGAGGCGCCAATCACGATCAGCACTTCGTTGCGAACGACTGCGGTGTTCACCGGGATAGGCGCGATAAGCGACGTCACGCCGAGGATCAGGGCGATGTTGAAGATGTTGCTGCCAACCACGTTGCCGAGATTGACGTCCGTGTGGCCCTGCAGGGCGGCAGTCAGGCCGGTGGCGAGTTCCGGGGTGCTGGTGCCGAAACCGACGATGGTGAGGCCGATGAAGAAAGAAGAGACACCCATGCGGCTGGCCAGTCCCGATGCGCCGCGCACGAGGGCCTCGGCGCCCAAGGTCAGAATCGCGAGGGAACACACCAACCAAACCAGCGAGAGCCACATCGTCGTGCCTTTCCGCAGTTGTGGACCTGTCCGCAACGGTCCCCGTAACCAACGGCAGGGTCGCGGAAGTATATCAAGCGCAGTAAACAACGCGCATGGCCGCGCGCATTCCGCTCGAAAATACGACCGGGGCAGGTGTACACTCTTATGCATATGCTTGGGAGTGAGTAGTAATCCCGGGCGTAAGCCTGCTGCAGGGAGCGCACCATGACTGAACCGAAATCCGATCCCATCTGGGAGTCCATCCGCGAAGAAGTTGCCGAGGAAGCCCGCAAAGAACCGATGCTGGCGAACTTTTTGTACGGCGTCGTGCTGAATCACAAGAGTCTGGAAGACGCGCTGACCTTCCTGCTCGCGGCGAAACTGGAGAGCACGACGATCACGGCCATATCCCTGCGCGACCTGTTGGATGAGGCGTACAAGAACGATCCGGCCATCGGCGCGGCGGTGCGCAACGATATCAAGGCCATCGTGACCCGCGACCCGGCTTGCGGCGGGTATTCAGTGCCGTTGCTTTACTTCAAGGGTTTCCACGCCTTGCAGTCCTACCGCGCGGCCCACTATTTCTGGACGCATGGCCGGCGCTCGTTGGCCCTGTTTCTCCAAAGCCGGATTTCGCAAACATTTGCGGTGGACATTCACCCCGCCGCGCGCATCGGTTCGGGGATCCTCATCGACCACGCGACGGGCGTGGTCATCGGCGAAACCGCCGTGGTCGAAAACGATGTATCGATGTTGCACGAGGTGACCCTCGGCGGTACGGGGAAGCAACACGGGGATCGTCATCCGAAGATTCGCAAAGGCGTGCTCATCGGCGCGGGCGCGAAAATCCTGGGCAACGTGGAAGTGGGCGAGGGCGCGAAGATCGGCGCGGGCAGTGTCGTGCTGAAACCCGTTCCGCCTCATTCCACCGCCGCGGGCGTGCCTGCCGAGATCGTGGGCACCTCGCGCACTGACATCCCCGCGCTGGAAATGGACCACCGCATCAGTAACGGTGAAGGCGGCGGGATCTAGCGCTTACTCAAAGGCCGCTCTTCGGGCGTCGATAGCGCTGCCGAGGGCAACCACGCCAACCAAGGCAAGCATCATAAGCATCGTAAATCCGCATGCAAATACAAGCGGCGTCGGACCGCTCTCCAACCCACTGCACCAACTGCTGCCGGCGGCCCAAAGCCCGATCGTGACTGGTCCCGCGAGAATCCCGAGCACAATCGCCAGTGCCGGACGGCGGTAGTGCGCGGAGGCGAACCAGCTCAGTGCGAAGGCCAGCGCCGCGCCGTTGGCGAGGGCCAATCCCATGACAACGAAGGGTGCTTCGTTCCACATGGTCCAGGTGAAGGCGGAGTTGAACCGGAGGTTCCCATCGGCGGTGTTGTGAGCGACGATGAGTGCGCTTGCGTTCACGATTCCGACGAGTGCTGCCGGCAAGAGCGCCACGCCAACCTTGCTCCATTGCGCTTTCAGCCAGGGGATAGGAAGGGCCGCAAGGAAACGCCTGGCGCCGATGGCGTTTTCGTGGGCCATCTGCACGCCACTCCAGAACGCAAAGACCAAGACGCTCAGCCCGATACTGGCCAAGGCTCCGCCGCGCAGGGATGCGGCGGGTTCGCCATTGAGGGCCGAGGCCGCTATGGCGACGGCGTAAGGAATTGCCACGACGAACAAACCGAGCGCGATGGAGAGGCGGACGATCCGGTAGTCCTTCCAGAAGAGCGCATGGAACTCGCTGCCACTGGATGCCGGCGCTTCGCTTCCATCCGGCGCGGAATCATGTACCCGGTTGGGAAGCAGTACGGAAATCGCTTCGTTCACCGCAAGGCCGAAGCGGATGTACAACCACGTGCCACCGAGGATGCCGGCTGCTCCCCCTGCGGCCATGAAGACGATGGCGGTCCAGCTCAGAAAGATGGGACTCTCCGTTGCGAAGTACCACCGCGCGGCCGCTTGCACGAGGTACACCGGGACGAGGGCAATTAATCCCACGAAGGCGGCGCCTACGGCGGAGTTCAGGAAGAACGAAATTAACCACGCGATGCCGAATACGAAGAGGCCGGAAGCGATGAATCCGGTCATGGCGACGGCCACCATGCCGAGGGCGTGCCATTCGAGGCCCATGCTGCGCATGGAAATGAGCAGAACCGCGAGGCTGATCGCCCAAAACATGGCGACGAGACCAAGCGATACAATGAGCTTGCTGGCCGCCACGCGACTGCATTTCGCCGGCAGACCGGCGAGGAAGATTGCAGAACTGTCTTCGGACTCGCGCGCGAAGGCGTACCCGCCCATTAACGCGCAGATCAGGATCGACGTAAACCGGGTCAATGACGCGCCGCCCGCGATCACCTTTTCCCAGCCGAATCCGTTCGGGTCCATGTACACCAGGAGAAAGGCCAGCGCGTAGGACGCGGTCACGAGGGCCACGCCAGCGAGAAATACATCGCCGAAGATACGCAGATCTTTCCAGAGAAGGCCCTTCATACCGCGCGGCGTGCTCCCTTGATGAAAGCTTTGAAGATCGCTTCGAGGTCGAGCGGTGCGACTTCAATGTTCGCGACACGCGGGTCGTTTCGCAGTGCCGCGATGTCGGGCTCAGCCATGTCGAAGGTTGTGAGCGTGCAGGTCTCCCCTTTCGTGTCAAAGAGGATTGCGCTTTCGGGCCTCGGGATGGGGTCGCAGCCGGATTTCAACGTCACCGTAATTTCTCTCGTCTTGTTCAGCAGATCGTCGCGACTCGCGCACACAAGCAAGCGCCCTTCGTTGATAATACCGATGGTGTCCGCCACCTTCTCGATATCAGACATGATGTGGCTGGAGAACAGGACTGTGCGTGGGCGGATCTGGATGAGCCGGTTGACACCTTCGAGAAACTCTTCCCGGATCAAGGGGTCGAGACCGGTTGTCGGCTCGTCGAGGATCAGCATGTCGGGGTCGTGGCACAAGGCAAGTATCAAGGCGAGTTTTGTCGTCATCCCGTGGGAGAGTTGCTTAACCTTCTTTCGCGGGTCGAGACCGTACTCGCGCAGCATGGTTTCGCACAGCGCGTCGTCCCAATGGGGATAGAAGGAGCGGGTGAACCAGAGCACTTCGCCGATGGTCATCCACGGGTAAATGTGATGCCGTTCCGGCACGTAACCCACGCGCAAGCGAATTTCGTGGGCGTCGCTGCGCACATCGTGGCCAAGCACGCGCACCTCGCCGGACGTGGGCGGCGTGAGGCCCATGAGCACCTTGATGGTCGTACTCTTCCCTGCGCCGTTCTGACCCATGAGCGTGATGCGGCTGCCCGTCC
>CAZWDH010000004.1:27040-32049 GCA_964632865.1 uncultured Nitrospiraceae bacterium
TCCGAGCAGGCCGAAGGAACAGCCTTCAGGAATTGTGAGGTCGAGGCCATGGACACCGTCGCCGTGGCCGTATTCCTTGTGCAACCCCCGGATCTCGATGGGCGCAACGCCAATCTCCGGACTCGCCGTCGCCGTGGTCATGGGAAATCGCCTCCCGCCTGAGTAAGGAATCTCACTCTACGGCAAAGACCGGAAAAGGGCAAGGGCTCTATGGACTGCGAGGGCTTGCCCTCGCTGTGAAGATTCGGGAGGCTCGGCGGAACCAATCTTCAATGTATCAAGATGTCGGCCAATAGACTCGGACCAAAGGAATCAGTGCTCGCGTTTCAGTATCCAGATTCTCGTAGTGTTGGAGGAGCAAGGCTACGAGTGCATCGAGGTCTAACAACGTCAGTGGTACCGTCGCACGCTCGGCCTCGTAATGTGCTTCCCGTGTAAACCCACCCGTACTGATATATAGACCGCGATCGTTCTGCCGTAATGCCCCAATAAAGCTCCGCACCGCGGGCGCCCCCATTGGTTCCTTGGATCTATGTTTGACTTCGACGCGTATCCGAGGTTGCTCTAACCCCAATCCATCCGGCGAAGCAATGATATCCTTTCCTCGATCCGCACCCGGACCTGAGACAATCGTCCGATAGCCCATCGCGCGCAAGATACCCGCAATCAGATCCTGCATTTCGTCCCACGCGAGTTTCTGAACTCGATCCTTCGTGAATTCGTAGCCCTGAGCGAGCACATCCTCTCGGATTCGTTCGAATTCTTCTGTCTGTTCCTCGACAGGCGCGGCGGGTTTGGCGCCCTTTAACAGCCCATCCAATTCCTGCCACACGGACTGGCCAATCTTGAAGATGGTTTGAATCGCGCCCAAAGTGTTGCGCGCGTCAGTTGATAAATCGTCGCGATTGACTTTTCCTGCCCAAGCAACTTTTCTCGTGTGTGGGTGGTCAGAGACCAACTGAGGGTTGAATTCGTAGTCCCCATGAATCTCGCCAACCAAATACTCGCGTGTGTCCGTGTTGTACGAAACCACCGGGTCGCCAGGCTTCATGTCCAAGAGAAACGCGCCAACCTGGGTAACCGAACTGACCCGCTGCCCCGGCTTCCAGTCCGGATACTCTCTTTCTATTAAGGCACGAAGAGCCTTCTTCTCCGTAATTGCCGATAAGTCCACCAACTGTGACCAACCGATCGCAATGACTCCGCGCTCGTAGAATTCGTCTATCACATATCCTGCACGGCCTGCCCTGACCATCCACGCTGTTGACATTGTAGCCCCGCTGTCCAGACGGACACTTGTCTACCTGAATCAAAATAGGTTCAACGATTCTTCTTCCATAGGAATTGGTTCGCCGTGGGCGGCGAGGCTTTCGAGGTACCCACGAATGGCCTCGGTGGCGTTCTCCAGCGCTTCCGCATGGGTGTGCCCCTGAGAAATACAGCCGGGCAGCGTGGGGACCTCGGCCACGAATACGCCATCTTCGTCCTGCTGAATCAAGACCCGATATCGCAACGGGAAATCTCCTCTGATTCGACCGGCACTTCGCGATCGGACTATCCAGCATTAACGATACCATAGTTCTGCCGGGGAAACCGCGTTCCGTGGGCGGGCCTTTCCCAACGACGATCAGACGGATCGGACCGATCGGTCGGATCGGTCCGTTCTGCCTTGGCGCGGGGCAGCCAATTATCCCTCCGGCGTCAGTATCACGTAGTGCGGCAGGCCCACGTAATCGAAGTTCTCCAGTACTTCGCTGGCCGGGGCTTGGTCGGGTTGTTCGGCCTGGTACTTGACCTTGACGAAGTTCTCGAGGCGCGCGAGGACGTCCGCGTCTTTGAAGGTGGTTTCGTTCATGACGAGGCAGTTCTTGCACCAGGTGGCCCAGAAGTCGATGAGGACGGGCTTGTTCTGTTCCAGCGCGAGGGCGAGACCCTCGTCGAGGGAAGAGGTCCAGCCTTCTTCGGTGAGATTCTCGGCGCTGGCGACGACAGCTTCGCGATCGACGAGGTAGCGGTCGCTAAAGAGCGTATAGCCGAGATAGGCGTAGTACAGGGCGAACCCGAGGATGAACACGCCGAAGGCCTGTTTCACGCGGACCATCCACATGCCCGGCTTGGGAAGGAGCGACAGGCCTGCGCCCGCGAAGGGCCAGGGCAGGGCCATGCCCACGCCCAACAGGAACGGCAGCACGAGGCCGACGGGGGAACCATCGGCGTAGGCGTCCTGCGCGTAGAGGATCACCGCGATGACGACCGGTGCGACACAGGCGCCTGCGAGCAAGGCGTTAATCGATCCCATAATGAAGGCGAAAATGAAACTGCCCTTTTCCTTCTTGATGCCGAGCTTGCTCTGAAACTTGGAGAAATCGATCAGGATCAGATCGAACATGGCGAGGGCGAGAACAATAAAGACAATCGCGATTCCGAAGTTGAACCAGGGCGAGGCGTTGATCGTACCGAAGGTGCCTGCGCCCAGCACAGCGATGAGGCCGAGGATACCGTAGACGGCAGCGATGCCGAGGCCGTATAGTCCGCCGAGGCCGAATCCTTTCGCGCGCGATCCGGCTTGCGCGCCCGCGCCGATGATGGCGAGGTTGATGGGGATAAGCGGCAAGACACAAGGTGTCAGGTTCAGGGCGAGTCCGCCCACGACCGTTAACAACACGATTGCGATAAGGCTTTTGCCCGCGAAGAAGCTGGATTGGGAGAACCCTTCGCCGCTTTCCGACGCGTCGACAAACGCGATAAATTCTTCCGGCTTCAGATAGCCGCCTGTCTCCCCGGCGATGGTGAACTGGGGTAGAAGTTCCTTCCAGTCGCCGGCCGCCGCCGGCTGCGACTCGGCAGGCTCGTCCGGAATTGGCTCA
Organism: uncultured Nitrospiraceae bacterium; assembly: GCA_964632865.1. GTDB lineage: Bacteria > Hydrogenedentota > Hydrogenedentia > Hydrogenedentales > SLHB01 > JAHDWY01. The sequence goes on from CAZWDH010000004.1 coordinate 29,908, forward strand.
TCGACAACCGGCGCTGCGCCCTCGCCGAATGCGATACGACTGAACACGCCGGATTCCGTGGCCGTTGGGGACTCGCCTTCTGCCAGGACTGTGAGCGGGATGGTGAGATCGACGGTTTTCGGCGCGAGACATTGGGTGTCGTTGCAGGCCTGATAGCGCAGATGCGCGGGAATCTCGACGGTTCCCGCCGGAACGGTGTCCGCAATTTGCAAAACAATGCCGATAGGCACTTCACCTTCGTACACGGCGACGGGCTGGCCGGGGGAAAAGGAGAAGTTCTTGTTCTCCGCTTCGGGGTAGACGATTTCGACGACGGAGATACCTTCGGGAACATCAAGGGTAACGGCCGTAGCGATCAGAAACGCTTCCAAGGGCTCGTGAGCGTTGATGTGGTAGGGCTCGACAACATCCGCGACGATGGCGGCTCGGATAGTGCCGCCGGGGACTACGCCCGATTGTTCGAGGACGACCTCCGTGGAGAGGACGTCGGGCTGGTTTCCAAATTGGGCGTCTGCGGGCAGGCAAACGAAGGCTATTGCCAGCAATGCGAGGGTGATGGTTCCCCGACTAAGAGATCTGAATGATGCGTTCAGGATCGAAGCGAAGAACATCCCCCTTGATCCCCCTTCAAAGGGGGAGTCTTGCGAGCCGCCGTTGTTGAAGGGCACGAGGCGTCTAGAGCAATCGCAGGGCATTGGACACGTGCTCGCGCGCCGCGAAGCGCGCGCCCATTCCCCCTTTGAAGGGGGATCAAGGGGGATGTTTTTCCTTCGTGAAATCATGTTCTTTGTAAATCCTTCGTAATGCTGGAACTGCCCGGTCTCGTTCGGACGATTTGGTGACATTCGACTCGATCACTTTACGCTACTTGATACACCAAGGACCTTGAGCAAGTCTTCCGGTGTTGTCACGGGTTGTTTGCAGGCATAGTTCTCGCAGACGTACACGGCCGGTTCGCCCTTCACGAGTGATTTCGACGCGAGCAAAGGCACCCGCTTTTCCAAAGCGCCAACTTCCGCGCTCGACGGATCGATCAACGCGACCACCTTATTCGGAATGAAGGCGCCGTGCAAGGCGTGGAGATAGGCCTGGACCAGTTCCGAATCCGGCGCCCCGGCGATGGCGATTTCCCGCGTCGGGCTGAGATGGAAGTCAGCGACGCAGAGCATCTTCATGAATCCGCGCGGGGCGCTTTCCATGTTGGCGGTATTGACGCGTAAGATGCGCTCGGCCTTTTGCGCGTAGTCGCGATTGTCCGTCAACTTGGCCAAGCGCGCCAGCGCCCAGGCCGCCATGGAGTTGCCGGAAGGTTCCGCGCCGTCGTAAGTGGGCTTGGTGCGCGTCAGCACATCCTGCTGTCCTTCGCGCGTGAAATAGAATCCGCCGTTTTCGTCGTCCCAGAAGAGTTCGATCATGCCGGTGGCCAGCCGGTCCGCCTCGTTCAACCAGCGCACGTCGAAGGTGGCTTCATAGAGATCGATCAGGCCTGTCGCCAAGAAGGCGTAGTCGTCGAGGTACCCTGGAATGCGCGACTCCCCTTTGCGATGACTGCGCAACAAGACGCCGTCTTTCGTCATCTCGAACAACACGAAATCGGCAGCGCGGACTGCCGCATCGCGGTAGCGCTCGTCGCCGAGCACCGAATAGGCTTGCGCAAACGAGCCGATGATCAATCCGTTCCATGACGTCAGTATCTTGTCGTCGAGACCCGGGCGAACGCGCTGTTCGCGGATCTTCAAAAGCTTTTCACGGCAGGCGGCTATACGATTCTCCAACGCGTCACGCGAAATGCCGGCTTCCTTCGCGATCGTCTCGGGGTCCTTGGAGATGTGCAGAATGTTGAGCCCCGAATGATAGGACTCGTGGGACGTGAAATTGCCATCCCCTTCAACGCTGTAGTACGCGCAGAAGAGTTCTCCATCTTCCTTGCCGAGGTGGTCGAGAATTTCGTCGTATCGCCACGTGTAGAAGATGCCTTCCTTCCCTTCACTGTCGGCATCCTCAGTAGAATGAAATGCGCCTCCCGGATCCTGCATATCGCGGATCTCGTAGTCGAGGATTTCCCGCGCGACGCGGGCGAACAGCGGGTCGCCCGTGACTTGATACGCGTCGAGGTAGACTTCGCTCAATTGGGCGTTGTCG
>CAZWDH010000004.1:32059-51330 GCA_964632865.1 uncultured Nitrospiraceae bacterium
CATCTTCTCGAAATGGGGCACGAGCCATTGCGCGTCCACGGAGTACCGGTGAAAGCCGCCGCCGAGGTGATCGTAGATGCCGCCGCGATACATTTCCGTGAGCGTTTGCGTTGCCATCTCAAGCAGGTCCGATTCACCGGTGTGCGCGTGCTGGCGCAACAGCAATTCGATGCTGGGACTCGACGGGAACTTGGGCGCGCCACCCCAGCCGCCGTGGATGGAGTCAAAGGTTTCGCGCAAGTCGCCGACGGCGGCCTGCAACAACTCAACGGCAAGGTCGCCTTCCGCACCGGTCCGCATGTCTTGACTGTTGCGCACGTATTGCGTGAGTTGTTCCGCACTCTTCATGACTTCATTGCGCCGATTGACCCAGGCGTCCGAGATGGATCGCAACAGGGTCTTGAATCCCGGCCGTCCCATCATGTCCTGGGGCGGATAATAGGTGCCGCCGTAGAACGGTTTGAGTTCGGGCGTGAGGAATACGCTCATGGGCCAGCCGCCGCTGCCGGTCATGATCTGCACGGCGGTCATGTAGATCTCGTCGATGTCGGGGCGTTCTTCGCGGTCGACCTTGATGGAGATGAAGTGCTCGTTGAGGATCTCCGCGACCGCTTCGTCTTCGAAGGACTCGTGCTCCATCACGTGGCACCAGTGGCAGGCTGCGTAGCCGATGGAAAGGAAGATGGGTTTATCTTCGTTGCGCGCGCGCTCGAAGGCCTCTTCCCCCCAAGGGTACCAGTCGACGGGATTGTGGGCGTGCTGCAAGAGATAGGGGCTGGTCGCATCGATCAGGCGATTGGTATGTTTCGGCGCGGTCTCATGTTTGGTCGCCATGTCGCTCGTCTCCTCTGTCGTAGAAGGCTCCTGCCCGAACGCGTGCGCGGCAACGAATGTTATGCCGAGCGCATAGCGCTTCAAGTTCACGGGCAGGGAGTGGAATTTCGGGAACTTCGCCATGATCGAGCAAACACGCGCCTTTCCAAGGCCATTCCATTGCGTTCCGTGTGGACTATCGCCTCGCGACACAGCTTATGTATTCTATCCGTTGGCCATTTAGAAGTCATGCAAGCGTACGCGCGAGCACGAGAGGGGTTGGAACAATGCAGATTCTGAAGGGGCTCTACCAGGTGGGCGGCGACTTGAACGGCGTGACCTGGGCGGGCGTCGATGCTGGGTATGAAGATGGGAATACGTACGTTCTCGACGCGCCTGACGGCCTGCTTCTATTCGACTGCGGGTGCGGCGACACCCTGGACCAGATCTACGACAACATGCGTTATTGGAACCTCGCGCCGGAGAACATCAAGGCGTGCATCCTGACCCATCCGCATTTCGATCACACGGCGGGCGCACATTTCTTGAAGGCGCGGGGAGTCCCGCTTTGGGCGCACGCCAACACGGCGGACGCCATGCGCGCCGGCGACGAACGATGCTGCGGTTATCTCTACCACAAGGTCTACACCCCGTGTGAGGTCGACCACAAACTCCAGGACGGCGACCGCATCAACGTGCTCGGTATCGACATCGAGGTCATGCATCTGCCGGGTCACAGCATGGGGTGTACGGCGTACTTCTTCGACTACGAGGGAAAACGGATCGTCGTGAGCGGCGACGTCATCGGCACACTGCTGGCCGGTGATTTCGGGTGGAGCGGTTCCATCGATTTCAACAAGTCTGTTTACTTGGAGTCGTTGAAACGTTTTGCCCGGATCGACACGGACATGATGTTGCCGGGCCATGGGATGATCTATTTTCATGAACCGCGCCGTCGTGTGGAGCAAGCCCTGAATAGCGCGCTCATGGAGTGGCGGTAATCAGAAGAATGGCCCTGGGGCCCGCGCCCGGGGCAGGCGCGGGCCCAGTTTAGATTGGTGGGGAGGGGAGGGTCCAGGGCCAAGAAGAGGTCTAACGGGGGTCGGGGAAAACCCCTTTAAGTGACCGTCTTACAGTCGCTTGCGCAGACCGGTCTTTCAACTTTTTCTATCCTCTTCTCGAAAGATAAATTCGCGGGGAGCGCCATGTGATGTCACATTCCACCTGCCGTCTGCGGCAAGCGAAGCCCAGACTACACCGTGTTCGATGACAACAATCCACGTATGCCACGTGGCGGGAAGACCCTGGTAGTCGACCCAGAAGTGAAGGTAGTACAGGCCGAAAGCGCCGCTGAGGATGATGACCCAGGGCCGTGGCCGAAGCACGGATATGGCAATGAGGCCGATTGCGTACCACGGATAGGCGGCGGGCAGAAACAGGAACCAGGTCAGCAGCGTTAGTTGCATCGAAGCAACCAGCCGATCTGCATCACCTCGAGCGCGATAAGCCATCGCGGAGGCAACGAAGATCCCCAGCAGGACTATGCCGGCCGCGACGGCGCGGGGCCACGGGACCAGCCGGTCGAGTATTGCGAAAGCCCCGGCATTTCGCTGCCATTCGTTGAGATAAACGCGCAGACCAGCGGTCAGTTGATCGAATCCCACGCCGACGAAAGGCAGGTAGCCGACAAGAACCGTTCCAGAAAACGCGGCAAGAAACACAGCGGCCAGAGCGTTTCTACGCGTAGCGCCGATTAGGAAGAGAATGCAAACTGGTGCAAGTATTGCCGGATACAACTTCGCGAGGACTGCACCGGCTAGCGCACCGCCGGCCACGCCGGCCCACGCAATGCTCCCACGGTTCCGAATCGCACCCATCAACGCGAGCAAACATGCAATGAGACCCAGTGCCACGAGCGCATCGACGTGGGCGGAGTTAGCAATTTCTTTGAAAATGAGTGGATTCCAAGCGTACAGCACGACCCACCCATACGGCTTGCCTGTGTGGCGAAGCAGTGCGATCAGGGCAAGCATAGTCGTAAGATCTACCGCTAAAAAGACGAGCCTCTGGCCCATCCAGTTCCAGGGCGCTACGGCGGCGCCGACCGCGAAGGCACCCTGCGCAAGTGGCGGATAGATGGTGGGGACGTCGGGATGCCCGACGCGGGACAACACGAGCTGGGCCCGGTGTGTCGCGAGTTCGCCGCGGAACGATTCCGGGGCTTGTTCCCCGATCTCTTCAGGCGCCCACCGGTAGGGGTTCATGCCGTGCTTCACGGCCTCGCCGTCCAGCACGTAGCGGTAGCAGTCGTTCTCCAGCACCAGATTGGACGGTAGCAGAATGAGGCGGCCGAAGATTCCTATGACCAGAATCCAAATCCAGGAATGCGGTCGTGACCGCATTGCCAGCACGGCGGCCGTTGCAAAACCCATCCATCCGAGGTAGTAGGCGGCAAGGACGGCGGGCACGGGCCGGTCCGCGTGGGCTTCGCCATAGACAAACCCGCGGCTCAGGAACGCAATGGCTGCGCATGACGCCAAGACCATGACGCCCGCCGCCGGCCAAGCCAGCCGGTATGCGGCGGAGGAGTATTTCACGGCGCCGTGCTTTCCAACAGGATCACAAGTTGTACTCTACCTATCTGCGTCCCGTTTCACGAAACGGGGGGATAACGAAGCCGGAGGGCTTGACAGGCAATCGATGGCTAACGACAAGCGGTGAGGCCGCGCCGGGTCGATACGGAGGCTCTACACGTGTTGCAGCACGTCCGGGGACTCGTCACTAAGCAGTTCGAGCAGACCGCGCGATGGGTGCGTGCCAACCTGTACGGCAATGTAATCCCCTATCGTCTTGTAATCGCGAACTGCGTCAATGCGAATCGCTTTCCGAACCGCGTCACCAACGGGACCGTCCTTTGGTGCGACGATGACCTTGACCGGTTTGCCGCAGCACTCGTAGAGGATCTCTGCGACCTGTTCGCCGGCAAAATCTTCTTCGGAGGCGCCGAGCAAGACCGCGGTATGATGACCACGCCGACTGGATCGCTCATCTTCCACAAACGGACGCAGCGTCAACGTGACCCCGTGGTCGTGAAGATACTCGTTCACCTTGCGAACGTCGCTGGAGGCAATCTCCAAATGGGTAACCGCATCACCCGTCAAATTCCCATCCAGAAACGCCGGGATGGCAAACACGGAGCGATATACCGCGATGCCGACCGTCAGGACCAGCACCGCAGCGACAGCCAACGCTCCAAATTGCCGCCAAGGCGTCACCCGCGCAGGTCGTGCGGCCGAAGTCGATATTGCGCCAACCGTCCGGTTCCACACATCGGCCGGGCAGCCGTCTGCCCGCCCAAGAATCTCTCCCATCGCGGTCTCGAACCGGACTTCGGCCTGCAAACGCTCCCGTTCCGTAGGTGAAAGCGAGCTGTCTAACGCGGCAGCCTCCGAAGCCGACAACTCACCATCCAGATAGGCGGACCACAGGTTATCTTGCTGCATACTCATCACAACGTCCCTTGCTCTCTGTTGCCACTGTCCTTCGGCTCCTTGCGGGGGACCAGCCGGGGATAGTTTCGAACGATACCTTCTTCTTTTGCGTAATCCAGCAGATCGCTGCGAAGCTTAGCCCGGCCGCGCGACAGGTGCGTCATCACGGTCCCGACCGGCATCTCCAGTATCTCTGCGATTTCCTGGTATGAAAACCGTTCCACCGACCGCAGCAAAATGCACGACCGCTCGGCGGTGCTCAGCCGGCGAAAGGCGCGGTGGACTTCGTCGCCACAATGCTCCAGAAACTCGGATGGATTCCGCAGCAAATCGCCGTAGCCCGGCTTCTCTTCCACGGTCACAAGATTCAATTCAGCGTTTTCCAGGGGCTGGAAGGTCCGGCTGGTTTCCCGGTTCGCCACGAAGCATTTGTTCGTGATGATCCGGTAAACCCACGCGCGAAAATTGGTGCCCGGCGTGAACTTGTGGTAGTTCTCATACGCCGCAAGGACCGCCGACTGGAAAACGTCTTCCGCTACATTCGAATCCCAGACCGTACGCAGTGCGTAGCGGTAGAATTCATCCCGATGTTTTTCCAACAAGCACAGGAAATCGGCACTTTGGGATTCGGAGTAGGCCTTTGCCATGCTCACTTCCTTCTACTGCAGAACGTTAACGAGATTCCGGGCTCGATGCGATACCCCCGAAGCCCCCGGCCGTTCGTTATATTCGCGAGGCTCAAGAAACCATGTCCATTCCAGGACATGCGTTTGGCCGCGAGCCCTCGAGATTTCTCCGCCCGGACGGTACTGGGAAGACTCGTATCTCAACACATTGTTCGGGAACAAGTTACGCCGGAACCCCGCCAAGCGTTTCCGCCTCTTCCATAATTTCATGGTGGATTTCTCGCAGCCTGGCAGTCAAGCGACTTGCCGTCGCCGGCTCAGTCAGTGCGCGGTCCTGCCGCTCCTCAGGGTCTTCCCGAAGGTTGTAAAGCTCGATCGCGTCCAACGCCCCATCCGCGAGGATCTTCCAATCTCCATCCCGGAGGGCGACTTTGGCGTCGCTCAAGGCCCGGTCGTACCGCCAGTACAAGGGGCGAGCGCGTTCAAGTCGTTCGCCCCGCAGTACCGGCGCCATGTCCACCCCATCGAGCGGGCGGTCGTCCGGCAAAGGAACACCGGCTAACCCGCAGAGGGTCGGCAAGATGTCGGTACCGTTGACGGGTTCCCCAGACTCCGAGCCCGGGGTGCTGTGATCGGGCCAACGAACGATCCCAGGCACGCGGATGCCGCCTTCGTGCATGTGTAGCTTCATGCCACGCAGGGTTCCCGGCGACCCATGGGATCGGGCCGCGCCCCGGTAGCGGTTCAAAGTCTCCGGGCCGTTGTCGCTGGTAAAGAAAACGAAGGTATCGTCGCGTAAACCGCGGGCTTCAAGGGCGTCCAGGAGACGGCCCGTTTCGTGGTCCATCTGCGTAACGTTTCCGTAGTAGATTCGTTTCGTCTCGTCGGGCTCGCCGGCGTAGCGTTCCTGGAAAGATGGCGCTGTGGCAACGGGCTCATGGGGCGAGTGAAACCAGACAAAAAGCAGAAAGGGATCCTCAGCCACCGTATCGAGGAACGCGATCGCTTCGTCCACAATCAAGGTGCTCGAATATCCCTCCAGCGGCCCGACCGGTTCGCCATCGCGGATGAAATTGACCGGATTTGCGTGGCTCGGTTGGGCGTTGTTCTGTGTGGAAAACCAGCGCTCAAACCCATGGTCACCGGGCGTCGGCTGCGAGCCGTCCATTTTCCCGTTGCAGTGCCATTTGCCGCTATGACACGTGCGGTAGCCGGCGTTGCGGAGCAATGTTGCAACGGTGATTTCGTTGCGTTGCAGATGTATGGGCGAATCCTCGGGAATCCAATCGGGAATGTTACACCGGTAGGGATTGCGCCCGGTCAGCATACCCGCGCGCGACGGCGAACACACCGGCGCCGCGGCATAGCAATCCGTCAGGCGAAGCCCTTCGCCGGCAAGACGGTCAAGCCGTGGCGTTTCAATGATCGGGTGTCCGTAGCATCCGAGATCGCCATATCCGAGATCGTCACAGAGCACGATGACGAAGTTTGGGCGGGGCTTCGCCGACTCTGCGGCGTAGCCCAATGAGCCGGAACCGAGCGCGACCGCAGCGGCTGTCGCCAGAAACTCCCGTCGGGTTGGTTGCATCGGCTATTCCTCCCAGTTTCGTCGCCAGAGGCCACTGTGGCGCATGTGCTGCGCGCGAATCAAACGGCCCGGGAGCGGGCGCGGTGTGAGCAGCGCACAAACGGACTAGCGATAGTACGCTTTCAACGCTTCGACATAGGCTTCGGCAAAGCGTTGGCGCCACCAGGGCTGGGAGACCCATTTGCAGTCGGTGGGGTTGGTAAGGTTCGCGCACTCGATGAGGACCTTGGTGGGCACCATCGTGTTGCGGAGCACGGCGACGACGTATTCCTTGCCGCCGTCCTGCCGGATAACGCGGCGGATGGGGTCGCCCACGTTGTGGCGCTTGATCTGCGCCTTGCCGAGTTCGTCGAGCAACGTCACGGCGAAGTTGCGGGACAGGGCTTCGTCGCGGCGGCGTTCTTCAGCGGTCGAACGGGCTTCCGGCTGCTCCTTGTATTCGGCATAGTTGTCATAGGCCCCTGGCGGCCAACCCGTTTCGCGATCTTTTCGGTAGGCCGCTCCTGGCAGATACACCATGGCGCCGCGAAGCTTGTCGTTGAATAGAGCGTCGCAATGGAAGCTCGTAAAGATGATCTTGCGCGGATCGACACCGGCTTTCGTCTCTTTGCGGTAAATCGAGTTCGCCACGTACCACCGGAGGTTCGCCGAGATTTTCGAATTCTCATTCCGGTAGTTGGGAGTGCTAAGAACTACCTCGTCCTCGTCGAGAACGAAGCGCTCCACGTCCTGCGGTTCATATCCCTGGTTCGGATCGAGCATGGTCACGTAGACCTTCGCGCGGGTTTGCGTCTCGAGAATTCGCTTGACGCGACACATGATGTCGTAGTTGACCTCGTCTTCATAGAGCGTATAGGCATGGTTGATCGTGCTGGTCCCAATGTCCTTTCCGCCATGGCCGGGGTCGAGAATGACGACGATGCCGTCGAGATCCTTCGTTGTGACCTGCCCGCGCAGCCGGTCCGCTTCTACGATGGTCGCCTCATACTCTTTGCGTGCGCGGCTGCCTTCCGGCTTGAACCGGTCGGACAGCATATCGACTGGGATGTAGATCTCGGTTCCGGGTTTCATATCGTGCACGTCTTTGATACGGCTCTCGTCCTGAACGGTGTCGCAGGCGCGCAGGATATCCGCGTTTTCGCGGAAGTCCGTAAACCGGACGACGACAGCCGTGTACAGCGCCTCGCCCGATTTCAGGCGGTAGACGGCATACTGTTCCGATCCACGCCTTACGTACTCGAGATCTTGCGCGGCCTGCGCGAGGTCGAGATCGACCGGGGCGTCCGCGGCTTCTTCAAGGTCCTCCACCAAGGGTGTCTCGGTCGGTTCACGCATTGCCTCGAGAAGCAGTTCGTGGGGGAACAAGATTTTCTGACCGGTCTGAAGACTTCCAGGTGGCAGACTGTTCAACGTCGCAATCGATTCGTGATTGGTTCCCTTGCCAGTCAACCATTCCGATAGTGTCCAAAGCGTTTCCTGATCGGGACCGCCCTGCACGACGGTATGGTGCCACCCCGCTTCGTCGACGTAGTCCGCACGAAAGACGGCGAGCAGCACCTTGCGGCGTGTTTCCACATTCAGGTGGGAGAATGGAATGGCTACCGCGCCCTTACCGGCGTACGTCTCCCAGTTCGCGTCTTCGGACAGGTAGCGCTTCAGAAACCCCTCTGCGGCAGTCCCTTCTGGCGGGCGGCATTCCAGAAAGAGGAGCCGGCCATTGCGGAACGATGCGATCGAATAATCGTCGACGTTTTCACGCAAGGTTTCCGTATGTGCGGCCAGATTACCTGACACGACGGCCAGAAGCAGCCAAATTACGAACCTGCCGGGCGCGGGAAATCCCGTCGAGAATTGCTTTTCAGTCGCGAAAAACACGCAAGCACCCACTCCAAATAACGCCTAATGCGCGCACCATATACAATATATTGTGGATGAGTGCTCGTCAATAGTTAATTTGACCAGCCAACCCCAATATGGCGCGCACCTTCAGGAATGCTCTCGCCCTTCGCGCACACGAAGATCCTAAGGCATTTATTGGAAGAGACTTAAGAGTGACCAGCCTGCTGAACCGAGATGTATTCTGGAGGGGCTACTGGGGAGGGTAAAGTTCCCGTAGGCGATACCAGGCATAGCGCGAGACCGTCTGCCGCGCCTCGGGGTCCAACGAGACAAACCGCACGCCAAACAGCCGTGACCCCGGTTCCTTCCGTTTCGCTTCGTCGGAAATGTGTACGACCTGACCCAAGACGCGGAGCAACGATTCCCCCGGCAGCGATAGCGTCAATTCGAGCGTGGTGCTGAAGTCAAAGGGCGCATCCGTCTCGATAAGAGCGCCGCCCGCGCTCAGGTTGAGCAGGGAAGCGTCGTAGCGGCGCACGTGGACCTGGTCTTTTACCTGAACCGTCAGGTCGGTCGGTACCCGGCACGCGTCGCGATGTTGCGTGCGACGCGACTCCATGGGGCGCGAGAGAACCAGTCCGGAGTCCGCCCGCGCGGGCCCTTCCAACACTTCGGCCTCGTAACTATCGAAGCCCTCAGCGTCGTGAAAATCGAGGTGGACCACCATGCCGACGACTGGATAGTCCTTCGCGGGAAAGGAAACGCGAATGGTGTCTTCGCCGACTTCGAGCAGGTCTACGAGAATGTATTGGCCGAGGACATTCAGGAGGCAGGAACTTCCTGCGCGCATTTCCATTTTCACCGGCTTGCCGGACTTACTCGCGCTCATACTTTCCCCTCGGCTGGTTTGCGCGCCATCTTATCACAGCAAGGTAGCCCCATCAATGAATCAGCCGCCCGAGGCCGGGAGTGCGCTTGCGTCGTGTGCGATTTCCGCGGCAATCGTCTCAAGTCCCGTTGAAAGCGCCTCGACGACGGAGGAAGGGTGCGCCGAAGCGGCAGGGGTGAAAAGTTCGTACTGCTTGCGAAAAAGCGGTGTGTCGTACCGGCTTTCTCCTTCCTTGTGGTAGGTCAGGTCGAGCTTGATGTGGGCATCCGCACCGGACTCGCGATCCACTTGTTCAAAGGCGAGGATTTCGCCATTCACAACGAAGGTTGGCCGGTCCTTGGCGTGGTTGCGCAATTCGGACCGGAGCTTCTCCGGCACGAGTTCACTGAGGCTGGCAGCCCATCGGTCGAGCGCGTAATACTCGATTTGCGTGGGCGATTTCTTGACCAGAATGTCAACGCGTGTCAGCGCGTCGTGAGCCCGAAGCCGGTCCACCTCCACGTTGACCGCAGGTTCCACAGTTCCGGAAGGAGTCATATCGAGGGTGTAAAAGCGCGGTTCCGGGGTGCCGGCGCAACCGGCTGCGACGGCGGCAATTCCCAGGCCAAGTAGCGCCAACCCGATCGCAAACGACGTAATCCTCCTGAATTTGTTCATCAATGCCATTACTCCGCCTTTCGTCCCTGCGGTCCGCTCCCACGGATCACAGACTGCGGTTCCTCGGAAATGGTGCGCGAGAAATCGCGAAGGTAGCGCACCGTCTCGCGTAGATCGATCAAGGTATCTTCGAGCACCGGCCGGTTGTCGACAAGCGCGCCGTTGGCCTCGCCGGACAGGGACGCCGCGTGATCCAGCGTTTGTTGCAGGCTTGCCACAATCTCATCGAGTTCTTCGGACACGTCCGCCACTTTGTCCAGGATGGGCGGTACCTTTTCCAGCGCAGCCTGCACGTCTTCCCTGCTGTCTCCGACCGTGTCCTGCAACTCTGCCATGAGATCGCGCGTGGACTCACTGACTTCCTTCACGCGGTCGAGAATCTCGTCGATGTCGCCCCGGTATTGATCTACCGCGTCCCGCGCGTCGGTCACAAGGCCGGTACCCTCGTTGACGGCCACGTCCAGGTCGTCGATGATCGTTGCGACGGTTGTGTTGAGTTCGCCAGACTCGGATTTCTCCTTGGCTTCTGTGACGCCCAGCAGCGCCTGGATATCCTGAATAGCCGATTGCACAGTGCCGGCCAACTGACCCGCCTGATCGAGCAATCCGCCTTCCCGCACGGGGAGTTCCGCGCCGTCAGGCATCGGGGGCGCCTCCGGTTCTCCGGTGGTAATCTCCAAGTGCTTCTCTGCGGTCAATGTGGTCTGCGAAACGTAGGCGATGCTCTCCTCGTTTACCTGTAATTCCGGCGGAACCACGGCCTCCACCCGGATCTTTCCGGGGACCTCTGAGTCGGTTTCGATGCTGCGCACGCGGCCGACTTTCAGACCGCCAAACCGCACGTCCGCGCCTTTATTGAGTCCCAGCGTGTCATTGAACCGGCAAACGAAAACATGCTCCTCCACAGGAGGGCGGTAGCCCTGGATAACCCCGAGGAACACGATGAAGAGGGCGATGCCAGCCAGAACGAGCATCCCGGCCTTGATCTCGGCGGCGGTGAAGTCATGTTTCTTCGCGGGCATTGCTACTTACTCTTCCTTCCCTCGTTCACGTCGCGTTGCCGGGCACGTCGATGCCCATTAGAGAACGGATATAGTCATCGCGCGTGTCGCTTTCCTCGTCGGGACGGCGTTCGAAGAACTGCTGAATGAACGGATCCTTCGATCGTTCGAGTTCGTCAATCTTCCCCGTGCCGACGATCCGGCCCGCGTTCAGCATGCAGACCGTATCGGCGATGAGCCGGACGCTGGCCATCTCGTGGGTGACGACGACGCTGGTCAGGTTAAAGGTACTCTGCATTTTTCGAATCAGCATGTCCAGTCCCGCCGCGACAATGGGGTCCAGTCCGGCCGACGGCTCGTCGTAGAAAATGATCTCCGGGTCCATGGCCATGGCACGCGCGATGCCGGCCCGCTTCTTCATCCCGCCGCTGATTTCGGCAGGCAGGTACTCTTCGAAACCGCTCAACCCGACCAATGCGAGCTTAATCTTCGTCTGGATATCGATGGTCGAACTCGCCAGGCGGGTGTGCTCGCGCAAGGGCAGAGCCACATTATCCGCCAGCGACATGGAGTTGAACAGGGCCGACCCTTGAAAACACATACCGACGCGTTTGCGCACCTCAATGCGCTCTTCGTCGGTCATCGCGGTAATGTCGCGCCCATTGAACAGGATTTCACCGGAGTACGGCCGCATGAGCCCCACCAGATTGCGAAGGAGCGTGCTCTTGCCGCACCCGCTTCCGCCGAGAATGACGAAGGTCTCCCCCCGGCGGATCGTGAAGTTCAACCCGTCGAGCACGGTGCGGTCCCCATACTTCACGACGAGGTCGCGCACTTCGATGATATGTTCAGATGTCTCGTTCATCGCGTCAGAAGAAGAACAAGGCCGTGAATACCAAGTCAACCAAGATGATCAGAAAGATCGACGTCACCACGGAGGAGGTCGTCATCTTGCCGACACCCTCCGCGCCGCCTTCTACCTGGAATCCGCGATAGACACCCACCCAGCAGATGACTACCGCGAAGAAAACGCTCTTGGTGAAGCCAGTCGCAAAATCCTTCATTTGCAGGGCGCGCGCCGTGTTGTTCACGTATAAATCGGAGTCAACGCCCAAGACAAACACGGATAAGACGTACCCGCCGAGGATCATGATGAAGGTGGCGAGGATGGTCAGGCAGGGTATGGCGATCAGCATGGCCAGAAACTTGGGCACAATGAGAAATTTCGTCGGGTTCAGCCCCATCACTTCCAGCGCGTCGATCTCTTCGGCAACTTTCATCGTGCCGATTTCGGCGGCAATGGCCGAACCACTCCGGCCGGTAAGCAGGATAGCCGTCATGAGGGGCGCAAGTTCGCGCATGGCCGCTACCCCAACGAGGTTGGCGATATATTGCGTGGCCCCGAATCGCGCAAGCTGGTAGGCGGATTGCATGGCCATGATTGCGCCGATGAGAAAACAGATGAGGCCGACGATGGGCAGCGAATTGACGCCGTATTCGACCAGGTTGAAGACGACGGCCTTCATCCGGAGCCCACGTCCGCGAAGGGGCTGCACGAGGGTCCAGTTGACGGTCTCCACCATGAGCACGCAAACGCGCGACAAGGCGTAAAGCGCGTTCAGACTCACGCGGCCGGTGGCGCCAAAGGTGTAGACGAACGCCGTCACGGATGGCACCTCACACGATCATCTTCGGATTCACCGCGTTTCACGCGCCCTCCCGGATGGTGAACACGGAATCGAGCCGTGAAAGCTGAAGGACCTTCATGACGGCTTGTGAGGGCGCCGCGAGCACGAACTGCGTGCCGGCTTCGAGGGCGGACCGGTAACCTTCGACGAGCGTGGCCACGCCGGAGCTATCCATATAAGGCACTCCACTCAGGTTGACGGTAACGCTTCCGCCAGACTTTGGCATCGCCTTCGTGATGGCGGTTCGCAACTCCGGAGAACTGTAGAGATCGACTTCGCCGCGCACCGCAATCACCCAGGATCCAGCACCACCCTGTTTATCGATTTCCAATGGCATACCTACTTCCTACCTATCCATCCTGCGCGCGCTTCACACTTCCCGGATTGACGGGAAGCGCAAGCCGCATGGTGACACGGTTTCCCCGTTCCCGTCCCGGCGCGAAGGTCACTTCATCGAACACCTCGTGCATGAGTTGAACCCCCAAGCCTCCCGGTTGAAGTGTACTCCCATCAGGGACGCCAATCGATTCATTCTTCTTGCATCGCTCCGGTTCCGCGGGGACCCCGTCATCGCGAAGTTCGAATTCAATACCCGCTGGGTCTCGCCGCGCAACCAATTGAATGCGGTGCTCTCTCCTGCCTCCGTACGAATGGCGTATCGAATTCGCGCAGGCTTCGTCAACGGCAAGGACGATGCAATCGGCCTGCTCACCGGCGATACCGGCCGAAACGAGGTACCCGCGGATCAGCCCACGCACGCCATTGAGCAGGCGCGGGTCCGAGGCCAGGTCCAGATGGAACTCAGGATCGTCCACGCTCGGTTCTCCGGCGCTCCCGCGCCATCATCCCAGATACTTCACCGAAATCATCGTACAATCGTCGTGCGGCAAGGCTGGTTCGCAAAAACCTAGTACCTTCTGATTGACCCGCTCGATGAGTTCCTTCGGCGACGTGCGATGGTAACTTTTCACTACATCACACAGGCGGTCCATGCCAAACTCGTCGAGGCCGTCATCGTTTTCGGGAAGCGTGTGAACGGCGCGCGCTTCGAGGATGCCGTCGGTGACGAGCAGTAAGGTATCGCCGGAGGATATTTCAGTCTCCGTATCTTCCCAGGAAAGCTCCGGAAGGATCCCCACGGGCGGGCCACTGGCTTCTCCGAAGATGCGGACGGACTTGCCAATTCCGACCACAGGGTGATGCCCCGCGTTGGCAACGCGCACGCGGCCGGAGTCCAGGTCGAGCACGAGGTAGCACAAGGTGCAGAAGGTGCCGCGCGGGCTGGACGCCGACAGGCTACGGTTCAGTTGCAGCAATACGGCCGCGGGCGACTCAAAGTCCCGCGCCGCGATTCGAAACTCGGCGAGCAATTGCGCCATGGTGAGCGCCGCGGGTACGCCTTTGCCGCTTACATCGCCGATCAGAATGCCGATGCGCGAATCGCTGGCCTGTACGAAATCATAGAAGTCGCCGCCGACGGTTTTTGCCGGCTTCGTTTCGCCGTAGACCTGGTAACGGGCGTGCTCCGGCCACTCCCGTACGAGAAAGCCTTCCTGAATAGTCCAGGCATGCTGGATTTCCTGATCGATGCGCTGCTTCTCCAGGATCTCGCGGTGCATGGTCGCGTTCTCGAGCGCAAGCCCGGCGCTGTTGCCCACGGCGGTCGTCAGCAGCATGTCCTCATGGGAGTACTGGTGACCCGCCTGGTCGGTATCCACGTACAGGATGCCGAAGATGCCGAATTTGCCGCGCAGCGGTACGCAAATGATCGAGCGGAGTCTCAAGGACATGATGCTTTGGGCAATGTTCAGTTCGCTGTCGCGGTCAGAATCCTGAAACAAGAGACTCTCACCGCGCGTCAGCACGCGCTGGGCGACCGTATTGCTGATGTGGAAATCCCGCTCGTCCACGTGGGCGACCTTCTGTCCCTGAATGATATGGTACCGCCGGCATACGGGGCAGGGCTGAAGGTCGGTCTTGGACTCGTCCGCAAACACGATAGCGCCGCGCTGGGCGTCGATGGCGCGCATGGTGGTTTCGAGAATCCGGTCCACGAGAGGGCAGGGTTCGAAGTTCGACGCGATCTCGTTCATGACCGAGTAGACAGCCCGCAGCAGGCGTTCGGACCGTTCCTCCCGGTCGCCCGGGGTTTCCACGCCCCCTTCCTGCTGCCAGTCCACGATGGTTTCCTTGAAAACCGTCGTGCTTTCCTTGGGCTCAGCGTCGGCTACTTCCTCTACCTCGAAGCGCATGACCGTTTCGCCAATGCGGAGTTCGTCGCCCTGCTTCAAGACGCCTTCGAGCATGGAAAGGCCGTTCATTTGGGTCCCGTTCGTGCTGCCGAGGTCCTTCCAGAGAAATCGGCCCTTGTCGGACGTGATTTGGACGTGGCGGCGCGACGCGGCGGCGTCGTCGATCACATAGCCGCAATCGACGGCGCGCCCCAGGGTTAACGTGGGGCCCACCGGCACGCGCCGTTCCTCGCCCCGGCCGGTACTACAGACAAGAAATCCTCGCAGCACGTCGTTCACTCCGAAGTACATCACAAACCCCACAGAATACTAGCGATTTGCGATTTCACAAGGCAAACTAATTCGGCGCTCATGCTTGTAGGCTATAAGACGCGCGAGATACCGTTGACGCGTTCTTCCGCGTTGACTACACTCGCAGGACTTCAATGATGGAAACAGCCTTCGGCTACCATGCCGATCATCCCCTGTGGACAGGAGCTGCAATGATGACTCGTATTTCCTCAATCGCCGCGATCCTCACGGTTGCAATCGCCCTATCTGCGGAAGAACCCGCGAAGGTGCAGCATGGGATCGAAACCGAAAAGAAGCCTTGGACCCACCTGGAACTCAATAACGATCCCGAGAACTTCCAGTTCGCGATTGTCACCGACCGCACCGGCGGCCACCGGCCGGGCGTATTTATGGACGGAGTGCGCAAGCTCAATCTGCTTCAGCCGGAATTCGTCGTCAGCGTGGGCGACCTTATCGAAGGGTATACCGAGGACCGCGCGGAACTGGATCGCGAATGGGCGGAGTTTGACAGTTTCGTCACCCAGCTCGAGATGCCGTTTTTCTACACGCCCGGCAATCATGATATTACGAACGAGGTCATGCGCCAGGTCTGGACCGAACGCTACGGCAAGACCTATTACCACTTCGTGTACCGCAACGTGCTTTTCCTCTGCCTGAACAGCGAAGACCCGCCGTCCAGCAATATCAGCGCGGACCAGATCGCCTACGTGGAAAAGGCGCTGGCCGAAAACCCGAACGTGCGCTGGACTATTGCGCTTTTGCACAAACCCCTGTGGACCTACAACGAAGACAATGGCTGGGCGGGTATCGAGGCGGCGCTGGCAGGACGGCCCCACACGGTTTTCGCCGGCCACACGCACAACTACCGCAAGATCGAACGGAACAGCGCGAACTACATCGTTCTGGCTACCATGGGCGGAGGGAGCCGGTTACGAGGCGCGAACTTTGGCGAGTTCGATCATTTCATGTGGGTCACCATGACCGATGAGGGCCCCATCATGGCAAACCTCATGCTCGATGGAATCTGGGATACGAACATCATCACGGACGAACGCCTCGGCCTCATACAACCGGC
Source organism: uncultured Nitrospiraceae bacterium (assembly GCA_964632865.1). Lineage (GTDB taxonomy): Bacteria > Hydrogenedentota > Hydrogenedentia > Hydrogenedentales > SLHB01 > JAHDWY01. Next base: position 48,270 of record CAZWDH010000004.1, read on the forward strand.
CTTCGCGGGCGCGCTGGTGCGAACGGACGGGATCGTGCTCGATCAACCCACCGTGGACCGCGCCGATACGGTGCTGCGGCTGACCAACGACGCGGACCTCCCGCTTCACATCAAGGTTCGCATCGAGCCGACGGATGCCTTGCATGCGTCGGTGGAGTCGCTGGAGCGTACCGTGCCGCCGAACTCGGTGGAACAAATCGACCTGGCGCTACTTGCCGATGCTCCGACGCCGGTAGACGCGCTGGAACCGGTGCCCGTGGATTGGACCGCGCGCTACGATCTCGAAGACAACGTGCAGCCGGTCATCGTGACGGGGCAGCATCGTATCGTGATCGATCAACGATTCCAGATCGCCGCTGCGGAGGACGGGATCGCGGTGGACGGCGATCTGTCGGACTGGTCCGCGCTTCCCGTTGAGGTGCGGGAACCCGGGCAGTTGGACGATACGATGGACGCGTGGCACGGATGGACGGACGGTTCGTGGCGCTTCGGCGCGGCAATTCACGGAGATTTCCTCTACATCGGCGCGCGGGTCACAGACGACCAGATTCAACTGAATGAGAAACGCGAGTACTATCGCCAGGACAGCATTGAAGTCCGGTTAGACGCGCGCCCGGCCGACGCGCGGGGAAGCGGGCCGTACACCGACTTCGAGTCCAACCTGCTCTTCGCCATTGCGCCGGGTCAGGACCCCGCGGCGATTCCGGGGCTGGATCGGCTACCGGAAGGGTCGACCGCGGTCGCGAAGCAGGCCGAGGGCGGGTATGCCTTTGAAGCCGCGGTGCCGCTTGCCTACGTGAAGTCGTTGCAAGGGGAAGATTGGTCGTCCGTCCGTCTGAACATCACCGTCAACGACTTCGACTCGGACGGAAACGCAAAACTCTGGTGGCGCCCCTCATGGACCAGCCCTGCAAACTATGCGGAGTCAGGAGTCTTTGGCCGTTAGCGGTCTACCGAAATCGAGCACATCTAATAGCAAGAGGGGGAACGCCATGAGGCGTTCCCCCTTTTGCCAATTCCGAGCAACAACTTCTGTGGCTAAGCAAGTTCTCTAGTTTGCAGCATCCAGAAACCAGACGATGACGTCGGCCCGGCGGTCCATGGGTCGATGCTGAGGACTATGGACCGCTTCGGTCTCCCCCTTACTCGTCGTCGTGATGCGGGACGCGTCGATTCCTTCCGATACGAGAAAGCTCTTCACGGCTTCCGCGCGGCGCAGCCCGAGTTTCTGGTTGTATTCGTTGCTTGCGAGATCGCAGCAATTCCCTTCGATGCGGACCTTGTCCTGAGGATGGTCCTTCATGTAGGCCGCGACCTTACGCGCCGTCGCCAAGCCTTCGGGCTTCAACACGGCCTTGTCGAGATCGAAGAAGATGGGCTCAAACTCGGGCGCGATCCGCATCACCGGTTCGGGGATCTCGGCCTTCGCGAACTTTAGGTAGTTGCCGAAAGACACGCGCCGCTGGTTCCACGCGACCGAGTCAGGACTCGCGAATTCCGTCGGAGTATATTCGCAACCGTGACGGTCCATGATGTCCTCGCCACAGGAGCCGCACCCGCCCGAGCCGCACATGCTGCAGGATTCCTTGCCGCAACTGGAACAGGCCGCCCATGCGGCGGGTCCCGCCAATGCGATGACTGCGAGAACGACAATCGACATGCGAAGGGTGGCAATCATGGAAGAGCCTCCTTGAGTAACGGCCACGAACGCGTCCGGGAATCGCAGATGCAATCGGGACGCGAGCAACATCAAACCGAATGGAAACAGTATACTTGATCCTGTAAAGAGTTGTCTATGGCTGAAAGAAGAATCCGGAAATTATTGACAGTTGCCCGGTTTTTGGCTATCATTCGTACCGAGGTTTTTTGTGCGCTGGCCTGTTGATAGTCCCAACGCGCTCGCCTTATATCTACTCCGGTTAAACAGGAGAACCGATACATGAAAACGCGAGTCTTCGTATGCGCGGCGCTGGCAGTTCTGGTTGCGATGCCCGCCGCCGCTGGTGAGTTGCAGCTCTGGATCTCCTACCACTACCAAGGCGTTGACACCTACGAGGCTGGCCGGTATCGCGATGCGGAGGCGCTCTTCACGCAAGCCGAGGGCGAAACCTGCGAGGAGTTCCGTCTCGCGTTCACGCTCGACGGCAAGGGCATGACCCAGTTTGCGCTCGGCCAATACAGCGACGCGGAAGCCGCTCTCGAAAAAGCCCTGTGCCTGCGCACCGAAGACTGCGGCGAAGAAAGCCGTTTCGTCCCAACCACGCTGAACAACCTGGCCGATCTGCATTACGTGGCGGGTGACATGACGCAAGTCGAGCCGCTGTACCGGCGCGCGCTGGAAATCAACGAGCAGGATCCGTACAGCGTGGAAGTGGGCCGCAGCCTGAACGGGCTGGCGCTGCTCGCAAACGACGCCGGGGATGCCGTGGAAGCGGAGAATCTGCTGCGCCGCGCAATCCGCATTCACTTCATGGGCGGACGCAGCGAGCATCCCTACATGGCGACCGCGCTCATCAATCTCGCGGCGCTGTTGACCAACCAGGGACGCTACGACGAAGCCAAGCCGTTGCTGCGCCGCGCGGAACACATCCAGGGCGAAGTGCTTGGCGACGATCATCCCGACGTGGCCGTACGCCTCCAGGCGCAGGCCGGATTGCTCGCCGCGACGGGCCATATCGAGGAAGCGCGCGAAGCCCAGAATCGCGCCGAGGAAATCGAAGCGAAGTTCACCGAACTCAACAAGTAGTCTCCGCAGGGGTATGGCAGGAGAGGGGTCTTAGGGGAGGCCGCTCCCGGTAGCGTTACGAACGCAATCGGAAGCGGCCTTGGTCTTTTTATACCATGTTACACGGCGTTGCTTATCCGTGGCGATTTCACGTACACCACAAAAACATCCCCCTTAATCCCCCTTCAAAGGGGGAGTGTCGCGACCCAAGACTTTCTGAAGACGCGTGGAGGTAGACAGCTTTTCATCGGCATTGACCCACCTCGCTGCGCGGCGAAGCGTGCGCCACCTTCCCCCTTTGAAGGGGGCAGACCCGGAGGGTCGAGGGGGATGTGA
>CAZWDH010000005.1:0-49961 GCA_964632865.1 uncultured Nitrospiraceae bacterium
GAAGTCCAACGTGGCCGTTGGACCCGAACTCCGCGAAGGCTGGTACGCGTGGTTTTGGGGTGACGGCATGCATCTTATCTACTGGCTGCGCAAGGACGCCGGCGAGTACATCGGCGCGGAACTGAACGTGGCACGACTCAAATCGGACATTGTCGTGGCGTTACCGGACACTCAACCTGCGGCCAGCTCGATAGAGGACGTGCGGATGGCTTTGGTGGACGCCAAAGGAGCGCCCATCTACGAGTGGGGCGCGTATGTGCCGATGGAGGGGCAACGGCCACGCGCGACGTTGGCGCTGAGATATCCGCTGGGTGGTTGGTCGCTCGCATTCTACGCGTCTCCGGAATTGTCGGGCACTGGACTATCGAGGGGGCTTTGGTTCAACGTGGGCACCGCGCTCGGCGTAGTCGTGATTGCCGTCATCGGCCTTGCCGTCTACTTCTACCGCGAATACACGCGCGATATCCGGCTCGCGGCACAACGCGTCTCGTTTGTGAACCAGGTATCCCACGAATTAAAGACACCGCTGACGAATATCCGCATGTACGCCGAACTGCTCGAACGTGGGCTCGACGACAGCGACGAAAAGTCGCGCACTCACCTCGGCGTGATCGTATCGGAGAGCCAGCGCTTGAGTCGCCTCATTGGCAATGTATTGACTTTCAGCCGGCGCGAGCGGCATACCCTTCAATTGCGAACGGAACCCGCTCGTATTGACGCCCTCATTGGTGCGGTGCTCGATCATTACCGGCCTGCGCTGGATGCAAAGGAAATCGAAGTCGTGTTCGAGGCCGGAGCGCCGGATCAGGCTCGGGTGGATACGGACGTGGTGGAACAAATCGTTGGCAATCTGATCAGCAACGTGGAAAAGTACGGCGCGGACGGAAGACGCCTGGTCGTTCAGACCAGCCAGGACGGCGATGAGGTAATGATACAGGTCTCCGACGCGGGCCCCGGAATCCCGGAAGCGGAGTGCGAGCGCGTCTTCGAGCCCTTCTATCGCGTGAGCGACCGGTTATCGGACGGGGTAACGGGAGCGGGTATTGGCCTTGCCATTGCGCGGGAATTGGCGGTGCTCCACGGCGGCGCACTCGTTTTGGTTCCATCCGAGCGAGGCGCGGCCTTCCTCGTGACGCTGCACTGTCCACGCGTGCCGGAGGGAGGAGAGCCATGAGAGTCTTGATCGCCGAGGATGACGCCCACATCCGAAACGGACTCGCTGAAATCCTCCAGGAGGAGGGATTCGAGACGGTGACCGCCCGGGACGGACGGGAAGCCCTTGCGTTATTCAAACAACAGACCCCGGACTTCATTTGTCTCGACATCATGATGCCGGGAGTCAATGGTTTTGACGTGTGCCGTGAGATTCGTAAAGAAAACGCGGCTGTTCCTATCGTCTTCATCAGCGCAAAGTCGGAAGAGGTCGATAAGGTCCTTGGTCTGGAATTAGGAGCCGACGACTACATCCTCAAGCCATTCGGCGTACGCGAGGTGGTGGCGCGGATTCGCGCAGTCACGCGCCGGTGTTTTGCCGCGAAGCCCGGTGCACAGATGGAAGAGCCGTTCGTGATGGGTGATCTCGAAATTGTCCCTTCCCAACTGCGGGCGCGTCGCGGCGATAATGCAATCGATCTCAGCCTGCGCGACGTGAGGATCCTGTCGTTGCTGCACCGGAACCGAGGAAGCGTCGTCGACCGCAATACGTTCTTCGACGAGTGCTGGGGCATGGATCACATGCCCAATAGCCGCACGCTCGATCAGCACATTTCGCAGCTCCGCAAGCGCATCGAGCGCGATCCCAAGACTCCGGAAATAATCCGCACGGTCCACGGGGTTGGCTACCGGTATGATGGCTAATTCTGCGTTCGCCGCCAAACCGAAACTCGCACCGCGCCCGTCCCTGGGACTCTACGCGTGGTTTGGAATTCCCGTGCCCATTACCGACCGGCTAAAGATGATCCATGATGCCGGATTTGAATCGACGGGGTTATGGTGGGAGGAAGAGAACGAACAGCGCCGGCGCTTGCGGCATCTCCTTCCAAACCTCGTGCGGCGGATTGGATTGCACATCGACAATCTTCATGCCCCGTACGCGGGTTGCAATGCACTCTGGAGCGCGAATACCGACGATCGTGAAGCGATGGTCAACCGGCATATCGGATGGGTGGAGGACTGCGCCCGTCACGACGTGGAAACCCTCGTCATGCACGTCACGCAGGGCACGGCCACGCCGCCGCCCAACGAACTCGGTCTCGACAGTCTGCGCCGCATCGTCAATGTAGGCGAGACTCACGGGGTGACCATCGCCATCGAAAACACTCGAAGCACAGCTCACATCGATTGGTTGCTCGAACGGATTCCATCGCATCGGCTCGGTCTCTGCTACGATTCCAGCCACGACTGGCTGTACAGTGCGGAACCGGGTGCGCTCCTGCGCCGCTGGGCGACACGCGTCGTGACCACGCACTTCTCCGATACGGACGGGCGCCGCGACCAGCATTGGTTGCCTCGCTTGGGCGTGGTCGACTTTCCAGCCATTCGCGACGCAGGTCCATGGCCGTCGTTCGACGGGTGCTTGATGCTCGAGGTCGTTCCTCAACACAGGAAGCAGTCTGCGGAAGCCTTCCTCAACGAGGCGTTTCGCGCGGCCCAATGTCTTGCCGCGGACTTCGCGGCGTAATGGAGACGGATGTCGTTGTCGTTGGCGGGGGTGCCGCGGGGATGATGTGCGCCATGACCGCCGGGCAACGCGGGCGGCGCGTCGTACTCCTCGAAGGCAATGCGAAGGCGGGGGAGAAGATTCGCATCTCCGGCGGTGGCCGCTGCAATTTCACGAACGTCAATGCTTCGCCCGAGAATTTTGTGTCCGCGAACCCGCGATTCTGCACGTCCGCGCTGGCGCGATACACGCCCCAGGATTTCATCGCGCTGATCGAACGCCACGGCATCGCATACCACGAGAAGAAACTGGGCCAGCTCTTCTGTGACGGTTCATCGCGCGACGTAATCGACATGCTCGTGAACGAATGCCTCGCTGCGGGCGTCGAGATTGTCACGGACTGCCGCGTATCAAACGTTGATCGTGCGGACCAGTTCCGCGTCTCCTCGAACCGGGGACAATGGACCACGTCATCGCTGGTCGTGGCGACCGGCGGACTCTCAATTCCAAAGTTGGGCGCGACTGATTTCGGATATCGCGTCGCGAAACAGTTCGGCCTCGCCATGCGCAATCCCGAGCCCGCGCTGGTGCCGTTCTTGTTTTCAATCGGGGACATGCAGCGCTACGACGGGCTTTCGGGGGTATCCTTCGACGCGGAGATTCAATGCAACGGAGTATCGTTTCGCGAGAACGCACTTTTCACCCATCGCGGTCTGAGCGGTCCGGCCATTCTTCAAATCTCCTCGTACTGGCAACCGGGCCGGTCCATCGTCATCAATACGGCGCCAGCGTCCGATGTGCGCGAGCGGTTACTCGAACTAAAGCGATCCGGGTCACACGCCGAAGTGGCGACTGGGCTTTGCGAGTTCTTGCCAAAACGGCTCGCCCAACGCTGGGCCGATCTTCATGGATGGTCCGGCACTGTCGCCGATCAAAGGGACGCAACGCTCACCGCGATCGCGGAGGCCTTGCACGGCTGGACGATCACGCCTGCCGGTACGGAAGGCTTCAAGAAAGCGGAGGTCACTCGCGGCGGTATCGACACAGCAGAGTTATCCCCAAAGACAATGGAGTGCAAAAAGGTTCCCGGCCTCCATTTCATCGGAGAGGTAGTCGATGTGACCGGCTGGCTCGGCGGCTACAATTTTCAATGGGCCTGGTCGTCGGGTTATGCCGCCGGGCAAGCGGTGTAGGCCGATCAGTCCCGGCGTTGCTCGTTGGCCCCCTCACTCAGTGTCTTCAGGCGGGCGATTCGATCCGGTTCGCTCTTCAGGAGCCACTCGTCCTGCGACAACTCCCGATAGGCCAGTGCGAAGTACTCTTGTGCCTTGTCCGAGCGACCGAGCGTCAGAAGGCATTCGCCCAGCTCCTCGTACACGTACCCGTCGGTGACGCCTGCTTCGTCCAGGTCTTTCAGCAAGGCCTCCTGCAAGGCCAACGCTTCTTCGATACGCCCAAGCGAACGCAGCGCCCGCGCGACGGACCAACGCGCGACGCGGATCTGTTCCGGCTGGCCATTCCCAGAATACCATTCCAGCGCGTTCTCGAACATCGCAAGCGCATGCTCGTAACTCCCCGTGTCGTGGTACGACCACCCAAGGTTGTTGTACAAGGGTCCGAGCCAGCGCCGCGCGTGCGGGTCCTTCGATCTCTTCGCAATATCCAGCGCCTTCTCCGACCACGCGATCTGCTCCGCAGTCGCCTCCACGATTCCCATCATATGGGCCGCGTCAATGGCATAGTGATCCAGTCCCGTGCGCTCGGCCAGCGCCAGGGCGTCCAAGAAGTACTGCCGGCTTTCGGCGGGTTTGCCTGCACTGTTCAACACGCGCCCGCGTTCGAGCAGGATACGGACCTGAACCTCGAACGCATTTTCCGGCGCAAAGGCCTGGGCTTCATCGAGCGTAACGTGGGCGGCATCGAATTCTTTCTGCAGCCCCTGCGCCCGTGCTACCTGCGTTAATACTTCCGCCCGAAACGCTGGATCCCGCGAAGCTTCCATGAACGCACGGAACCGCTCTTCGGACGCTGCCGGGTTGTCGAAGTCCCAGAGATCGTCGATACGGTTTACGGGATTGCTGCGCGGTCCCAATTTGTCGGTGCCCTTAGTCGAACACCCCATTTCCAAAATCGCGAACGCCAAGATCGCAACGCATACTTGTCCCCGAAGGGCGCGTGATGTACGGTGTAGGTTCTCAGTCACCATGGTGGAATACGTGTACCCGAACGCTATGCATTTATCAACTCTTCAACCGAAACGCTTTTGCCCCCGAAACGGATTCCCGCAGGGAAATACGTTAGCGGAATTCATTCAATGACGCAGATCCACGACATACTCCAGCGATACTGGGGGTATGAATCATTCCGGCCTCTGCAGCGGGAGGCCATGCAAGCGGTCATGGACCGGAAGGATTCGGTCGTGATCCTTCCGACTGGCGGGGGAAAATCCCTTTGTTTTCAAGCCCCAGCGCTTGCCTTGCCGGGTATGGCCGTGGTCATTTCGCCGCTGATTTCGCTCATGAAAGACCAAGTGGACGCGCTCACGGCGAACGGCATTTCCGCGGCGGCCATTCACAGCATGATGAATGCGGAGGAACGCCGATCCGTGGACCGAGCTATCCGCGACGGGTCGCTCAAGATTTTGTACGTGTCCCCCGAACGCCTCGCGCAAGAGCGATTCCGCGACTACCTGCGGGACGCGAACGTGTCTTTCATGGTCGTCGATGAAGCGCACTGCATCAGCCAATGGGGCCACGATTTCCGGCCCGAATACCGGCAGTTACGTGGCTTGCGTGATACCTTTCCGGATGTACATGTCCACGCTTACACCGCAACAGCCACGAGCCACGTGCGAGACGACATCGTCGAGGAACTGTCCCTTCGCGAACCCGAGGTGCTGGTTGGGTCCTTCGACCGTCCGAACCTGGTCTACCGGGCTGAACGGCGTGCGGACGCTTTCCAGCAAATCGGTCGCGTCCTGGGTCGCCACGAGGGCAAGTCCGGCATCATTTACTGCATCAGCCGCAAGGAAGTGGACTCGCTATGCGAACGCCTCAATGTCGCGGGTCACAAGGCCGTGCCGTATCACGCGGGCCTTCCCGACGAGGATCGCAAACGCAATCAGGACGCATTTATTCGCGATAAGGCGGATATCGTCGTGGCGACCGTCGCCTTTGGCATGGGCATCGACAAGCCCGACGTCCGCTTTGTCATCCATGCCGGTATGCCCAAGTCGATTGAACACTACCAGCAGGAAAGCGGCCGCGCGGGACGCGACGGATTAGAGGCTGAATGCCGGCTTCTGTATTCCGGTGCTGATTTCATGATTTGGAAGAGCATGCTTGCGAAGCAAGAGGGAGATGCCGTCGAGATCGCACTCTCCAAGCTCGAGGACATGCAGCGCTACTGTACCGGCGCGGCATGCCGCCGCAAGACCTTGCTCGCGTACTTTGACGAGCACTATCCCAAGGACCGCTGCGGTGCCTGCGACTATTGTCTGAACGAGCTGGATACGGTCGAAGGTTCCGGTGAGATCGTGCGCGCCATTCTTGCCTGCGTGGACGAACTCGGATCCATGGCCGGGCCGACCTACACCGCGCTCGTGCTCTCCGGTTCGACCGAAGAGCGCGTCGTGTCTAAGGGCCACGACAACCTGAGCACTTACGCGAGCCTGGCGGCCGAAGGGCAGCGCGCGGTCCGGGACTGGATCGAGCAGTTGGTCGCGCAGGGGTATCTCGAGAAGACGGGCGAATACAACGTCCTCAGCGTGACCACACAGGGACGCGACGCAGACGGTCGGGGGCCCGCGCTGACGAAAGTGTCTGGGCGCACACGAAAATCAACGGCCGCTGCCGCGAAATCCATGGAAGGCGTTGATACCGGCCTTTTTGAAGCGCTGCGAACGCTACGCCGGCAAGAGGCGGAGGAACGCCGCGTGCCGCCCTATGTCATCTTTAGCGATGCCTCGCTGATGGATATGGCGCGCAAGCGCCCGACAAACACGATCGAGTTTCTGGGTGTGCACGGAGTCGGTCAGAAAAAGTTTCGCGACTTCGGATACGCGTTTATCGCGGTGATTCAGCGGTATTGCGACGAACACGGACTGAATACGAACGTTACTGTATCAACAAGCACCGCGTTTGAATTGGATGACGAACCGACGCGCAAGCGCCCATCAAAGAACGATACCTGGCGCCAATGCGAGCCGCTTTTTCAACAGGGCCGGACAATCGAAGAAGTGAGCGCCATCATCCGGCGCGCGCCGTCAACGGTCGTCGGTTACTTATTGAAGTACATCGAAGTGAATGCGGTTACGGACCCTACACCGTGGGTACATGCCGCAATCGTCGAACGGGTCCGGGAATGTGCCGCGGCCATGGAGACGGACCGATTGAAGCCGGTTTTCCAAGCGTTGCACGAAGAGGTCAGTTACGAAGAGATCCGAATCTGCATGGCCTGCATGCGGAATTTGGGATGATGGGGTATATGGCTTGGCGAAGTGTGAATGTGATGGCGGCAAGACTTTCGGGGACCGTACTTGTCTTAGCGATGTGCCTATCGGTTCGTTCGGCAGAACCTTCCCCAGCATTCACGATCGGCAACAGCGGCGGTGAGTTTACCGCGTCTCTGGAGGGCGATGATTGGCTTCGGTTTACGGCACCTGAACTCGGCAGTCTTCCCGCGGAGACGCAGATCGAAGAACTCTCCGATGGATGGCGTAGGGTCCGCATGACGTGGTCCGTCGAAGACCCGATACAACAGGACGAGTTGTCAATACCCTTTGACGTTCTTGCGGAACCGGACCAGTGGTGGTCGCCCCATCTCGCTCCGGAGGAGGGGTTCTGTATCGCCCAGCACGTCTTTCGCTCGCCAGCCATGATTGCGACACGTGGCGATTCGGTCCTGGTCATCGTTCCTGATTTGGACATCGTAGGCAACCGCGACGCAAATCCGTGGTTCATGGACTACGACGCGCCGGCCCGCAAGATGTGGCTCGGCATGACGAGCACGTCCATTCCGCTTCACGTGCTCTACAAGAAAGAACCGGAGATGGTCTTCGAACCTGGGGACGTGGAGTTAGGCTTTTACGTGGCGCTCTACAAGGACGATGAGGAGCCATTGAATCCGTGGGCCCGGGTCACGCAGTTCCTTTGGGAACGTTACGGACACCCACTCTACCTGCAAGGCGAGCCGCTGCGCGTCCCTATGGATACCTACGTCGATCACACGTATCGATGGGCCTTTGATTCCTGGAAGGACTCCATGTGGCACGAGTTCGAGATCGAAGGTAAACAGGTTGGCGGTCCCGCGTTCATCGTGAACGTGAGCCAATCCCCCAACTACCCCGGCCCGTGGTTTCAACGCGAGTTTTTGTCTATCTGGAATCAGGCTTGGTTTTCCACGCTTCGCGTCGGAGCGGGGATGCGCCGGTACGCCGTCCGCATGGAGAACGCGGATTTACTACGCCGCGCGGAGATGATCAAAGCGTTCACGCTTGCCGCGCCGCAGGAGGATGGGCTTTTTCCGGCGGTGTACCGCACGGACAATGAGAAGATCGAGATCGACGGCACCACCGTCGAGCGACCGCGTCCGTGGAGCGAGGGTTACTGGGCGAACTCCGACCGGGTCCCCTGGAAGAGCGGCGTAACCGATCGTTGGTTTCACGTGCTGGATGCGAGCTGGACCACTCTGCTCATGCTGCGATGGTACGATGAGTTTGAGAAGGACCCCGCCCTCCTCGAATATGCGACGGCATACGCCGACAGGCTGTTGACATTGCAGGACGCGGACGGATTCTTTCCCGCCTGGCTGCATCCGGAAACCGACAAACCTTGGGAACACTATCGCCAGTCCCCGGAAATCAGTATGAGCGTGACCTTCCTGCTGAAGCTGGCGGACGTAACGGACAAGACCGAGTATCGCGACGCGGCGTTGCGCGCCATGGACGCTGTAGTTCGCGACGTCATCCGTACCGGGCGCTGGGAGGATTTCGAGACCTATTTTTCCTGTTGCCAGTGGGGTTATCCGGAGTTCCTGAACCGGCAAATACCGCGAAACGCCATGTACAAGCAGAACAATTTCTCCATGTTCTGGACCGCCGAAGCATTATTGGAAAGCTATCGCGCGACGGGGAACGAGAAGTATCTTCGTTGGGGACGTCGCACCCTCGACGAACTCAGCATGACGCAGCAGGTGTGGCAGCCGCCTTTCATCTACATTCCGGCATTGGGCGGTTTCGGTGTCATGAACTGCGACGGCGAGTGGAACGATTCGCGCGAATGCCTGTTTGCGGAACTATTCATGGACTATTACCAAGCAACCGGAGATTCTCAGCTATTTGAGCGTGGTGTGGCCGCGCTCAAGTCCGCCTTCGTGATGATGTATTGTCCCGAGAATCCAGAGCAGAAGACCTTATACGAAAAGGTTCACCCCTTCTTCGGTCCCGAAGACTATGGATTCACCATGGAGAACTACGGTCACGGAGGCACGGCGTCTAAGGACGGGGAGGGAATCGGCCCCTTCACGATCTTCTCCTGGGGCAACGGGGCTGCGGCGGAAGCGCGCAACCGCATTCGCGATCACTGGGGCGACGTGTATGTAGACAGGACCCGTGGAGACGCATTCGGGATCGACAGCGTCGAGGTCGAGCTTGAAGACGGCGAACTGCGGCTGAACGATCTGGCGAACACGCCACGGAAAATACGCATTTGCTACGAAGATGGCACCAGCTTAGAGATCGATTTGAAGGGTTCCGTCTCGGTCTCCGTGGATTGACGGTCTCAATGAGTCGTTATCCGCGCGGATGACTTAACCCACGACAGGCAACTCGTATCCTTCCCGATATGTCCGCGACAGCAGCCGCGTGGCTTCGTCGTCGCCAGTGCATTCCATGCGATCGGCATCAAAGATGATTCGCCGGTTCACGCGCGTAGCGACGTTCCCCAGGTTGCTGAGCATTGCCGATTTGGCGCCCTCCGAAATCGGCGCATTCAATCCGGCCGGGTCATTCGCTTTGACGCAGTCCAGGAAATTGCGGATGTTCGCGGACAAGTCATGGCTGCCACCGATCTGCTTCGGTTCCTCACCAAGGAACGTAACAAAACTTCCTTGTCGGCCTACTTCCACGGTCCCCTTGTCGCCATAGAAGATGACACCATTGTCGTGCCCGTCCATCTTATAGTCGGTCCACAACCGCATCTCGAAGACGAGGTAGCAATCGTCATACTCATACGTCGCAAGTTGGGTGTCCGGAGTCTGATGATCGTCGTCATAGAAGAGTTGACCACCCGGCGCGGTCACCGCGTTTGGCAGTCCGACGTTCAAGCCCCAACGGGCGATATCGATCTGATGGACTCCGTCGTTGCCGATGTCGCCAGTGCCATAGTCCCAGAACCAATGCCAATTGTAATGCCAACGATTTGTCGTAAAGGCGTGAACGGGCGCCGGCCCCAGCCACCTGTCGTAATTCACGCCCTCCGGCGGTTCGGACTCCGGCGCGCGGCCGATGGGTCCCCGCAGTTGGTGATTGATTGCTTTGGCGAGCCGCACTTTGCCGAGGTTGCCCTCATGGAGGAATCGGATGGCCTCCTGAATGCCTGTGCCGCTGCGGCTTTGCGTGCCGTGTTGTACGCACAACCCCGTCTTATTTGCGGCCTCCATAAGCACCATCCCTTCGTGGACATTGTGGCAACAGGGTTTCTCCACATACACGTGCTTGCCCGCTTGTAATGCCGCCAACGCTACCGGGGTATGCCAATGGTCCGGAGTCGCGATGCTCACCGAATGAATCGTGGGATCGTCGAGTACTTTGCGATAGTCGTCGTATCCGCGCGCCTCGGCCTTCTTGGAGGCCTCCTCCACGGCATGGGCGCGCCGCTCCGGGTCCAGATCGCAGATGGCGACGACATGACAATCGTCGAAGGAACTGAAGGCGCGCAAGTGCGTATGGCCCTGGCCTCCTGTGCCAATCACGGCATGCCTTACCAAATCAATTTCTTCCTTGTCTTGCGCCACGGCACGCTGTGCAGCAACGAGACCCGTGCCGGCAATCTGGACGAACGAACGGCGCGTAAGTGTATTCATGGTCGGAAGTCTCCCGATTCCTCTCCACAGTCGTTAAACTGGATAAACGGTCGCGGACTCGCAAGTCCGGTCGCGCTCATGGTAGCATGTGGCTGCCGTAATGGCGATTGATATTGTAGCACTATTACAAGTGCGCGGATTCATGCATCTGGAGCAGGGGTCCCGTGGTTCCAGGTGCCTACCAGTCGGAGGGAAGCTTCATGCCGCGTAAGGCGAAAACCAGAGCGAAATCCAAGTCCAAAGGCAAGCGTTCGCGACGTACCCGGGAAGAGGTGCAGTCGCTGATGGACTCTATTCACGCAGACGTATCCGGTGGCGCGACGATCAAAGACGCCCTCAAGAAGGCGGGTGTCTCCTACAGTAACTACAACTACTGGCGCAAGCGCGAGGGCACGCCGGCGCGCCGGACCAAGCGAGGCGTACCCCGCACCGCGAATGTCATGGGGCTCTTAGAGGAGATGACCCGGAACCGTCGCGAGGCGGAATCGCTGCGCCAGAAACTCTCCCATCTCGACAGCCGTTTTGAGAAACTCAAGAAGCAGCTCGAGAAATCCAACGGCTGATTCCACGTGAATTCCCTGCGCAATTCGATTGCCCCCTGTGCAGCGCGCACAGCATGCGCGGTGCATCGGCCATGCCTTGCGCCGCCCATTCGACCAGTGCCCGCTTCCGTTCATTTTTCTGTAGCGAAGTTACGATAGGAGATCACGCTTGGAGGCGCTCGATCAGTTCCTCACGAAAGTCAGCGGTTGGGCATGGGGACCGCCGATGCTTGCCCTGCTTTTCGGCACCCATCTTTTCCTGACCTTCCGTCTAAAGGGGATTCAACGGTACATCGGTAAGGCGATACGACTGTCCGTGACCCGGTCCGACGAGCAAGAGGGCGACATCAGTCATTTTGGGTCACTAGCTACTGCGCTCGCTGCAACGGTGGGCGTCGGCAATTTGGCGGGCGTGGCCACGGCGGTTGCGTCCGGAGGCCCGGGCGCCGTGTTGTGGATGTGGCTGACGGGCGTCTTTGGAATCGCTACCAAGTACGCGGAGGCGCTGCTGGCCGTCAAGTACCGGGTGATAACCGTGGACGGCCGGACCGTGGGCGGTCCCATGTACGCCCTTGAGCGCGGGCTCAACGCGAAGTGGTTAGGCATTCTCTTTGCCGCCTTCGCGGCCGTCGCCGCCTTCGGCATCGGCAATATGGTACAGGCCAACACCATCGCGGAAGCACTCGACGATTCCATGCTCAAGATCCCGCACGCTGTTTGCGGGCTCGTTCTCGCAGGCCTTACCGGGATTACGATTTTGGGCGGCATTCGATCCATTGCCCGCGTGTGCGAGGCGCTGGTCCCTTTCATGGCACTGTTTTATGTTCTGGGGTGCCTCGCGCTTCTCATCATGAATGCCTCGTCTCTTCCCGATACCGTCATGACTATTCTGCGAAGCGCCTTTACCGGCGAGGCCGCGGTGGGCGGGTTTCTCGGCGCCGGTATGAAGGAAGCAGTCCGGTTCGGTATCGCACGCGGACTCTTCTCGAACGAGTCCGGGCTCGGTAGCGCGCCCATCGTTGCTGCCGCCGCGAAGACCCGGAACCCCGTGCGTCAGGCACTCGTGTCGTCGACCGGCACGTTCTGGGACACCGTCGTGATCTGCCTGATGACCGGTCTGGTGATCGTGAATTCCGGCCACTGGCGCGACGGGCTCACGGGGATCGAATTGACGAGAAGGGCCTTCGCCGATCTGTCGACTTTCGGTCCCCTGGTCCTCTCGGTCGGCCTCATTACCTTCGTCTTCTCAACCATCCTCGGTTGGTCCTACTACGGGGAGCGCGCCTGCGAGTACCTGCTGGGCCGCTGGGCCATCCGGCCCTATCAGATCCTCTGGGTGATCGCCGTGTTCGTCGGGTCCGTTGTGGAGGTGCCCATCGTTTGGAACTTCGCCGACATCGCCAACGCATTCATGGCCATTCCCAATCTGATCGCGTTGCTGCTACTGAGCGGTGTGGTTGTGGCGGAGACGCGAAAGTACTTGTGGGAAGATACGGATAATGAACCTTGATCTGAGCGGTTGCATGGTGACGCAATGAATGGAATTCGCGGTCTGACAAACGCTATCGGCAATCTGTCCACCCGCTTCGTTGATTCCGCCGTGCTCTTCGCGGCAAATGAAGCCAACGTTTTTTCACTGCTCGACTCCCCCTCTGACGCCGAAACCGTCGCGGAACAACTCGGTTGGCCCGTTCGAACGACACGAATGCTCCTCGACGGACTGGTCGCCATCGATCTTCTGGTGAAGTCCGGTACTCAGTACCTGAATACCGAACTCGCCGCTACGTGCCTTGTTCCAGGCCGTCCTCACTATCAAGGCCATATCATCCAGCACAACGCCAACTCGGCCTCGCTCTGGCTTCGACTCGGCGAATCGCTCCGCACCGGGAATCCCGTTCGGGAGACCGGTGAAGACCGCAGCCCCGAGGAACTCCGCGCCTTCATTCTCGGCATGAGCGATATCGGGCGCTTGAGCGCGCGCGAGTTGCTTGATGCCGTCGATATCTCGACGCGTACGAACCTCCTCGACGTGGGCGGTGGTCCGGGAACCTACGCGCTGACGTTCCTGGATGCCGTCCCGGGTATGCGCGCTACCATCTTCGATCGTCCCGCCGTGCTCGAGATCGCGCGCGAACAGGCGGAAGCGGCGGGTATGCTGGATCGCGTTTCCTTCCATCCCGGCGATCTCACCACGGATTCGCTCGGACAAGGCTACGACCTGGTGCTCGTGTCCAACATCATCCACAGCTATTCGGAACAAACGAACCGCGATCTGATATCGAATTGTTTCGAGGCCCTCGTGCCCGGGGGGATGCTGATCGTTAAAGACTTCCTGACGCACAACGATCGGAGCGGACCGGCATTCAGCCTGCTCTTCGCCCTTCGCATGCTCATCGCCAACGGCGAGGGCGATACGTACTCGTGCGAGCAGGTCGCGTCTTGGACGGACAGTGCGGGGTTCGACGCTGGGCGGCTGGTAAACTTGTCCCCTCAAACGCGTCTATGGATTGTCCGTAAGCCGTAGGCGACACGCAGCGCCTTTACCGGTTTCGGGGCGCCAAACGTAAGGAAAGCGCCACACCATCGGTGCGGCGCTCTCCATAACCAACTCTTGCGCCTAATCGCGGATTCGGCCTGTCCTATTCGAAGAACGTCTTGAAGTAATCTCCATTATCGAGCAAAGGCAGATCGTAATGAACGAATTCCTCGAACTCCGAGTCGGAGATTAAGCGAGGTTGGAATTGCTCTTCAGGTTCCAGCCGAGGGGTGTTCTCCTCCGGCTGGGCCAAGGCCTCTGGCGAGTAATCCCTCAAACTATCGGCCGCCTCGGGCGAGAACTGCTCTACCACGGTTGCGATTCGGCTTTCCAGGAAGTCGATGAGAACACCCTTGAGATGTTCATGCTTCTCCACTTCCGACCCCTTGAGCATGACCTCCTTGTCCAAGGGAAGGGCGCGACCGCAAAACACAACGACCATTTCGTCGCAGTTGGGACAAGGTCCGACTATCAACGCCCCGAGCGGAGGTAGCAGAATCTGTCCTCGTACCGAGCAATGGGGGCATTTAACCTCTACCATTGACAGCATTTGTGTCTCGCTTTCTAGGGTCTTGAACCCTCAACTGAATTGTATCATTCCGAAATGCGAAAAAGCAAATAAGCCCATATTTAATTGTTTTTATTGTTCAATTTATGCGATATATCGCCTGACCTTACGGTAAGTATAACATGGAGGTGCCAGCAAATTGCAAGAATCGCCCAGTCAAGGCCAGGCCTAAACTTGATTGATTACCGGTCTGCTCAGCGGGGAAAACTCGGGTTGAGCGTCCTACGTGGACCGGGTACGTAGGGACTCGAGAATCGCCAGTGCTTCCTCGTTGTCCGAGGTTTTCCGGTCGTGCCAATCCGGGTAAGTCAGAGGGGTGACACCGTAGACCTGATCCACGGTTTCGATGGTGACTGAAGTGGAATTGCTGGTGACTTCTTCCATGCGGATCGACAATTGCGTCCGGTATGGGGTGAAGACATAGAGGCGGCGCTTCATGGGTGTGTATGCGACGAACTCACCGCGCTTGTCCCGCGTGTAGATGTCCAGTTCCAACTCGCGCAGAACGGCCTTGGCGTCTTGCCACGTCTCATCCAGGGGCTTGTTCACCGTGATGGTGTCCGTAATGGCAAACCCCGCCGTGTTCAGCTTGGCCCGAGCGCACCCCGTTGTGAGAGCGGACAGGACGAAAACCAGAACCAACAAGCTTGCAAAATGTCGCGTCATGGTATGTAAATCCCCTTGTTGCGGCGCATTCTAGCATAGCCTTGGGGTCCGCGCAAGCGTTTGACGGACGGGAACCCCTTTGTTAAACTTGCTGCTCCCCAAGGAGTTGAGTATGCCCGCTGATGCTACGGCCGCCTCCGTGCTGCTAGTCGATCGCGACCCGTCCATTACCAACGAAATCGTACCCTATCTGCGCGAACGGGCCTACCATGTGGAGTCGGTGGACGACGGAGAGAAAGCGTACAATCGGCTCGATGCCCGTCCTTTCGACGTCCTGATCACGGAGTTGAACGCCCCCCGCATCAACGGCATGCGACTGATGGCCGTTGCCAAGGAGCGCAACCCGGAGATTTGCGTTGTGCTCATTACCGAAGAGCCGGACGTGGAACGCGCCACCGAGGCCATGCGTCAGGGCGCCGCGGACTTTCAGACCAAGCCCTTGAACTTGGGCAAGTTAGAGGCTGTCATCGAGAAGGGGCTTGGCCGGCAGCGGCTGGTCCTCGAGCAGCACGAGTTGCGCCGCCGCCTGGATGAACGGTATGGCCTGGGCAGTCTCGTGGGCCGCTCCCGGCAGATGGTTCGCGTGTACGACGCCGTTCGCCAGATCGCACCTTCCCGGGGAACCGTCCTGATCCAGGGTGAGACAGGAACCGGCAAGGACCTTGTCGCCCAAGCTATCCACAATAACAGCCCCCGGCGCGACGGCAAGTTCGTCAAACTCAATTGCGCGAGCATCCCCGAGGCGCTGGTGGAAAGTGAGCTATTCGGCCACGTGGCCGGTGCGTTTACGGGCGCAACCCACGCGCGCGAAGGCCGTTTTGAACTCGCCGACGGCGGCACACTCTTTCTCGATGAGGTGGGCGAACTCACGCCCGCGCTTCAGGCTAAACTGCTTCGGGTATTGGAAAACCAGCAGTTTGAACGGCTCGGCGATTCCAAAACGATTTCCGTCGATGTGCGCCTCATCGCGGCGACGAACCGGCCCCTCGAGAAGATGGTGGCGGAAGGGTCCTTTCGCGACGACCTCTACTACCGCCTGCGCGTGGTCATCATCGAGATGCCCGCGCTCCGGAACCGGCGCGAGGACATTCCGCTTTTGGTGAACCACTTTTTGAATCTTGCTTGCGATGCAAACAGCAAGTCCATCGACGGGATCACGCGCAGCGCCGTGGACGTGCTCATGCGGTACGACTGGCCGGGCAACGTCCGGGAATTACGCAACATAATTGAAGGCATGGTTATCATGGCTCGCCATGGTAAGCTACTTGACGTCAGCGATGTGCCCGAGCATGTCCGCCGGAGCACGGTGCCGGAGGTCAGCGAGATTCGCATACCTACCGGCGTTCGCATGAGCGAGGTGGAACGTATTGTGATCGAAGAGACCATGAAAGTTTGCGGGTACAACAAGGAACGCTGCGCCAAGACCCTCGGCATCGGCCTGCGAACGCTCTACCGCAAGCTCAAAGAGTTTGACATCCAGTAATCGCTGGAGGATTCCTATGCACGGCATGCAGGCGGAAGGTCTCGTGATTCACCTGACACGGAGCAAGGATCCCGTCGAGATCATGGCTGCATCCCGCGCCTTAGCCGGTTTGGGAGCCAACGCCGCGTCGGTCGCTCCGATCCTTCAGAATCAACTCAACGAAGGCGACGCGCAGCACGCGGGTGCCGCAGCTTTTGTCCTGGCAGAACTTGGCGCTGCCGCGATCGCCGTATCCCCCGGCCTTATCGATAGCTATCGACACCAACTTTCCAGCCCTTTTACGGTGGTGCGCCATTGGATCACCGCCGCGTTGACGCGGGTTGGTCCCCGGGCCGTGGAAGCTGTCGCGGAACTGACGAAGGCCCTCGAGGACCCAGATGCAGGCGTCCGGTCGAACGCAGCCTACGCGTTGGCGGAAGTGGGCGACGCGGCGAAACCCGCGTTGCCCGTATTGATGGATTGCGTGCAAGAGGCCTCCATTGACGTCCGTACTGCGGCGCTGTACGCGGTGTCGCGAATTGCGCCTCACGATGGCGACGTCCGTGCCGTTCTCACTGGAGCGCTTTCCGACGACTCCTATCAGGTTCGCGCCCAAGCGGCGGAATCGCTCGGCGCGCTGGGCCCTGCGGCCGCGCCCGCCGTTACGGCCCTGCAACGGCGCATTGCCGATCCCAGACCCGAAGTTCGGTTGCGCGTGCTCGATGCGCTGGCGAGAATTCTCGCCCCGGGAGAGTCGCTCGCCAGGGAGTTGGCCAAGTCGCTCGTTGATCCGGATGCTGGCGTGCGCCTGACCGCGGTGAAAGCGCTCGGAAAGCAAGGTGAAATGGCCACCGCCGCCGCGCCCCGGCTGCTGGCGGTGTTGCGGGATTCCAACGAAGCGATTCGCTATCAGGCCTTGTCTGTCTTGGAAATGCTCGCGCCGCATTGCACGGATATCGCGCCGGCCATTACGATTGCCGTGAACCACTGCTTACGAGACCGCAGTCCGCGGGTCCAGGTGCGCGCGACCGCGGCACTGGCCCGGCTGACGGGTCAGGTCGAGTATCCCGACCCAAAGATTCTCCGTTCGTTGAAGCACCCAGATTGGGGGGTTCGCTTGGCGAGTGTGGAAGCGCTCGGACACATCAGGGGGGATAATCGGGATGTTGCCGACGCCCTGCGTAAGGCTATTCACGACACAGATCCGAACGTGCGTGTGGCAGCCTGTGGCGCATTGCTGCGGTTTGGCACGTCTCCGAAGGCCATATTGCCAGTCTTGTTCGACGCGCTGACCGAAGAAGGTGCCGCAGTCCAATTGGCCGCAATTCGAACCTTGGCTTCTCTCGGCCCGGAAGCCCGGCTGGCACTATCTGCATTGCAGATTAAAACCGGGGACAGCAATCCCGATGTACGGGCCGCCTCCCGCAACGCCATTGCCCGGATTGAAGCAACGGGGTGACGCAACCTTTCGTCACGTCACCCCGTGAACTATAGAAACCTCAACGGAAGTGCGGCTTACGCCCACGCCCTTAGGCGTGCTTGGACTCCGCGGGTTCTTCTTTCTTTTTAGCAAGCGGATCGCTCGTCTCGTCCTCATCCTTGCTTTTCACACTGTCCTTGAACTCGGTAATCGCCGTACCCAGGGATCGTCCCACCTGAGGCAGCTTTCCCGCGCCAAAAATGACGAGCACGATTAGCAGAATGATAAACCACTCGGTTCCGCCCGGCATACCAATAGCTAGCATGTTCACTCTCCACTGATGGCGATCAGGTCGCTTCAGCTTTGTTAAACGCCTCGAAGAAGGGGCACAAGTCACGATTGCGTGCCAAGACCTCAAGGCCTTCCTGATTATATGATGAGGATTCCCGCCTTTGCAAGGGCAGCCTAGTCCACAAAGATACTGTCCAATGTCACATCGATCAACTTGCCCTTTTGGGAGACCGCTCCCGTGTCAATCTTCGACTTGTCGCCCACGATCGAGATAAGTTTCGACTTCCCTTTGATTTCCGACTCGTAGAACGCCAGCATGGTTTCCATGTCCGACGCCTGCACCGCCGCAAATCGCTCGTCACGCGGGTCGACCGGCACGCCCAGCCGCTCCCAGGACCGGACGGCCCCGAGGATATCCCGGAACCCGAGCTTACCCGTTCGGTAGTTCTCAATGAGTGCGTCCCTGGCAGTGGCGAAGCGCTGCTCCGCCGCGGGCATGTTGTCCAAGAGGTCGATGAAGCCGTCCAGGGCTTCGGGCGCCTTGTCTGCCTGGGTTCCCATACCTCCGATCATCAGATTGGTGTCACCCGCCCGGTCGCCGGTCACGTAATGTGCCCCAGCCGCATAGGCCAGTGCGCGGGCTTCCCGGAGTTCCTGGAATACCAGACCGCCCATGCCGCCCGCGAAGTAACTGTTGAACAATTGACTCGCCGGAATGTGCTCTTCGGTATACACCTCGCCGCCGAACTCGATGCGGATCTGGGCCTGCGCCATTTCCTTGTCGAAGAAGTAGATTTCCGATTGCTCGGGTGCGCGGGGTGTTAAGCGCTCGTAGGGAGGCGTATCCTTCAAGTCTTCCTTCACGGGGTGATGCTTTTTCAAGATCTTCTTGACCCGTTTGATGGGCAGCGAGCCCGTGTACAGGATCGAATGCTCGTAGTCCAGAAGTCCCTTGGTGATCGCGTGCAGATCTTCGATCGTCAGCGCCTTGACCTCGTCCGTCGGCATCATGCGCAGATACGCGGATTTATCGCCGTACCGGTTGTACTGCACCAGCGCAGCGTTGATGGAATTGGCGTCCTTTTTCGCATCCTCGCGGTTCACCAGAATGATCTGGATGAGTTCGTCCAGCGTGCTCTGTTCCGCCTTGGGATCCTGGAGCAGCTTCATGAGCAGCTCAACGGATTCTTCGAAGTTCTCGTCCAGACCGGATATTGTGATCGATGTCTCGTGATCGCCGGACCCCACGCCGACATCCGTGCCCAGCTTGTACCATTCCTTCTTCAGTGCCTCCGAGGAATACTCGCCCGCGCCGGACTTGTCCAACAGTTGCGCGGCCGGCCCGAGGCGGTTATTTTCCAGGGTCCCAATCTCAATTGCGAAGGTCAAACTAAATAAGTCGTTGATCGGATTCTCGACGTAATAGAGCTTCGTACCCTTTGCATTTTCTTCAATCGTGTAGTCCTCGGGTTCCACGAACTCCGGTTCGATGGGCTTCACCGGCATCGCCAGGATTGTCTTGGCGAACTCCGATTCCCGCGTCGGGTCGATCACGATGGCATCAATCTTGGGCTTCTGGATCTCCGGCACTTCGTGTTGCCCGTCCCGGCGATAACCGGCGACGTAGGCGTCCCCGAAATACGCGTTCGCCACACGGACGATGTCTTCCTTCGACAGCTTCTCCATGCGCGCGATCTCGTTTACCGTGTAATCCCAGTCTTCATAAGCGATGTACGATTGCCGCATGTTAGCCACGCGCGATTCGTCGGACTCCAAACCCGCTTTATACATCTTCTTGAAGTCGGTGATGATGGCCGGGATGATCCAATCCTCGAACTTGCCCTCCTTCACCAGGGCGATCTGTTCCAGCAACAATTGCTGCACTTCTTCCAGTGACTGACCGTCCTTGGGGATTCCCCAAAGGAACTGAGCCCCGTATTCGTTGTACAAGCTTGGATAGGAGCCTGCCGCGCGCACGCGTTGCTGTTGATTGAGGTTCAGGTCGATCAATCCCGCGACCCGGTTCGAGAGGACCATGTCGAAGACCTTCAGCGCATCTGCGTCGGGGCTGTCGACCGGGGCGGTCCGGAACGCCAGCAGTACGTACTCTTCGCCTTCGTACTGGGTCGTCACGGTCTCAACGCCTTCGAGCGGTTTTTCGGTCCAAGTAGTTGCCTCGGGGAGTTCTTTGCGCTCCCAACTTGAGAAGTACCGGTCGATGGTATCCATCGTCTTCTCGATGTCAATATCGCCCGAGATCATGATGGCCATGTTGTTCGGCACGTAATAGGTGTTGAAGTATTCGTAGATGTTCTTGAGTGAGGGCTTCTTCAGATGCTCGACAGCGCCCAACGTCGTCTGTTGCCCGTAGGGGTGAACTTTGTAAAGCGTTGCGTTAACCGCCTCCGCGATGATCCGGTCCTTGTTGTCCATGGCCCGGTTCTTCTCTTCGTACACGATCTCCAGTTCCGGTTGGAACAGACGAAACACGGGATTGGAAAACCGCTCCGACTCGATGGCGGCCCACTGTTCGAGACGGTTTGACGGCAGATTCACCTTATATACGGTTTCCTCGTGCCAGGTATGGGCGTTCAATCCACGGCCCCCCATCGCGCGATAGAGCCGATCGAACTCGTTGGGTATGGCGTACTGCGCCGCTTTCTGGGACTCCTCGTTAATCTTCGCGTAGATTTCTTCGCGTTTGGCAGGGTCCTCTTCCCGGAAATGTTCTTCGTACAATTCGGTGATCTGATCCAGGTGAGCCTTCTCCGCCGCGAAATCCAAAGTGCCGATCTGCTGGGTGCCTTTGAAGAGCAGGTGCTCCAGGTAGTGGGCTAGCCCCGTCGTGTCCGCCGGGTCCTGGACGCTACCCGCGCGCACCGCGATCTCTGCGTAGAAGCGGGGCGACTCGTGATTCTCGGTGAGATAAACGGTCAATCCGTTGTCCAGTTCGTAAATCCGGACGGCCATGGGGTCGTTTGGATTGGGTTCGTGAACGAGCCGGTACTCGGCCAGCCCGGGAATCGTGAGGCAAAAGGCCAGCACGGTGGTCAGTACGAGTTTTCGAGCGAACATGCGGGATTCCTTGGGGTTCATTTCGAGTTAGTACGAGGAAACAAACATCATCAGAGGCCCCGGCTATTTCGCCATGTCGCGATCCGGGTCCTTCTGGAAGATGAAAAAGTGTTGCGACGGCAGGAACTCCTGTAAATCCACCAGCTCAAATCCTGCCGGGTTCCATTCTGCCAGCACCTGCTTCACCGACATGCGGTGCTCGACCTTGATGTGTTCCGCCGTGTCGCCGAGCAGGCGGTACTCGACGAGAGCAATCTTACCGTCCGGCTTCAGGGATTCCCGCATGCGGGCCAGCATGGGCTCCGGTTGTTGGAATTCATGATACACGTCGACGAGGATGATCCAGTCAATCTCGCCCTTCGGCAATTTAGGGTCGTCCTCATCGCCCAGCACCGGGACGACGTTGGTGATTCCCTCCTTCGCGCAGAACTCCTTGAGCATCTCCAGGAACTCGGGCTGGATGTCGACGGCATATACCTTTCCGGTCGGGGCGACGGCCTTGGCCATGCGCCGCGCGAAAAAACCCGTGCCGCAACCCAAGTCGACCACGACGTCCCCGTCTTTGAGCCCCATGGCCGCGATGACCTCGTCCGGCCGCTCCTCTTCGACCCGGCTCGGCCGTTCAAGCCATTCCGCTCCGTGGTAACTCATCACCGGCGCGGGCTCGCGTGTTTCCTCCGTCGGTGTTTCCTGGCCCAACGCGACGGGCAGCGCCACGATCGTTGAGAGAAGAAGGAGTTGTAGCAGTTTCTTCAAATCGAATACTCCCGGGAGGTTCGTTCCAAGCCCGCAGCCGGCTGAACGTTACATATCGAGCATACTGGCTATTCAGGCCCCATGTCCATACCGTCCATTCTGTCCATACCGTCCATAAGGTCCCCACCGCCTGTCGTTTGCCTTCCCCGCGTCAACCAGACTATTCTCAGTGCCTTGGTGACCATGTCATTCGTTGCGAATCCGTTGGAGTATCCATGACCTTCTCGAAATCCCTTGAATTCACCGGGACCGACCGGTATTACCTCGATCCCGAGTTGCAGGCCATCGTCAACATCGCGCTGGCCATGGAAAAGCCGCTTCTCCTGACCGGTGAAGCGGGCACCGGCAAGACGCAGCTCGCCTTGGAAGTGGCACGCGCCCTCGGGATGGACACGGAGATCCTCCGAGCCAAATCAACGATCAAGGGCGAAGAAGCTTGTTATACCCAGGACACCGTCCTGCGGCTCAACGATGCCCGGTTTGGCCCCGGCGAGAGTGGGAGGGAGGTGCAGAACTTCTTCGACTACGTCATTTGGGGGCCCATCGGCCGGGCCTTCCGCGCGGAGAAGAAGGTCGTGCTCCTCCTCGACGAGATCGACAAAACCGAATCAGACGTGCAGGACAACCTCCTCGACATCCTGGAGGAATGCCAGTTCACCATCCGCGAAGTGAACGAAACCATCCAGGCGGCCATCCGCCCGGCGATCTTCATCACGTCCAACGCCAAGCGGGAGCTGTCCGACCCCTTCCTGCGCCGGTGTTACTGTCACCACATCGCCTTTCCGAGCCCGGAGCAGATGCGCGAGATCGTCAAGCTGCACTACCCCAAGACCAGCCCGAAACTCATGGAAGCCGCTATTACCATTTTCTACGAACTCCGGGAACGCGGCTTCGAAAAGCCCCCCGCGACCAGCGAGTTGTTGAACTGGATCGGCGCCCTCGACCGCACCGGGACCGTCCCCAACCCCAAGGAGCCGCCCCTGACCGGTATTCTCCTAAAGCGCGCCGGCGACATCCAGACCTACCGCGAAGGCGGCAAGGGGAAGCGGTACATGTGACGAATCGGTATGTCGGGTAAACCATTTGCGCGGGTGCGGTGTCGTATACTGATGAGGCACTACGTTTAGCCGGAACGCGCAGCGAACGGGAGTTCGAATCATGACCGCAACCACGACACAGCGCCGCACGCCTTTACTTCTTTGGCCCCTCGTCCTCCTGTGGCGCTTGGTCACGCTCATCGCCAACGCGACCGGGATCATCCTGGCGCTGGTCATCGGCGCGGTATTGATGTTTGTCGGTTGGATTTTGATCGGCACGATCATCGGGGCACTCATCGGCGTTCCGCTGTTTATTATCGGTTTATTGCTGTTCATACGCGGCTTATGGTGAAGTATCACCCTTAGCCCAAGCTGTTCTTTCGCCCTTCCAGGGCTTCGAAATCTGAATTATCCGGAACCCAGGGCTCCGCTTCGCTTCGCCCCGGGCTACCGTCTTCTCGCCCAGTCCGGGGCTGCAAAACAGGCAATAACTGCAATGGGGGAGTATGGTTCGGTCGTTCTGTTTTCGTCATTTTGGATTTAGAATTTGTTTCGGATTTCGATATTCGGATTTCGGATTTGGCTCCTCCAGCGTCCTCGTGCGAAAATATCACTCATGACTGCCACTCCCACGCAATACTCAACGGCTCTCTTCGTCGATTTCGTCTATCTTCTTCGCGACTACGGTGTCCCCGTATCGCCGGAAGATTTGCTGCACCTGAACGACGGGTTGGAGAAAGGCATCGTCCAGACGCTCGACGATCTGTTTGTCTTCAGCCGCCTGACTTTTGTACGCCGCAAGGAGCACATGGACGCCTTCGAGCGGGCCTTTGCGTTGTACTTCTACGGCATCGATATCCCCGCCGCCGCCGAGGGCGACATGGATCTGTTCCGCTCAAAGGCGTTCAAAGACTGGCTCGCGCAGCAAATCAAAGATGGCAAGCTTCCCGAGCGCGCAATCTACTCCATGACGCCGGAAGAACTGATGGACAAGTTCTGGGAAACGGTGCGCGAGCAGATGGAGGCGCATGCGGGTGGTAGCAAGTGGGTTGGGCAGAAGGGCAACTCCCCCTTCGGCCACTCCGGCAACGCGGAGCGCGGCATTCGCGTCGAGGGGCGCTCCATGAACCGGTCCGCGCTCAGCGTCATCGCGAACCGCCGGTATGTTGCCTACGCGGACTCGAACACGCTCAAGGCCGCGAATCTTAGCCAGGCCCTCGAATCGATGAAGCACATGAAAGACGTGGGCGCCCACACGGTACTCAACCTCGATGAGACCATCCGCAGCACGGCGCGGAATGGGGGAGAGATCGACCTCGTCTTCGACCGGGAATTGCACGACCGCATCAGCGTCGTGTTGCTCATCGACAACGGCGGATACTCGATGGATCCCTTCGTCGATATTACCCGCTTGCTGTTCAGCAAACTGCACGAACGGTTCGAGGATCTTCAGAACCATTACTTCCACAATACGATCTACGAAAACGTTTGGACCGATTTCCGGCGCAGGAAGCGGTTCTCCACGGAGCAGTTGCTGCAGCGGAATCCAGACACCCGATTCGTCATCTTCGGCGACGCGACCATGGCGCCGGAAGAGCTGGAATACCCCTACGGCTCCCTGTATCGCTACGAAGGCGATCTGCGGCCCAGCACGTATTGGCTTCGGCGCATCGCAGGGCGGTTCCGCCACAGCGTCTGGCTCAACCCCATCCCGCGCCACGCCTGGGAAACCACGTACGGCGCATGGACCCTTAATCGCATCCGGGAAATCTTCCACATGGAAGACATGACCCTCGGCGGCGTCAAGGGCATGGTCGAGTTCCTCAGCGAAACGCGCTGAGGCTGAGCTTGTGTCCACATAACCATTCCCACATAACCTTTTCCTTGACCAGTTCTGCCAAATGGCATAGAATAATCTGCAATATGGCAAAGTTAACCACAAAATCAAAACCTGTCGCCCGAGAAGAGGCCGCCGTATATGGCGCATCCGTCGGGTTGCGCACCGCCAACCGCGCTACGGTCATCAAACGGCTCAAGGAAGGTTTGCCTGCGGCGGCGTTCGATCGATTGCAGACCGCCATGGACGTCTCAGGCGCCGATCTCGCGCGTGTCGTGAACATCGCGCCGCGCACCCTTGCCCGCCGCAAGAAGACCGGACGCTTACAGTCCGACGAGTCGGAGCGCCTGCTCCGAATCGGCGTGCTTTTTGACCGTGCGAAGGAAGTGCTCGGCGGCGCAGAACAGGCGCGCAACTGGCTGAAGTCTCCGAAGCGCGCGCTGGCCGGCCGCTCTCCGCTGGACTACGCGGATACGGAACCCGGCGCGCGGGAGGTGGAAGAACTCCTCGGCCGCATCGAGTACGGGGTCTTCGGTTGACCATCCAGGCGTGGCGTCTGGTCAAGGCGCATCGCGCGGGCGACGCATTCAGTGGAGAAGGCGCCAGCCGATACCCGGGCCGCTGGAACCGCCGCGGTGTCCCGGTCGTCTACACGGCAGGAAGCCTTTCCCTCGCAGCCTTAGAGGTTCTCGCCAATCTGGACGACGCCTCACTGATCGCGGACTACGTATCCATTCCAGTGTCCTTTGATGAGCGCCTTTGTCAGAACCTGGACATTCGAAGACTTCCCAATGACTGGAGATCCAGCCCGGCCCCGACCGCGCCCCGAGATTTGGGTAGTGAATGGGCGCTGTCCGGTGTGTCATGTGTTTTGCGGGTTCCCAGTGCGATAATCCCTTCCGAATTCAACTACCTCATCAACCCCGGTCACCGCGATCTCAGCCGCATCAAGTTCGGTGCGCCTACCGATTTCTCCTGGGACAGTCGGCTTATCCGATAGCGGATAAGAGGTTTAGCAGGACAAGCTTGTGGTTGATTTTTCTGAACTTGACTGTTGGTCATTAATGGGGTATATTCATTTGTGAGTAATATTCACCGAGGAGTTGCCATGGTACCGCTTAGTGCTCAGCCCGCCGCCAAGCCTATCGGACGGCGCGACCGCCGGAAAGCCGAGGTCCGCTCCCGTATCATCGATGCCTCCCTCGAACTTTTTAGCAGCCAGGACTATGTCGACACGACGGTCGAACAAATCACGGAAGCTGCCGACGTAGGCAAGGGCACCTTCTTCAACTACTTCGACTGCAAAGAGCAGGTGTTGAGCGGGCTCAGCGTGCTCCAACTCGCGCAGATTGAGGATGCCGTTGACCAGGCGATTCGCGACGAACGGCCAACCGAAGAGACCCTCCGCAAGATTCTCCACCTGACCGCGGACACGCCAGGAAAGAGTCGCACGCTGATGCGCAATCTACTCGTCGGGAACTTCTCCAGCGAGCAATCCAGCGATTATCTCCGCGAGTACGTGGAGAAGGCGTTGGGCGCTGTCCAGGAACTGCTCCGTTGGGCGCGTGAGCGCGGGGAAGTTGTTTCAACGGAAAGCGTCGATTCACAGGCTCGCCGGTTCATACAGGTGTACATGGGCGTCACGATGATGTGGGTCATTCAGCCGAACCTCTCGCTTCACGAGTGGCTGGACGTCTGCATCACACACTTTTGGCAAAGTATCGCCGCGGAGGGCGGCGAGCGAACGTAATCGCGTACCGGATTCGGGTCGGGGGACCGGAATCCACAACGTCTCGGGGGAACGTGTGCAATGGGAAGTCGCCTCTTCGGCCGGACACTCCGATTGACTGCAATCCTTGGCGCGGTGGGGGCGGGTTCGGCCCCCGGGTGGGCGCGCGCGGCGAAACCGCGGGGCGGGGGGGGCGGGGCCGCATGCCCCCCCGCAAGCGCGGCGCGCCACGCGACCGTTCACTCGACGCCGATGCGTGTCCACATGTTTGAGGAGCGCGTCCAGGTGCAGGGCACGCTCGAGGCAGAACGCTATGCGGATGTTGCCGCGCGCATTGGCGGACCGCTGGAGTCCATCCTCGCGGGTGAAGGGGACGCCGTGGTCGCGGGCGAGACCATTCTCTTTCAAATCGACTCCGCGAATCTCGAACGCACGCTGCAGATTGTCCGCCAAGATCTGGACGTTGCCAAGTGCGCGCTTCGCGAGTCCCAGGCCAATCGCGAGCGCCTCCAAGCGATCCTGGACAAGGCAAAGCTCGATTTTGAGCGCAGTAAACGGCTGTACGAACAATCGGTAGGTTCCTTGTCGCGTGTCGAGCAGCTCGAGTCTGAGTACAAGCAGGCGGACGCGTCGATCCGGCATGCGGACAGCCAGGTAGATCTGGCATCAGAAAAAGTGGAACAAGCGCAGACCGCCGTCGAGATCGCCGCGAAGAACCTGCGCGATTCTCGCGTGGTGGCGCCCATCAATGGGCGCGTCAGCGTCCAGTACTTGGAGGCGGGAGAGAACGCGTCGGTTGGCGAACCGGTGATTCGTATCGAAGACCCCTCCACGCTGGAAGTCAGTGTGTACCTTCCCGCCCAGTACTATCCCCGGGTCGTTGCCGGGCAAACGCAGGTCGACCTCGACGTGTACGGCATCTGCATTGCCGGCCAAACCGTCTCGTACAAAAGCCCGACAATTGATCCCGCCTTGCGCACGTTCGAAACAAAATGCGTGCTGTCCGACCCGCCGGATTGCGTCGTACCGGGCGCTATGGCAGACGCGCGGATCATCCTGCAGCGGCATGAAGGGTTCGGAGTCCCGGTCGATGCGGTTCAGGAGCGGGACGGCCAGCCGGTGGTCTTTATCGTGGATTCCGATGTTGCCCGCATGACTCCTGTGGAGGTTGGCCTGCAATCGGACGGCCTCATCGAATGCCACGGCGAGGGCCTCGCGGAGGGATTGTCCGTGGTCACCCTCGGCCAGTACTTGCTGAACGACGGTGATTCGATACGCGTGGAACATGAGGCCGGCTGATGTTCTTATCGAATGCCTCCATACGCCGTCCCGTCGCGATGGGTTCGCTCATCATCGCGCTCGCCCTGCTCGGGCTGAACGCCTATCGCAAGATGGGGCTCGAGTTCATGCCGAAAGTGGACGTCCCCTATATCACGATCGTGACGCCCTATCCCGGCGCCAGTCCCACCGAGATCGAGACGGATATCGCCAAACGCATCGAGGATGCGGTCGTAAGCATCGACGGGCTCAAACACGTGTCTTCATCCTGCATGGAGAACGTGTGTCAGAACCTGCTCGAATTCGAGATCGAAATTGACGTGGATGTGGCGGCAAACGACGTGCGCGAACAATTGGACCTTATCATCAATGACTTCCCCGAAAGCGCTGAACAGCCCCAGGTTCTGAAGTTCGACATCAACGCGAAACCGATTGTCACGCTGGCGCTCAAAGGGAGTCTGTCCACGGAGGAACTCCACGACTACGCCGACAACACCTTGCGAGACCGCATCTCCGTGATTCAGGGTGTGGCCGATGTGCAGGTGTTGGGCGGGGCCGAGCGGGAGGTGCAGGTTCGTCTCGACCGCAGCAAGCTCGCGGAACGTGGCCTTACCAGCATGGACGTCGTCCAAGCGATTCAGGAGAATGTGAGGACTATCCCCTCGGGCCGGGTTCGCGAGATGGGCCGGGAATACACGGTCAAGTTCGATGCCGAATTCGACCGCGTCGCCGATCTCGCCATGCTCGAAGTCACCAACCGTGACGGCGCCCGCGTTTATCTTGGCGATGTGGCCTATGTGGCGATGACGAGCGCGGAACTGCGGCAGACGGCCTTTGTCGATGGAGAGCCGTGTATCGGTTTGCGCGTCGTGAAGAAAGCCGATGCAAACGCGGTCCGCGTCGTGGAGCGAGTGCGGGAAGCGACCCACGATCTGGAGGACACACTTCCCGGCGGCGCGGAACTCGTCTGGGTGAGTGACGACGGCGGTTTCATTGAAGCGAGCGCGGAAAGCGCAACCAGCAACATCGCGCAAGGCGTCATGCTCACGGCGCTTATTCTATTCCTATTTCTTTACAACTTCCGGACCACGCTCATCGTCGCGGTGACAATGCCCTTGACCATCGTCATCAGCCTCTTCTTTCTCCAGTTTCTCGGTTACACGCTCAACACCTCCACGCTTCTGGCGCTGGGGCTTTCCGTTGGTATCCTTGTGACCAACTCAATCGTCGTGCTCGAGAGCATTGCGAAACGATTCGCGGCGGGGATGGAGGCCCACGAAGCGGCGCGGCTCGGATCGCGCGATGTCGTATTGGCGGTGCTCGCCAGCGCTGGAACGAACATCGTCGTGCTCTTTCCGATCATCATCATGGGCAGCATGGTCGGCCGCTTCTTCCGGCCCTTTGCCACCACCATGGCCGTGGTGACCGTCGTCTCGCTCTTCATTTCCTTCACTCTGACGCCACTTCTCTGCGCGCTGCTGCTGCGGAGGACGGATAGCCGCACGCGGCTCGCGCGAGTCGAACAATGGTGGAATCGTGGCCTTGACGCCGTGGCCGCACGCTATGCGGGAATGCTCCGCTTCTTCGAACGGCACCGCACCGCTGCATCGGGCGTGCTGGTGTTGGTGGCTGTGGTTTTCGTGGGCGCGATGGCCGCCGGATCGACTCTCGGTTCCTCCATGATGGCGGAATCGGACCAGGGACAAGTGTTCGTCAAGCTCGAGTACCCAACCTACTACGACCTGTCGCGCACCACACAACGGGTCCAGGAAGTGGAGCGGCAGCTCCAGGGTTTGCCTGGATTGATCCACATCTACACCACCATCGGCAAAGTCGAGGGCATGATCGGCCAGACTTCCGAAGGCGTGCATCTCGCCCAGGTCTTGTTGCGGTTTGTCGACAAGTCGGAGCGCAGGGAAACCATGCAAAACCTGTTGGGCGAGATTCGAGGGCGGCTTGCGGCTGTCCCCGATTGTGTCGTCACCGTTAACGTTCCCAGTATCATTGGCGGTCAGGCGAGCCCAATTCAGTTGCAAATTGCGGGCGACGATCTGCCCACGCTGGAGCGTTTGGCCTTGGAAACCCACGCACGGGTCCAAACCCTTTCGGGCATTGAGAACCCCGATACCACGGTACGGCAGGGCAAACCAGAGCTGCGGGTCGTTCCACGCCGCGCCGTATTGTCGGATTTGGACATTCCGGCCACCGCGCTCGGCTACGCGCTTCGCGGAAACCTCGAGGGCATCAAATCGGGCATCTACAAGCAAGGCGACCGCTCCTACGACATCCGTGTGAAACTCGACGAGCAGCCGGGCAAAGACCAGGTTGAATCGTTTCAATTTCCTGCCGCGCCGGGCAATGCCGTCATGCTGACGAACTACGCCCGCGTTGAGGAGCGTACGGCGCCCATCCAGATCACACGGGACGACAAGCGCCGTGTCGCCAAACTCTTCGCGGATCTGCAAGACACCAAGCCCCTGGGGGTCGCCGTCGCCGAAATCAACGGAATACTCGATTCGGATATGAATCTTCCGTCCGGCTACTCGTATGACTATCGCGGCGACTACGAAATCATGAGCGAAGCGCAAGCGGCCTTCATCGAGGCGGGTGTCATTGCGATCGTGCTGACCTTCCTTGTGCTGGCCGCGATCCTCGAATCGTTCCGCCAGCCTCTGGTCATTCTGCTCACCTTGCCGCTTGGTCTTATCGGGGTCGTATTGGCTCTTTACCTCACGGGTGAGAGCGTTTCCATGTTTGTTTTGCTGGGTTCAGTCATGCTCGTCGGGATCGTGGTGAACAACGCCATCCTCGTGATGGACCGCGTCAATCAACACGTCGCTCAGGGCGCCGACCGCCATGAGGCCATGATCCTCGCCTCCATGGAAGTGTTCAGGCCCATCGTCATGATTACCCTGGCTGCTGCGCTTGGCATGTTGCCCCTGGCCCTCGGTCAAGGCATTGGCAGCGAGCTGCGCGCCGGCATCGGCATCACCTCCGTCGGTGGAATCGTCGTGTCGGCCCTGCTCACTCTAGTCGTGCTGCCCATCGCCTACTCTCTCTTCACCCGCCGAGGCCGCCCTACTCAGGTCCCCACCACCTGAATCGGGGCAGTTGCCGGGCGCGGTCCCAACGCGGCATGATGTGCGGGACCCATTACGGGATCCGGGGATCGTACATCATGCCGCTACTTATCTTGATCGCTGCGATTTGCACCGCGCCTGACCAAATGTTGGATTTTGCGAGCGGCTCGTTCCGTGAATCCTGGCTGCGCCACCCCGTACTTGGGGACGCGTCGTTCGATTCGTTCGAGCATGCGCCGGGCAACCCCGTTCACCGTGGCGCGTCGCCTTACGAGTGGCCGGTGAATGGGTTTCTCTTCGAGGATCCCGTCAGCTCCAACTGGTATCTCTACGTGGGCGAATACTGCGACGGCTACGCCCTCAAGCCTGACGTGCCCGCGCGCTGCGTTGCGCTACGGTCCACGGACAAGGGCGCAACGTGGACCTTGCTGGGCCCCGTGCTCCATTACGAAGGCCATCGTTTCACGGGCGAGACCTCGCCGTTGTTCCACGCGCCCGACGTATCCGTGGTCTATGCGGACGGCCGATACCACATGTGCTACGACTGGACGACCCAAAGTACGACGTGGGAAAATGTCGTTGATCCGGGCCCTGAAGCGAACAGCGGTGTCGGTTACGCGTGGTCGGACCGGCCCGAGGGGCCATTCCATCCGACGGACGCGCCCCTCGCCACGACACGTGAGCAGGTCCCTTTGCTCGGCAAGTACCGTCGCCTCTATGCCTCGACCCTCATTCGACGCGCGAACGACTGGCTCGTCTTGACCCTGACCGATTCCGGACCCAACTTCGGCTGGGCCCTGGCAGGTATGACCGCCGCGAATCCGGAAGGGCCATACACGGAACCCCGGCTGCTGATGCATCCGGAATGCGATGGTTATCATCCGCCGTTGTTGGAGTTCTTTCCTGCCTTTGTACACGAAGGCTACATCTACTCCCCGGCGACCTCGGTCGCACTGAATCGAAACTATCAGGCGCTCTTTCGTGCGCCCATCGAAGAGGCTACCGATCCGAAGGCGTGGGAACTCATTACCAGCGGATCACTTTGGCACGCGGAGCCCCTCGAGCACGAGACCTTCGGGATCTGGGGCCAGACCTTTTCGGGCTTCGTGGATTCAGGCAATACACTTCACGTCATGTTTCCCTCCCGGGACTCGCAGGGGAAAGGCACCATCAACCTGGCCCACCGCCCGTGGGATCGTCCCTTCCGCGAACAGGGATTCGTCACAAGCGGGAATGCAGGTTCGAGTCTGGTGTTGGCGGACTGGTGCGGCGCACTAGGTGAAATCGACGTGGAAGGCAAAATCACCGGTACCGTGTCTTTGGTTTGGGATTACACGGCGCCTTTGGGTGCGGACAGCCCGCGCTCCAATGCCACGCTGCATCCCCTGGTGCGGACGCGGCACGCGGCCTTGCGGTGCACGCCGGAGAATTGGTTCCTGGAGTCATTCGACGCTGCCGGAGAACGTACCGAATATGGGTCCGGCGCTTTGACGACGTCTCCGGCGCGACTGAGACTTTCGTGGCTTGGTGCTGCCGGGGCAAGGTTGGAGATCAGTGGCGAAGCCGTCTGGCATGGCGCGCTTCCGCGAGGAGACGGGTTGGTGGGAGTCCTTTCGGAGACGAATAGCCACGCTTCAATAGAGCACTTCCGCGTATTGGGCGAGCGGCGGCCCTCCGTTGTCTCGTACCTCTACACGGATGCTCTACTCGGCGCCGCGCAGAATCTCGCCGACTGGAAGGAAATTGCGTCGAGAGAGTTCAGATTCGGCGTCGGTGCCGTGAGCGATGAGAACAGCGTTGTGGCCAAGTGGAACGTGGAAGGAAACGCCATTCGCCTCTGGGCTCCCAAAGGGCCATCGTATGGGACGCTGAAACTTCTTTTGGATGGGCAACCGGCAGGGGAAGTGTCGTGCCACGCCGAAGAGTCCACCGCGTCCGCACCTCTCCTTACCCTATCCCACCTTGAACCAGGTCCCCACCCGCTGGTTGTTCGGTCAAGCGGAGGACCGATTCCCCTTGACTCGATCGAAGTATTTCGGGAATTGCCCGCGTCAGCTTCCCGGTCACACTGACGGAAATCCGCCGATCAGTCGCTCCGCCGTTTCGTCGTTTTGAACGTCGCCCCGAAATTCCGGCACAAAGGCCCAAGACTCTAAGTTATTTTGCTAAAATGATTTATGCGCATATGGCATGTGCCATCACTTTCCATCCCCGATGTTGGTACACCGTTTGCTCCTTCCCCTTCCGCAGCCTATGTGCCACGTACCTTCACCAACTATACAGGCACACGGACAGCCGGGATCACGCACCCGTCCCGGCTGTCCCCTTCCTTGTAAGAAGGGCTCAACTTCCAGCGGTGGCTGATATTTGTCAAGAGTATACTTTTATGGCACAAGATGTGGTATACTGTGCGGCGGGAAGTTAGGAGGAGATTGCGTCTATGCCAACTTTTACCTACGTCGCCCGGACTCGCGACGGCCAAAAAAAGAGCGGAAGCTTGACCGCCGAAAGCCGCGGCGCCCTCGTCCGCAGCCTCCAGAGTCAAGGACTCATCCCCGACAAGATTCAGGAACGCGGCAAGTCTGCGGGTCCCAAACGCGGACCGCGCGTGAAGTCGACCGAACTGCTCGTATTCACGCGCCAGTTGTCCACCATCGTGAATGCCGGTCTACCGTTGTTGCAAGGCTTGGACATTCTGGCTGAGCAAACCGAGGATCAACGCTTCGCGCACGTGCTCGCCGAGATCGGGCAAGACGTGGAAGGCGGTGAATCCTTCTCGGAAGCGTTGCGCAAGCACCCGCGAATCTTCACCGATCTGTACGTGAGCATGGTGCGGGCCGGTGAAGCGAGCGGTAACCTCGACAACGTGCTGCTCCAACTCGCCGACTATCTCGAATCAATGGAAGAACTCAAGCGCCGCATCCGCGCCGCCATGACGTATCCGGTGGTCGCGTTCAGCATGATTCTCCTCATCGCGGCAGGTTTGATCATTTGGGTCGTGCCGCAGTTCGCCGAGATCTTCTCCAGCTTTGACGCCACGTTGCCTGCGCCTACGCGCCTGCTGATTCTCATTAGCGACACGCTTCGCAGTTGGCGCATGCTTGCCGTTATTGCGTTGTTTGTGGCCGCAGTGATTGCCTTCCGCATGTACGGGCAGACGGACGCGGGCCGATACAACATCGACAAGATGATGTTGAAACTACCCGTATTCGGCAAGATGCTGCGTAAAGTGGCCATCAGCCGGTTCGCGCGGACCCTGAGCACGCTCACCCGAAGCGGCGTGGCCATTCTGGGTGCTCTCGAGATCGTGGAACGCACCGCCGGTAACGAGGTGTTTGCCCGCGTCGTTCGCCAGGCCGGCGACAGCGTTCGCGGTGGTGAGACCCTGGCCGAACCGCTCGCGAGAAGCGGCGAGTTCCCCGCCATGGTGACGCGTATGATCGGCGTGGGTGAGAAGACCGGCGCCCTCGAGCAAATGCTCGGCAAGATTTCCGATTTCTACGATTCTGAAGTGAAGGCCGCAGTGGACGCTTTGACGAGCCTGATCGAGCCCATCCTCATCCTCATGATGGGTATCGTGGTCGGTGGTATCGTCATTGCACTCTTCATGCCGATTCTCCAACTTTCCAGCCTCGTACAAGGATAAGAGCGTAAGAAACAATGGGACCGTGTATGGCCTCATCGGCCACACACGGTCCCGCTTACATGCTCAATGTTGCACGCACTAAACGCGCAGAATCAGTCATCCTCACCGTCGTCGTCATCCAATTGATGCTCGAAGCGATCGTCGGGCCGGCGCGTATGACAAACCGTGCAGGTGTCGATCGTTCCGGGATGACCCTGGAC
The DNA here is from genome assembly GCA_964632865.1 of uncultured Nitrospiraceae bacterium. Taxonomy (GTDB): domain Bacteria; phylum Hydrogenedentota; class Hydrogenedentia; order Hydrogenedentales; family SLHB01; genus JAHDWY01. The sequence continues at coordinate 34,865 of CAZWDH010000005.1, forward strand.
GGCGATGGCTTGGACGTTATCGGCCATGACCACGGTCGGCGTAATGGCGTGCGGGCTGCCATGGCACGCGGCGCAGTGGACGCCGTGGTGGCCTTTGGAGTTGCGATACAGCGTGTCCGGCTGTTCAAAATCGAAACCATTCCGGTCGTGGCAATCGTCGCAGCGCGGTTCATCGATCCACGGCGCGCGGTTCGTATCGGCTACGTCGGTCATGTCTCCGTGGCAGTCGGTACAGGTCATGCCTTCCATGAAGTGCACGTCACGCAGGCATTTCGTCTCGACACCCGGATGGCACGCATAACAGTCGACCTCCAGTGAAACTTGCGACATTCGCGAGGCGTGCGCTCCATGCATGGCATGCGACAACAGGGGCGTGCCGCTCGTTCCCAACGGCAATTGTCCGTGACAGTCCATGCACGCAACGGGCGTGTCACTCGCCAGTGTCGTCATGTGCAGTCGATCGTGGTCCGTCAGGATGTCCATCGCCGGGGACGCGTCGGCGAGTCCGTCCCCATTGTCCGTCGTGTGGCAGAGATCGCAACTGATTTCCCAGGATACAGGTACCACTGCCTGGGTCGTGGCGACCTCGTTTCCGGACCGTCGCACGCTGATCTTTGCCAATGGGTAGGGATTCAGCATGTGGTTATCCATCAACGGCGTAACCGGGATTCCTTCCGCGACCCAATCATTGTCTCCAGTTGGCACCATCGATCCCGAAAGCCCGAGACCGGTAAGCCCCACATCCATTGGGACGGAAACCCCGAACAGGTCGTCGACGTAGTCCCAGAAATTGGTCTTATCCGAAGAAGAGGTATTGCCGGGGATCGTATAGGTGACCGTCACTCCGCTCTGGAGTATGTGCGGCTCTTCGCCCTTCCGCTCGATGACCTGCGCGTGAAGGGTGTTATAGGGGGGCAGAATCATGAGTTCGGAAAAGTCCTCGTTCATGCAGTGCATTCCGAGGTCGTTGTATCCCAGCACGACCACACTTCCTTTACCGGAAGGCGACGGACCAAAGGGACAACCCGAGAGGCACGGGAAAACCACGATGATGAGACATACGGCGAGTGGAAGGCGAGAATAGCGCATAGCAATACCCCCGGCGCAAAGCGCCCGCTAAGACCAACTACCCCCTGGACATTTCATAGTACCACAGAAGACCTGTTTTGTGACAGTGGATTATCCCAATTCTTCTGCTCACTGTTCTTGTCGGTTGTTTAAGCAGGCGATCCATTGATTGCGCTTCAATACTCGGTCCAAGTGAGACTGTATCATACCCTTGCAGTGGTTCATGGCCTACCAATATACTGGGCATCGCTGCGTTGTCCCGGCAATCGTTATACGGTCATTCTCGGAATCCTGGAGGCCGCTCGTGCAGGAACACAATGGTCTGAAATTTGAGTTTCTCGACCTGCATGGTCGGATCTTGGAGCACCGGGAAGTATTCCGGCGTTTCGTCGAACTGTACGACCGCGAGTTCAGCGATCCTACCGAACGGGAAGACCCTCGCGACTGGGCTCGCCGCCTGACGGAGGATCTTCCATCGCCTCAGCCGATAACCCACCTCGTCGTTGCCGGGCACGATTTGGACGATGCCGGTGGTCCGTCTGTCTTCGGCGGAATCGTCTTCGAGTATTACCGAGTCAGCAGCTGCGGTTTGTTGACGTACGTGGCCGTGGATGAGCCCTATCGACACCAAGGGTTGGCTCGAATCCTTTTCGAAATCGCCATACAGACGTTGGAAAAGGACGCGATCACAAATCACGCATCGCTGCAGGCCGCATTCGGAGAGGCGGAGGATCCCCGTGTGGATGGACCGTCGGGCAGCTCTCTAGATACACGAGAGCGACTGTGCGTCATGGAGCATCTTGGCGCGAAGTGGGTCGACATTCCGTATGTCCAACCGGCGCTCTCCGCAGGCGGCGGCCGGTGCGGCCGGTTGTTGCTCCTATGCTTTCATGCGGGCCGATTCGGGGCGAATACTCTGGAGGGGGACGTGCTAATTCGATTTCTGTTCGAGTTCTATCAGGCTTTGGGTATTACGTCTCCACAGGATGACCCGGACTTTCATGCAATGGTGGAATCCATTGACGACGAAGTTTTACTGAAGTCGCTGCGACAAATCGTTGCGGAGGAAGGGGCATGATGCGAGCGCGGCAACCGATGCGGGCCCTTGAGGTGATACACGAGGTCGAGAGGGCCTCGCTGAAACTCGAAAGCGTAGCGGTCTGCTTGCACTTTCTGGAACCGGTAAGCGTTGAGCCGAGCCGAAAGCACGGCTGCCCCGTGTTTCAATCGATGGAAATGGATCTGCTCTCGTACATGTATCAGAATCCGCTTCCCTTCATGAGCCGGTGCGTTTCGCAAAAGCCGATCTTGTTGGACGTAGTCTTTCCCGCCATCGTGGAGTACAAATCCGAAGGTCGCAAAGTGATTCTTCGATTGGGCGAAGGCGACCGGGGCGTTCGCCACGTAGCCGCCCAGCTAAGTGAAACTACGTTCCCTGCGTCCGGCCGGAAAGTGTGGCATTTAGCCCTTTCCCCCGTCGACGGCGGCTCATTCACCGAATTCGACGTCATCAAGCTCATACATCTCTATGACGGCCGAAGTGAAGGCACCAACTTTGGTACCAAAGTGGCGTTTCGTATCGACAACGGCAGGCCCTTGCGAATCGACAAACTGCTGCCGACCCTCATTTCGAAGACGACGACCGGGGCGAAGCCCGGTACGAATCCGGTCCCCGATCCGACGCCCCTTCAGGCCATCGCAGGTACGATCGAGGTGATATTGCCGGAATTACCGGGCGGCCTCAGGCTGGACAAGGTCATATCGGTGATGAACGATACGGAAGGTAAAGGCGCCGATGATGCGGAAGACGCATTGGAATCGTGGCTCAAAACCGATGCATGGCAAGGCATCAAAGCTTGCTGTGGAATCGTGGGCGGGATATTCGACTTTGACAAGATGGATCGGGAAGAGATGGTCGACACGCTCGATGCGACGTTCCGAAGCGATTCATCCATAATCCGAGTTCATCGCTGCACGCTGACCTGCCTGGCCGAAGAGGATCGCGCGTTGAATGAAGTCAAGGACTATGTCGGAATTAGTCCCTATCTTATCATTCCTCACGCGGTTCTGCTCCACAACGAGTCCTTGATACGAGAGGCTGAACGGGGGATGGAGAATGCGCTGCGGGGTAGGGGACGGAGGATAGGGGATTTGGCGGAGCTGGAGTCGGCGCGGGTTCTCGCCGAGAAGAACCTAAATCGGTATTATCTTCCAAATGTGTTTAACTACAGAACAGAACGGGCACTCTATGCAATCGGGTTTGAGCAGCGGGGATCGAATGCCAGGTTGGATTCAACCCGGCACTTGTTGGAGGAGCTCGCCGTCGTGATCGAGCAGCTATGGGAGCGCAGGAGAAGTTGGAGTCAACTGCTTATCGAGGCGTTACTCTTATTCCTGACGTTGATATCTCTCTCCGAGGCCTTGGAGAAGGTGGCGGCTCCCTACGGGATGGTCGTGGATTGGAAAGTCTTTGGAGAATTCTCGATCGCCGTCATCGCGATCTTTGTCCTCGCCTGGCTGTATCGATTCCGGGGGTTGAAGAAGTAGAACGTCATTAATCCAAGTATCGCTTCTCCAATCCATCGTAGGCATCGATCCGGCGATCGCGCAGGAAGGGCCAGATGCGGCGTACCTCTTCGCCCCGGCCCAGGTCGACCTCGACGACAAGCACCTCTTCCGCATCCACCGAAGCTTGCGCCAGGATTTCTCCCTGCGGCCCCGCGACGAAGCTCGATCCCCAGAATTGAATGCCCTCAGTTACCCCGGAAGGATCCGGCTCGAACCCCACCCGATTTACGCTGATCACCGGAACACCGTTGGCGACCGCATGAGCCCGTTGGATCGTCATCCACGCGTCACGCTGGCGCTCCTTCTCATCCTTCGGATCCGAAGGCACCCAACCAATAGCCGTCGGGTACACGAGCATATCCGCGCCGCGCATGGCCATGAGCCGGGCGCCTTCCGGAAACCACTGGTCCCAACAAACCAGGGATCCGACGCAACCGACCGACGAGTGTATCGGCACAAAACCCAAGTCACCCGGCGTGAAGTAGAACTTCTCGTAATACCCGGGATCGTCGGGGATATGCATCTTGCGATACTTGCCCGCGATGCTGCCGTCTCGCTCCAGAACGACTGCCGTGTTGTGGTAGAGCCCCGCTGTCCGGCGTTCAAAGAGGGACGCCAGGATGACCACGCCGTATTCCTTGGCGACCGCCCCCAGTTTTTCGGTGCTTGCCCCGGGAATCGGCTCGGCCCGATCGAAGAGAGCGGTATCCTCGCTTTGACAGAAGTAAGGGCCCGTATGCAGTTCCTGCAGGGCTACGAATTGAGCGCCTTCATCGACCGCTACTCGAATGTGAGCGATAGTCCGCTCCAGGTTTTCATCGCGGTTCTCGCCACACTTCTGTTGCACCAGGCCCACACGGACAGAGGCGTTCATTCCAGCACTCCTTTGGGAATCTGCATCGTGACACAATGCAGCGACCCATGTTGCGCAATCAAGGTTCGGCAGGGGATACCGACGATCATCCGGTCAGGGAAACATCCTTGGAGAATCGCCAGCGCCTCCTCATCTTCCGCTACATCGTACGTGGGTACCAGGACGGCGCCGTTGATGATGAGGAAATTTGCGTACGTCGCCGGGAGCCGCTGCCCCGATTCATCGAAACACGGAGTCGGCATGGGGAGTTCTACGAGACGATAGGGCGTACCATTTCGCGTACGAAACGCGGCAAGCTCCTGTTCCATGGCGGCCAGAGCATCGAAGTGCTCGTCATGCTCGTCCCGGCAGGTGACGTAGGCGATGGTCGATTCGTCGCAGAATCGGGCGAGCGTGTCCACATGCGAGTCGGTGTCGTCTCCGGCAAGGTAGCCGTGGTTAAGCCAGAGGACCCGATCGAGACCAAACAGTTCGAGCAGCAAAGCTTCAATATCGTCACGGGATACGTTCGGATTGCGCGTCGGTGTCAGGAGGCATTGTGATGTGGTAAGCAGGGTGCCAGCGCCATCGGACTCGATCGAGCCGCCTTCCAGCACGAAATCAACCGCGTGAATGTCCGTCCTCCCATAAGCGCCCGCCTTGTGAAGTCCCTGCGTCACCAGGTTGTCGCGTCCCGCCTGAAACTTGCCTCCCCATCCATTGAACTCGAAATCAAGGAGTAGGGGTGTTCCATTTTCGAGAACGGTAACAGGGCCATGATCCCGGGCCCACGTGTCGTCAGAAGGCACATTGAAGACGCGAATCCTAGTCTGGTCGAGGTCTGATCGTTGGAAAAGCGAGTCAAGATGTTCGAGGTCCGCCGCCGCGACAAGTACCAATTCCCGTTCTGCAATCCGCCGCGCGATCTCCAGAAAAGTGGGTTCGACCACGTTCAGGTTCGGACCCCAGTCGCTTTCGGGGTGAGGCCAAGTAAGTTGCACAGCGCATTGCGCTTCCCACTCTGCGGGCAACCGGCGGCGCGCTTCCCGCCGGACCTGTAAATCGAGAGGAGTCATGGAAAAACATACCTTGCGAATTCGCACGACAATCAGCGTCGAGGGGAAAGGCGATCCTGTAGACAACATGACAGCCGTCTCCGCGCAGACGGCTGTCCGAAAAGGCGTTGCGGACCTGGGCGCGCACTCACCGCTATGGAACCCCCGTTATCACTTGAGGGTTTTCGAAGTGGTGAGCCATCGTCTAGAGAGAACCCGTACGCTCCCGGGCACAACCCTTTTACGCACGTCTTGAACGTTTGTGTGATTCAGTCTGGACGGAAGTCCAGTTATACCGCGCACTTCCCGCCACGGATCCGCGCGCGACCCGTTGGGATTAGAAAGACATCCCGCCGCCGCTCTCACCGCCAGACTCGGGAGAATCCTGGGAAGATGCCGGCGGAGCTGGGCTCGACGGTGCTTCGCCGCCCGACGACGCTTCACCCGGCTTGGTATCGGCGATGAGTTCCTTCATCTTCTTGCCAGGACGAAACGTGACTACGCGTCGTTCAGGCACAGGAACTTGCTCGCCTGTCCGAGGGTTTCTGCCAATACGCGAGGCGCGGGTCTTGACTTCAAACACGCCGAAGTCGCGCAGTTCCCAACGCTGCCCTTCGGCGAGCGTGCGGGAAATGGTGTCGAACGTACCTTCGATGATCTTGGCGACATCGCTTTGCGTCATACCCAGCGTGTTCGCCACCCGGATCACCAATTCTCGTTTTGTCATTGTCACCGAGCCAGACCCTCCTTCCACTGACGGCCTGCCCCCGCCCGTGCGGGAGCGTGCACCCATTGCACCGAACTTAGGACGAATTGCATTATACGTATAGCCTTGATTTTTCGCAAGTCCATTTCTAAAGGCAGTTTAGAAAATCTGACCGCGCTTGTCAACCGCCCTGATTCGGCCGTTCCACTGGTTCGTTGCTTTGACTCGTTGGTACTACTTCCGTATACTTGCGCCCCTTGGCGACCCACTTATTGGGCCACCATGGCTTGCCTTCTTGGTTTGTAAGTGACTGGGAATAAATAAGTTTTGGAATCCTTCGACAATTTCGACGTCTCCAAAGTCCTGATTCAATACATGACCCTGCTCTTCTCCCTCTGCGTTCACGAAGCTGCGCATGCCGCAGCCGCGGACCGATGCGGCGATCCCTCGGCCCGGCTGCTCGGGCGTGTGTCACTTAACCCATTGGCCCATATCGATCCGGTGGGAACGGTGATTCTGCCCCTCATTATGATGATTTCCGGTATCCCATATCTTTTCGGATGGGCCAAGCCCGTGCCGTTCAACCCCGCGAATCTGAACAACGTTCGCCGGGATCCGGTGCTCATCGCCATCGCAGGTCCGATATCGAACCTGATCCTCGCCATGGTCAGCGCAGTTGCGTTGAAAGTAATTATCATGGTCAACGCGCCCGAGAGCGTGTCGGAGTTCTTGACAGCTCCGCAGTACGTAATCCCCATGTCCTTGATTATGATTAACCTCTTGCTCATGTTGTTTAATTTGATTCCTGTACCGCCGCTTGACGGACATTATGTGTTGCACTACTTCCTGCCTCCCCAGGGCCAGAAGATGCTCGAATCCATCGGTCCTTTTGGCATTCTCATTGCAATTCTGGCAGTGAATACGGTCTTGCCCGGCCCCCTCCTGTTCCTGCGACGCGCGGTTCTGATCTTCGTCCTGGGCGGATGAACGGTATCGCACGCGAAGTGAATCGCTCCGATTAATCCTGCTATAATCCGGCCTTTCATCCCCCAAGCTGAAACATACAACCGTTCCCTGATCGGGACGGCTTTCCCAGGAGTGAGTGATGAGCGTTCCGAATACCGAGATTCCGCAGAAATACGAGCCCGAGAGTCTCGAAGACCGCTGGCGGCAGGAGTGGGAAGACAAAGGGGTCTACGCATGGGACCCGGCGAAGGGCCGCGATGACACCTTTGTTGTCGACACGCCGCCGCCCACCGTTAGTGGATCGCTGCACGTCGGTCACCTCTTCAGCTACTCTCATCAAGACTTTATCGTGCGTTTCCAGCGGATGTGCGGGAAAAACATCTTCTTTCCCATCGGGTGGGACGATAACGGTTTGCCCACGGAACGTCGCGTCCAGAACCTTTACAACGTCAAGTGCGAGCCGCACTTACATTACGACCCCGAGTTCAAGGGCGAGCGTGGCCGAAAAGGCGATCCGCTGCCCATCAGCCGACGCAATTTCATCGAGTTGTGTCAGGTTGTTACGCGTGAAGACGAAGAGGCGTTCCGGCACCTTTGGAGCCGTTTGGGTCTCTCGTACGACTGGGACCAGGAATACGCCACCATCGACGAGCACTGCCGGCGTATCTCGCAATTGAGCTTCCTCGAATTGCTGGAGAACGGGGAGGTTTACCAGGCCGAGCGCCCGGTCATGTGGGACGTCGATTTCCGCACCGCCATCGCCCAGGCGGAAGTCGAGGACCGCGAGCGGCCGAGCGCGTTCCATTTCCTTCGCTTCGGCATCGAGGGCAGCGATGAGAAGATCGTCATCGCAACGACGCGCCCGGAGTTGCTCGCCGCGTGCGTCGCGGTGCTGGTCCATCCCGACGACGAACGATACACCCACCTCGTGGGCAAGAATGCGGTTACGCCCCTGTTCCACGCACCGGTCCCCATTATGGCGGACCCAAAAGCCGATCCCGAAAAGGGCACTGGTATCGTCATGGTCTGTACGTTCGGCGACCAGACGGACATGGAATGGGTGCGCGAGTATAGCCTGCCCATACGACAGGTCCTGGATCGCGACGGGCATCTCCTACCAGTGCGCTTCGGTGCGCCGGGGTCCGAGCATCTCTTCGTAAGCATAAACCCGGACGCCGCCAACGAAGTCTACGGCCAGATACAGGGACTCTACGTAAAGCAGGCTCAGAAACGGATTGTGGAGATCGCCAATACGACGGACGGTGTCATCGATCGTCCGAGCCAGGACATCACCCACGCGGTGAAGTTCTTCGAGAAGGGCGATCGCCCGCTCGAACTCATTCCCGCGCGCCAGTGGTTCACGCGCATCCTCGATCACAAGGAAGCGCTCGTCGGCCAGGGACGTAAGATCCAATGGCATCCAAAGCACATGGGGATTCGCTACGAACACTGGGTCGAAGGACTCAACCAGGACTGGTGCATGAGCCGCCAGCGGTTTTTTGGCGTGCCTATCCCGGTCTGGTACAAGATCGATGCGGATGGCCGTGTCCTCTACGACGAACGCATCGTGCCGAGCGCGGAATCGCTTCCCATCGATCCTCTGGACGACGTACCGCCCGGCTACACGCAGGAACAGCGTGATGAGCCGAACGGCTTCACCGGCGACCCGGATGTCTTCGACACGTGGGCCACGAGTTCCCTCACCCCGCAGATCGCCACGCACTGGCTCCTGAACGGGGAGCGGCACGGCAAGCTTTTCCCGATGGACGTGCGTCCGCAGAGCCATGAGATCATCCGCACGTGGGCCTTCTACACCATCGTCAAGGCGTACCTGCACGAGAACGAGATTCCCTGGCGCAACGTCGTCATCAGCGGCTGGATTCTCGATCCGGACCGCAAGAAGATGTCCAAGAGCCAGGGCAACGTTGTTACGCCCGAGCCTCTGATCGATCAGTTCGGTGCGGACGCTGTCCGTTACTGGGCCGCTCGCGCGCGGCTGGGCGTCGATACGGCCTACGACGAGCAGGTGTTCAAGGTCGGCAAGCGACTCTGTACGAAGCTCTTCAACGCCAGCAAGTTCGCCATCGGCCGCTTCGAAGGGATCGACGCCGCGCTGCTGGGCCCGGAGAGAATTGTCACCGAGACCGACCGTGCCGTGATCCAGGAATTGCGCCCCATGATCGAGCGCGCGACGGCGGCCTTCGAGCAGTTCGACTACGCCCAGGCCTTGTCGTTGATCGAAGATTTCTTCTGGCGCACCTTCTGCGACAACTTCCTCGAACTCGCCAAACCGCGAACCTACGACGAAGAACTGACCGAAGGACGCTTGTCGGCGGCGTCGGCCTTGCGCCTCGTGCATCGCGCGCTGGTTCGAATGCTCGCTCCGTTTCTGCCGTACCTCGCAGAAGAGGTCTGGCACTGGTGCTACAGCGCGGACGACGGATTGCACAGCTCCGTCCACCGGAGTCCATGGCCGTCGCTCTCCGAATTCGAATCGATTCCAGCGCCAGTGGCGGCGGAAACTTACGATGCCACGATCGCGGTAATCGATGCAGTCAGGAAAGCCAAGGCCGAGTCGAACCTCAGCATGAAAGCGCCCGTCAAGGGGGTCACCATTGCGGGGAGCGTGGACGTACTCCGCGCCATCGAAACGACGCGCGACGACGTGATGCGCATGCTCCACATCGAGACCTTTGACGCGCAGGAAGGCAAAGTAGAACTTGGCCTCGTCGAGGTATCCGTAACGCTGTAGCCAGCACCGCTGCGTCCGTGCTGGTCCGTGTAGTTGTTCCGCGCTAGCGTAAAGAGGGGAGGAGAGATCCATGGCCGAACCCGAAATTCCCGATCGCAAACCCGCCGTGCTCGAACTCGACTGCGGGTCCTACTGGTGGTGCCAATGCGGCCGTTCGAAGACCCAACCCTGGTGCGACGGCTCCCACAAAGGCACCGAGTTTTCGCCCGTCGAACTCACCATTACCGAGAAGCGGCGCTACGCGATTTGCGTTTGCAAACACTCCGGCAACTCGCCCTTCTGCGACGGCAACCACAAGAACGTGTGATCGCCGGCGCGCTCGGCAACGGTTACGAAGTACTTCCTGGAGCATATCGTTTGGTCCAACGCTCCGTCTAAGGCGCGCGTGCGATACGCATGAAGCTACACATCTTCAGTGTCACGTTGTCTTACCCGCGCCCAGCATCGTGGTCTGCATTGTCCTTGACGTCACTTTTCGTTGTGTCGGCATACCCGGTGTCCGAGTCACTGAACTCGCTGGTTCCATGCTCGTTCGAGGCACGTACCCAGTAGTAGAACGTATCCGGATCGCTGGGGGTCGAAGTTGGACATCCGGTGAAAGTGGACATGACGACTAGACACATTGATACGGCACAAGCGCGTACAACGCGTCCACGGGCCAACTGGGGACGGTGCGTGGAAAGCGGCCATAGACCCATCACGAAAAGCGACAATCCCAGGAAGGCGCCGCCCGGCAGAATATTGGAAAAGCCAGTGAAGCCGCCTGTTCCGATGGCACCAGATCGCTTTGTGTCCAGATCCATATCGTCGTAAGTCGTATTCGTGATCCCATTCTGCAGCAGGGTGGCCGTTCCCACATTGCTCCTGTCATTTCGCCAGACTTCGTACGATTCGGCCCCCGGTACCGAGTTCCATGTAATCCGAATTCGGTCGTTGTGGGTCCCATTGGACGCCCGAACGTTCGTGGGCGCTGCTGGTGGCTCGGGACAAGGACCGGACGAGATCACAAGTGCTACGGAACTTCCCCTGCTCACTTCGCTTCCGCCGGCCGGATTCTGTTCGAGAACCTGTCCATCGGCAGCGGAGGCATCGCAGCGTCGCGTAATCGCTCCGGCCACGAGGTTTGCATTGATGATGGCCGCTTCAGCCTCCGCTTCGGTGAGACCAACGACGTTGGGCGCTTGTGTCACGTTTGACACTACCTGGAGACCGCTAATGGACTGTGTAGTCTCGTTCCCTGCATCATCTACGAGTTTCACGCTGATTGGAGCGACTCCAATCGGGTCAGACGGCTGAACGGTATACTCGTAGGCGTAGGAAACCGTGAACCCGCTCTGTTTTGCGAAGGTTGTTTTGCTTCCATTGGCGATTCGGTTCTCAAGGTACACGATCCTATCTTGGTCGATAGGCGTGCCCAATACTTCAATTTGTGGGAACTCCTCCATGAGTTCCGATGCCGTGAACTCGATTCGTACGGTCTCACCCGCAGCAGCCGTTTGCGGTTCGACGAAGGCATCGCTGACGGCCGGTGCCTGTTTGTCGAGAACCACCCCGCTTTTTGCGGAGCCGACTACCGGGTTACCGAACAAATCTTCGACATCCATAATGTTGCGATCCGGCCGTAGCGAGAGGCTCAGCAAACCGTTGCCCGAAAGGCCTGATACGTTGTAGATCCAGGTTCGGGTGTCACGCGCATCCGAGCCCGGCACGTCCATACGATCCAGACTTGTTATGGCTCCATTCGTATCGATAGGCCCGGATATCTCCAGCATGAAATCGTCTTCGTCGACGTTCACGACGGGTTCGCTGAAGTTGACCGCGAAGGCGACTGTGCCTTCGTTGGTCGTTCTGGGTCCCACACTTTCGACAATCGCAGCCACGGGGGGGACTACGTCAACCTCATAGAAATAGACGCGTCCCACAGTCGACGCCGGCGCACCGGCAGCATCTGCACCCGATGCGCCCACGACCAAGTGCGGGCCGTCGAGCGCGAGGTCGATGCCGAATCGCGCCCCATCCTGCAGATTCGGCTCGCTGATTCGGTTTCGGAATACCCAGTCGCCGCCCACGCGGCGGTAGATATACACCGACCCTGACTCGTTGGGATGATCCTTGCTCGCACCCACTGCAAGCGTGTTGCCTGAAACCGCAATCCCTAAGCCAAAATCGGCGTCTTGGATCGGTCCACCGGCTGCTTCATCCGGGATTGCCAGTTCTTGGGCGAGCCAATCGCTCGAGATCGCTCCCTCATCTCGCCGGAATGCGTAGACTCTCTCGGGCGAACTATCGTAATTGGAACTGACGAAGATAGTCCGCTCGGTATCAGGAGAAAAGGGATCCAATTTGCGAACGGCAAAGCGCTCCGTGAAGTACCGTTCATTAGACCAATTGGGACTCAATAGCGTAGGTTCGCGGCTCCACAGTCCGCCACTGTACCGCCATTCATAGAATCCCCCAACGCCTTCGAAACCATCTTGATTCCGGATACGCGCGCTCGCGAAGAGACGCCCTCCAGACAGCACGACATCCGCGCCAAGATCCTCGCGCCACACGCCATTGGCGCGACCACCATTGCCGACCAGGTCTCCACGTTGGAGTTGCCAGGTGTTCGCTCCCGAACGTTCGTAAATAAAGATGGCGCCTTCTTCTCCGCTGGTCGAGTTCCCGTCACCCCCGGTTGTGTCGCCGTCGTTCTGCGGCGCACCGACCGCGATTCGATCACCACTGATATCGACGCCGGCACCGAAGAAATCACCGCCGTCTCCGCTGTACAGGACTGCCTCCATTTCGTACAAGCCGTTGGAAGGATTTCGGTGATAGACGATCGCCGCGCCGCGACCAGATTCGGTATATCCGTTCTTGGGGTTCACGCCAACAACGATACGTTCATCGTCCAACGCAATATCGGCGAAGTTGCTGGGTTCAAAAGCGCTGACCCAAGCGGGATCCACGGCGGCTAGATGTCGCAATTGCTGCACCCGTTTCCACCCTGCGTCGGTTAGTGCATACACGTTGGTGGTGCCGCGATAGTCATTGCTCAAAAAACTGTCGGTGGGCGCGACCGCAACGGCGGTATAGTTCCCAGGACCAACGCTTGCGATGTCGAGGTCGTTCCCCAGATTGGCCCCGAAGGTGTCGCCTTCAAATGGCCGTCCCGTAACCTTCAGTCTACGAAATTCCGACGTGGCGACCTTGGCACTGCTTGAAAAATCATCTTCGTAGGTGGCCAACGCGCGCCAAAGATAGACACCGTCTTCGTTCGGAAGAAAGTAGGGGGACGCGTTTTTCCCTACCGGCGGCTCTGCTCCACGGTCCGTGGCGGCAATGGAATCAACATTCGCGACCCACTCTGTGTCCGGTTCCGGGTCTTTCGAATCGATATTGATTACGCGGTAAACTTCGACTCGATACTTCAGGTCGGGATGATTTATCTCGTGAACCGGATTCTGCACAATGAAATCCACCCAATTGAATCGGACTCGTCCATCTTGAGGTATTTCCGGGGCAACCAATGTGGGAATGTTGGGAGGATTCGCCGGGCGGCCATTGAAGAAATAGCAGGGGGTTGGCTTCGCCTGAGTCCAATCGGAATGCCCCTCAACATCCCAGTAGTAATCCCGCTGGAGAAGCTTAACGCGGAAGAGCGAACCGTCGTTTGGAAATCCATCGATATTGATGCTCGATATTTCCGTCTCCTCTACTGCGAACCCTTCCCAAGGGTCGTCGCCGTTGTCGGCAAGTGCGGGATTATACTTCTCAATAATCCAACGATAGCGTACGCAACCGTTTCTGCAGGTCCCCGTTACAGAAAAATTCAGCAGAGTACCGTTGTAGGTTTGTTGCGGGCGGAAGAAGAAGTCCGAGGAAGCTCGCTTACACTGCCTCCCGTTCGGCTTGGCGATGATCGGTACGGAACCTTCGTCTGGGGGTCCGCCGACAAATATGATGTCGTCGTCTTGCGGCCTGAAGATTTCCCGGATAGCTTCCGCAGCATCCCCCAAATCATCCTCAAGGTATTCTTTGGCGTCCTCAAAGAGGTCCGCGTGCGTGTTGAACTCCGCGAAGCAATGCAGCAGCACTAAGGCCAAGAGCGCGATGGGGCGAGTGTGGAGGCCCCCGGTGAAGAACTCGAAACCCATCATCATTCTTGACTTCCGTGTTTTCATTTGTGCGTTTCCTCGAAGTAATCGGTCCTGCGTTGTACGTTCTCACCCGTTCCTGCGTGCGGGAATGGCGCTGGGCGATCTGTTCTGTGGCGCCGGATTCTGCGCGATGCCGTGACGGTGCCAAAATACTGAGCCAGCGTTGCCCGAGTTCCAGGCCAGCGGTCTCTGGATGGCGGTCTGGCAACGGTCCCCGGCGTTGGTGCAGCTGGGTATCGTCTCCCGCAACCATCGGTCTATGAGCATGAATCGGGCCAATTCGTGCGGGTTACGCTTGGGGTTGCTGTAACGGTATTGGTATTAGTGGCTTGACGTAGAGATTGCGGCGATTGCACGAAGCCGCGGGTCAGTGTGGTTGAGGGCATGATTTCAAGTTCTTGTTGTAATTATTACAAGAATTTGTAAGGATAGCTCTCGACGTGTAGTGCCTCGGGAAGTATAAGAATGGACGAAACCAGGATATCCCTGCCGGATCATGAGTTTATCCGCGTGGTTGGTTCCGGCGGAATGGGCGTCGTGTACGAGGCGCGCGACCGGCGGTTGGACCGGCGGGTGGCCATAAAGGCGCTGCATCCTCATCTGACGGCCCGAGAAGAGTTGCGCGACCTTCTCCTTCGGGAGGCACGGCTTGCGGCACGAGTGGAGCACGAGAACGTAGTTCGCGTGTACAACATTCACGAAGGCGAGGGTGACGTCTATTTGGAAATGGAGTTCATCGAGGGCGCACCACTCTCAGCGATCATCGCCGGGCGAACGCTATCTCCCACTCATACCGCTCAGTTGCTTGCGCAGGCCTTGAGGGCGCTTCACGCATGCCATGGTAGGGACGTCGTGCATGGCGATCTCAAGCCGAGCAACCTGCTCGTTAGTCTTGATGGCACGGTGCACTTGACCGACTTCGGAATTGCGCGAGCCGCATACGAATCCAATGGGGCTGGGGGGGCATCGGTATCCGCGTCGTCAGTC